>DOTV01000098.1:0-1903 GCA_003520925.1 Bacteroidales bacterium | reverse complement strand
TTATGGATGTTTTCCTCCAGTTTGTCAATATCATCCTGTTCAATAGCATCGAGAATGCCGAGACCGTCAGCCATTTTCTTGGCGGCATTCATGTAGTTTATAATTAATTGTGTCTGGTCGTACAGGCTTGCAAAGCTCAGATCGCAAGTATAAATACCAAGATTGAGAGCCATGCTCCTGTTGGTATTATATTTACTTGTATTTTCAATCGGATTGAGCAGATCGTCGTTAAAAAGTGCTCCTGCCGATTTTATAAGCATTGCAGACTCAAGCGGAGACGGCAGTGTGTAAAAGATCTTTTCTGCCTGCTTAATGTCTTCATAAACGGCTGCATTTGCTCCCGGAACAGTAAGAGAATCAGCTTCTTTCTTTGCATTTTTCCCTCCCGAACGGCAGCTGACAATCATTAATGCCATTAAGAGACCCATTGCAAGAACACTGTTACTGATTTTAAGAAGTTTATTCATGATTCGGTTATTTTTTATGATCTTTTCTAATTCACGCTAATTTAGTACTATATTTTAATTTCTCTTTATATTGCCATTTCTAACCAAACCTATTTCTAACTTTGCAGTAAATGATTAAAAATGATCAGTCCACAAAATAAACGCAAAGAACTTGAACATATTTTAAACGATGAAAACTTTGTTAAGATCACAGAGTCAATAAAGGTACTACGGGATGAAACTCCCTTCCGCGGAGCCATAGAATTACTGGTTGAATTCTACAGTAAAACCGACAACAGTTCCGTAAAGAGACAGATAACGGAGTTCTTAAATGATCTTAAGGATCAGCCATCGTGTGAAGAAGTTATTCAGGAATTAAAGAAAGAGCTAAAGCCGGAGACTTTGAGGATGCTGGTTTCATCATGCTGGCAATCAGGACTTAATTATTCCGCTTATTCGCCTGTTTTTGCAGATCTGTTTTTGACGGGGGACTATCTTACTGCCATTGAGTGTTTTACAGTGATTGAATCCTCCGTTGAGAATCTTACAAGGCCTGAGAAGGACTCTCTGATAGAACTGATCCGTAAAGGATCCTCCGGGAATATCGGGGAAAAAAGGGCACTCGCACTGGAATTAATTTCAGTTCTGGAATAAAAACTCGCAAGTACCAGGTATGAGATATCTGCGAAGCTCAGCGGTTTTATCTGCGAAGCTCAGCGAGAAAAAAATCTCTCGCAGATTACCGCAGAGAAATCATCAATAATCTTATCAAAATTATTATCTGCTGCTTAGATCATGTCATTCATAGGATGAGAAATACTTCATAAACTGTGTCCGTTCAAAGACCGAGGGTTTTTGGTAGTTCACGTAATTCAGCTTCCCTCTGAAATCATCAATGCTTTTGAATCCTTTTAACGACATCCAGTCGGATATCTGACGGTTCATAGTTTTGAGGTGCTCTAAACCTTTGTTGTACAGAACTGAACAAACTTGCACAGTATCAGCTCCTGCAAGAAGATATTTTATCGCATCCTGACCTGAATGAACACCCGTGGAAGCTGAAATATCGATTCTGATATCCTGTGCACTGGCCATACCAATCCATCTCAGAACATACCGCCTTTCATTTTCGCTGCTTAAAATTGATGCAGGAATTATATCCATCTTATTAATATCAATATCAGGTTCATAGAACCGATTGAACATAACTACACCCTCAATGCCGCGGTTGTAGAACTGATCAATCAGATACAGGATATTCGAAAACCTGAAGCCTATTTTTAATGCGATGGGTATCTTAACTGACTTCTTAAGGCTTTCAATTAATTCAAAATAGAGTTTTTCGGATTCAGCCGAATTTTTTTTCCTGTCGACAGGCAAAAAAAACACATTTATCTCCAGGGCATCAGCACCGGCTTCTGCAATGTGCCTTGCAAACTCCATCCATCCTCCGGCTG
>DOTV01000145.1 GCA_003520925.1 Bacteroidales bacterium | reverse complement strand
CAGAGGCACGGGATTGACCGGACTAACAGGAATTAAACCACTCAACAACAGAATTATACGTCCGCTTTTGTTTGCAACGCGCAAAAAAATTGAAGAGTATTGCATCGACAATCACATCATTTTCAGAGAAGATAAGTCGAATGCTGAATCAAGGTACACAAGGAATAAGATAAGGCATCATGTGATTCCGGTTCTGATGGAAATCAATCCGTCGGTTAAAGATACACTTAATGAAACGGCTGACAGACTTTCAGGGATTGATGATTTTATTACGGGTTATATTGATGACATAAGGTCGCAGATCTCAATAGTAAAGGGAAGCGAAATTGTTTTTGATGTTGACAAGCTAAAATTACATCTGAAAACCAGGGCTCTTATATTTGAGCTTTTCAGTCGATATGGGGTAACAGGGTCATTGACCGACGAGCTTCTGCGACTGATATCAGGCAGTACCGGAAAAAAGATATTCTCTAAGACACATACACTGCTCAGGAACAGAAATGAACTTATTGTGACTCCCCTGGTGAACCGCAGCCGGGAGCATTATGAAATTGCAATTGTTGAGGATTTTCTATCTGTGCCGGGAATAAAGTCAGCAGTACTTAAAAATGCCGGACCGGATTACAAAATCTCCAGGGAAAAGAATGTAGCCAGCATTGATTCTGGTAAGTTAAGGTTTCCGTTAATTATCAGAGGATGGAAAGCGGGTGACACTTTTTACCCTCTTGGTATGAAGCAGAAGAAAAAGCTGAGCGATTTTTTTATAGATGAAAAATATTCCCTGATAAAAAAAGAGAATACTCTGTTGCTTGAGTCAGAAGGGGAAATAGTCTGGATAATCGGAGAAAGAATTGATGAGAGATTTAAATTAACTGATTCAACAACAGTAATATTAAGCATTGAAACAGGTAAATCATAGATCTTCGCAGATTGATCAAGAAGAATCAGAGCTGGAATTTCCTGGAACCATTTATCCCCCTGTCGATCAACAGGAGATCGGCCAGGGCTATTGCCGCTGCTGCTTCAATTATTACAGGCATTCTCAGGGCGATACAGGTATCATGCCTGCCCTTAACCCCCAGCTCAGTCATCTGGTCCCTGCTGAAATCATAAGTATGCTGTGTCACTCCGGTAGAGGAAGTCGGCTTGACTGCTGCTCTGAAATATATCTCATTTCCATTGGAGATTCCTCCGTTGATACCGCCCGAATTGTTAGTCGATGTCCTTCCGTTATTGTCAATAAAAGGATCATTGTGAACCGATCCCTTCATTGAGGCTGCAGAAAAACCCGAGCCAAACTCAATTCCCTTAATTGCAGGTATTGAAAAAACAATATGACTGATCGCTGATTCCACTGAATAAAAGAATGGTTCGCCAAGAGCCTTGCGAGGATTAATGATCCTGCATTCAACTATTCCACCTATTGTGTCGCCTTCAGACATAGCCTTTTCAAGAGCCTTATCAATTTCAGTACTTCCTCCGGCAGAAATAAGTTTTGCATTTATCTCTGCCGGCTTCAGGATAAGCTTGGCTATAACACCAGCTGCCACAAGTCCCCATGTGATCCTGCCTGAGAAATGACCGCTGCCCCGCAGGTCGGCAAAGCCCGAATATTTAATACCGGCAACATAATCAGCATGACCCGGGCGTGGCACACTTTTAAAATCTTCATAATCCGATGAGATTTTATCACTGTTTCTTGTGACCAAAGCTATGGGAGAACCTGTTGAAACACCATTGCAGACTCCGCTCAGGATTTCCGGTTTATCTGTTTCCCTGCGTTTAGTCGTACCTTTACTGCCACTCTGTCGTTTCGACAGATCGTTCATGAAGTCATCAGGTCCGATCGGGATACCCGGAGGACACCCGTCAATAACAGCACCTATTGAGTTCCCGTGCGACTCACCAAAAAGGGAAACTTTGAAAACTACCCCAAAAGAATTCATAATGGACCCGTTAGTTACCTGGTTTATTCTGCCTGTAAAAATCAACAGCTTCAACAACCTGAATTTTATCTGAAATTGCTTTACCGATACCATCCAGATAAACAAAATACAAATCGCTGCCCGATTTTTTCTTATCACGCATCAAAAGCTGACTGATCTGATCATCAGGAATATCATGCCGCCGAAGTAGCCTGAACGATTTAAGAAGGGAAATAATCCTGGCATATTCCTGCGATGTTATCAAACCTTTTGACATAGAAAAACTTGCTGCAAGTTCCATGCCTGAAGCTATTGCGTATCCGTGTCTGAAAGATTTATATGCCTCTATTGCATGACCGTAAGTATGTCCGAAATTCAGGATTCTCCTTAACCCTGACTCTTTTTCATCTGCAGAGACAACTGCTGCCTTAAAATTCACCGCCATTGATATACACATTGAAAGAAGCTCAGAATCCCTTTTAATTATCCTTTCCTGATTGTTTTCAATTAACTCAAACAGCTTTTCATTACCAATGAGGGCAGTTTTGACAAGTTCAGCCAGTCCCGAGAAATACTCATCTTCAGGGAGCGTCTTCAGCATCACCGGATCGCAGATTACAAATTCTGGCTGCCTGAAACATCCGAGTATATTCTTTGTACTTCCCAGGTTGACTCCGTTCTTTCCTCCGGTGCTCGCATCAACCTGCGAAAGAAGCGAGGTTGAAACATAAGCACACCTTATTCCCCGCATATATATTGAAGCCAGGAATCCGGCAATATCGCACACTACACCCCCGCCAATACCCAGCAAAAAACCGCTCCTGTCGATGCCGGCCTCAATAAGCCTTTCTGCAAGCGATTCAACAACTTCCATCTTTTTGCTTGCCTCTCCGGCCCTGACCTGAAATACCGGGAAATCAGGAAATTCTGAACCATAAATGCGATGTACGTTGGTATCGGTTATAATTGCTACACCTGATTCCGGTAGCAGCTCCCTAACAGATTCCCATTTTGCACCAATCAGGATCTCTGAAACTGCACTTCCCGTATTTACGATAATTCTTTCCAATGGGCAATTCTATCGAATGTTAAAGTTATAAAAACATCTGTTATTCCATAAAAAATAAAAAAGTTTGAATTTCTGGTTCACTCGGACTAAGCTGAATGATTACAGGGAAAGATAATAAGTGCTATATTGTAATCATCAATTCATGATACAATGACACTTAAAGAAAGGTACGGAAAAACTATAGACTATTTTTTGGAAAACATGCCCCTGCCACAGCCTGAGTTAACATATACAGATCCGTTCGGTCTAATTGTAGCCGTCATTTTATCAGCCCAATGTACCGATAAAAGGGTAAATATAATCACCCCGCCACTTCTCGAAAAATATCCTGATGCCAGGTCGATGGCAAAAGCAGAACCTTCAGAGATATTTGAATACATAAAATCATGTTCATATCCCAATAACAAGGCAAAACATCTGGCTGGAATGGCAAGGATGCTTGTAAATGAGTTTAACGGAATTGTCCCTTCCGATCCATCGCAGCTTCAGAGATTGCCCGGAGTGGGAAGAAAAACTGCAAATGTGGTTGCTTCAATTGTTTACAGGAAGCCTGTAATGGCTGTTGATACCCATGTTTTCAGAGTAGCTTCAAGGATAGGGCTCACAAGGAACGCAAAAACCCCGTTAGAAGCCGAACTGCAGCTTACAAGGAATATCCCCGGTGATTTGATTTATGAGGCACATCACTGGCTGATTCTGCATGGCAGATACACCTGCAAAGCCAGAAATCCTCTATGCAGCCAATGCGGCTTAAAGGAGTTTTGCAGGTTTTATGCAGATAAAAATGATTAGAAATAGGCCTGTTGTATACCGTATCCGTCTGAAATCACGTTTCTATTGTTACATTATACTATTGTCTAAATGAATTCCGGACACTCTGACTTTATTATGACTGACATTAAGCTTAAATATGAAGAACTTCTTCTAGCAAACAGAAAGCTTAAGGAAGAACTTGATTCTCTGCGGTTAAAGGAGGTTGCCAGGAATGATAATAAGAATTCCGGCAGCCTTATTACTCCAGCCCAGGTTATCAAAGAAATTTTTGACACAGTAAGCAGTTATCTTGCCTTGTTCAAGGTCACTGAGGATAAAAGGATATTGGTTCTGGATCTGAATAGAAAAGCAGCTGAAGTTGAATCGGTAAAAATAAAGGAAACGAGCGGCAAATACATAACAGACACTCTGCTTGGAGAAAGGAAAAAGCTTGTTGAACTAATCTTCGAGATTAAAAAAACAGGGAATGCAAGAAAGCATACTGTTTCGGCAGATGGGGATGATTCAGAAGGTCACTATATAGGATTTAATGTAACGTCGGGCAATATATTGGTTACATGGGAACCGGGACTGGCTCAAAAAGATGAATATGATATTTACAGACAGAACCTAATTTTTGAGAGATTTGCCGATCTCCTCCCTGAAATGATCTACGAAGTGGATATAAGCGGAAGGGTACTCTATGCAAATCAACAGGGACTGAAATTTTTTGGATATACCAGAGAGGATCTTGAAAAAGGAGTACATATTTCAGAAGTTTTCCCCGGTAACTACCAGCAGATGATCTCAAATCTGAAGGCTCTGAAATCTCCTGACCAGATTGCAAGCAATGAATATAACGCAACAAGAAAAGATGGATCAATTGTGCCAATTCTGACTCATTCATTTGCCTTGATTCATAATGACAGAATTATCGGTTACCGGGGTGTTGTAACTGACATAAGCAGGCAGAAAAACTATGAGGATCAGATAAACAGGGAAAAGGCATTCCTTGAGCACCTAGTTGATTCGATCCCCGAAGCAATTGCAATTTTCAACAGGGAGGGTAAAATATCAAATATCAATAAAGAGTTCACCAATCTTTTCGGATATACAGGTGAAGATGCAATTGGGAGAAATATAGATGAACTTATTGTACCCGAAGAGCTTAAAACAGAATCGGAAGGCATTGATACTCTTACCCTCGAAAAACATAAAGTCGTAAGACAGACTATCAGGCAGGATAAAAACGGCAATAGGATACAGGTTTCTCTCATTGCCTCAAATATGGTTATTAATGATGAAGTGGTCGCCTCGCTTGGAATTTACAGGGATATCTCGTTTGAGAGGAAGAGCCAGCTGATACAGGATATTCTTTATAACATTTCAACAGCTGCACTTAACCAGATAGATGTCAAGGATATATATCCGACAATAGTTCATGAACTAAATAAGATATGGGATACAAACAATTTCTTTATAGCCCTATACGATAAGAAAAGTGATACTTTATCCATGCCGTTTTTCTCGGATGAGAAAGATAAATTCGAGAACCTGCCTGCACGAAAAACAATAACTAAGTGGGTTATCAGTCTTAAAAGATCGGTTCTGCTTAAAATCAATGACCTTAAGGAGCTTGAGAATTCGGGAGATATTGCCCTTGTGGGAACACAATGTAAAGTCTGGATGGGTGTTCCGCTCAAAGCCGAAAAAGAGATCATTGGCGTTATGGCTCTTCAGGATTACCATGATGAGGACAAGTTTTCCCAGGATGATGTCAACGTTCTTGAGTTTATCGCAAATCAGATCGCCATTGCAATTCAGCGGAGAACAATGATAGATAATGTGATACAGGCAAGCCGCAAGGCCGAGGAGGCAGCTCAGTCCAAACAACAGTTCATGTCTACAATGAGTCACGAAATCCGCACTCCACTTAATGAAGTCATTGGAATTACAAATCTTCTGTTGCAGGGAAACCCCAGGGAGGACCAGATGGATTACATTAAGACACTCAGGTTTTCAGGGAATCATCTCCTTACCCTGGTCAATGATGTCCTGGATTACAACAAGATGGAGTCAGGAAAGATTGTTTTTGAACAGGCACAGTTCAACCTCAATGATTTTCTAAAAGATATCCTTAGGACCTATTCATTCAGGGCGAAATCAAAAAACCTCGAATTTGATATTATAAAAGAAAATGAGCTTCCACCAGAAGTTTTCGGTGACCCGATCAGACTAAATCAGATACTTTCAAACCTTCTTTCGAATGCCCTTAAATTTACCCAGAAGGGCAGCATTCATATTATAATTAAGGAGCTTGAACTTAAGAACAAAAAATCCTGTATTGAGTTTCGTGTAAAAGATACCGGACTTGGAATTCCAAGGGACAAGCATGATATGATTTTTGAAAGCTTTACCCAGGCTTCACCTGATACAACGAGGCATTACGGGGGAACAGGTCTGGGACTGGCAATATGCAAAAAGCTTGTTGAACTCCAGGGAGGTACAATCGAAGTAGAAAGTCAACCTGACAAAGGATCCACTTTCAGATTTGTACTTTACTTCGGGATACCTGAAAACACAGGTAAAGTTGAAAGGCGGGAAGCAGAAGAGTCTTATTCAGGACTCGAAGGCAAAAGGATTCTTGTGGCAGAAGATAATAAGATAAATTTCTTCGTGGCAAATAAATTCCTTACGGGCTGGGGTGTCAAAGTTACTCATGTTGAGAATGGGAAGCTTGCCCTTGAACTTCTTGAGAAAGAGGATTTTGATCTTATTCTTATGGACCTCCATATGCCGGTGATGGATGGCATTGAAGCAACCAGGGTAATCAGAAAATCAGAATCACAAAGAATCAGCAACATCCCTGTTGTAGCCCTGACAGCTGCAATATTATCCGAAAGTCAGGATAAAATTGAGGATATTAGTTTTAATGATTATGTTCTCAAACCATTCAAACCTCACGATCTGTTCGATAAGATCCTGAAGAATATTAAATAGCCCCTGCAGTGATGATTATTTTATGCAGTTCCGGCTCAGGTACTGAGTTGCCTTTTTGTTTCCCAGGCTGAACGATTTCCTGAAATCATAGCAAGCATCCGACATTTTCCCTGAATTCAGCAATGAAATGCCCTTATTTAGCCAGACCTCTGAATTTTCTGGCTGCAAATCAAGCGACATACTGTAATCCTTTATGGCAAAATCCCATGACCGTGATACAAAATAAGAGTTTGCACGGTCAATATAGCACTCCGGATCATTTGGATGCAGTTTAAGGTTTTCCGAGAAAAATGAAAGCGCCTTTATATTATCACCTGATTCCGATTCAAGCTTTCCTGCCAGGCTGAGAGCTTTTTTGTCTCCGGGATAGAGCCCTAAGTATTTTGCTATATCGTCAAGAGCTTTCCCGGTTTCTCCTGTTTTTCTGTAACATTCTGTCCTTTGAATGAGAAGTTCAGGATCGGGGATGCCAATATCGAGCAGCTTGCTGTATGTTGAGGAGGCACCGGCATAATTATTTAATGCTTCCTGAGTCATTGATAAAAGGCGCAGGTATTTATCATTTTCAGGTTCGTCAGCCAGCAGACCTGAAATAATCCTGGCCGCTTCAGTATATTTTTTTTCATGGAAACTTATCAGTGCCCCTGCATAATCAATATCATCCTGTCCCGAATAATTTCCAGAGAGTTCCGAGAAGGTAATTTTAGCCTGGGTAATGTTCCCTGTCGATAGATCATATTCAATTTCAGCAATGCCTTTTTCGCGAGCGCTGTACCATTCTTTTTTCCAGAACTGCCGCCATTCAGGTCTGTTCTCGATAAGACCAAATGAGGGATCAAGCATAATTTCCTTTTCGCTTTTCCTGAAGGATGATTTCAGGTTTGATTCGAGATGATAAACAGCGGTAGCAGCATCTCCTTTCAGGGCATATATTCGCGCAAGACCGTAATCTCCCGATGATGGATCCAGCTTGTTTGCAGAATTATAATCGTTTATCGCCTGCGAATATTCGCCACTGGCCATAAAGGCTTCGGCACGGCTAATGTAAATACGGCTTTCGGGTGAGCCTTCAAGCAATTTCGAGAGGATTGATATGGCTTCTCCCGATTTTCCGGCTTCAATCAGTGCCTTTCCCCTCATCAGATAATCGACCGGCTTCTGCCCTGTTATCATCAGTGAAGCCCAGAAAAACATAATGAATAATAATATCTTTTTCATGTCTGAGATCTCATTTTAATTACAATTCCGGCTTTGTAACAGTTGCCCCAGCTTCCGTGATAACATGGATAAATCCTGAAAGGTGGAACTGCTCAAGCCCTGAAATCCTTCTTTCAAACACATCGCACTGATAGAAATAGACTCCCGGAGATACTATCTTACCCTTATAGGTACCGTCCCAGTTGAGCTTTGGTTCATCAGTCTGAAATATAAGTACTCCATACCGGTTGAACAGCTTGAAATCAACCCTTTCAACCAGCCCTGAAGTTTTTGCCTTCAGCCAGTCATTAATATCATCCCCGTTTGGAGTAAATACATTGGGGATCTCGTAAAAGTTGCATGAATCGACACAAATCATTACGGATTTCAGACTCTCGTTACCTGCAAGGTCAAAGGCTGAAACAGCATAGCATCCAGCAATAACTTCACCAGGAAAATGCTTGTAGCTGAATGTATTCTTATCATTTATGGCCGTTAATAGAGAGAGGTTCTCTTCAGTAATAAGTTTATAGTAAATGTTGTAACCGGCAACATCCTGCAGACATAAACTGTTGGGAATTGTCCATCGGACAGTATTATAAAGGCTGTCGCATTGGCTTGTGACGTTTATCTCAGGCTGGCATGGCGGCTCATTGTCAATTGGCACTCCGCAGGTTTCCTGTGAGAAGTTTATAAGGTTTTTTGGCATATCGACGGCTGTATATCCACCGGTCGACCGTACTTTGTAACAGTATTGCCTGCCGTTAACCAGCCCCTCATCGACAAAACTAAGTAGATTCGTGGTGCCGATAGAATCAAATTTCATTGTGACCTCGTTCAGCCTGAAGAAATCGTACCTTGTATTTATCCAGGGGACATTACGGGTCAGAACAAAACGGACCTTTCTGTCGCCCGGAGCTGCCGTAAGAAAAACTGATGATGCATATCCCGGATCGCCGATAAGGAACCTGTTTCCCGTTGCGTTATTGTAAAGTTCAATTTTATAGATAAATCCACCCGCCTGAGTATTAATAAGCGTATCGACAAAACTGGTTTCATTGAGCGTTGCAGTCTGAATTGATCTTACCTGGGTAAAATTGGTGCCTGTTATTCCATTAGCTCTGTAGATAAGATATTCATATGGACCCAGTGCAGGAATTGTATCGAGTTTTTCCGGTTTTTTCCATCTTACAACTATTGAGCCATTTGTGACAGATGTGGTTCTGACGCTTACGTTCGTTATAAGGGGGACCCCTGAGACAAGAGAAGATGATATCTCATTGGAAGCTTTGCTTTCGGCACCATTTGTATAAACAGCCACAATCCGGTAAGTATACTCCCTGCTGTATTGTAGGCCCTGGCCATTGTCGGTGTCGAGGAAAGAGACTACTGAACTGCCTGCAATATATCCGACTTTCACAAATCCTGTCGAAGATGGTATCCCGTTGGTGCATGAATCGGGGACAAATGATGAAGCACCCTCCTTCCGGTAAATATTGAAGCCTGAAATTACAGTTGTTCCGTAGTTGTTCCAGGCCAGACGAATAAATTTACCCTCCGGGGAAGCACCTGTCAGTACAGGAGGAGGACCAAGAACCTTTATATTGAAATTATCAATATCTGAAAGTTTCTTCTCCCCGCTGTAGTCATCCGCTTTAATTATTACATTATAAGGCTGATTTCTGACTGCCTCATAGCATGGTGTCCACCTGAACCTTGCTGATGCAAACCCGGCTATTGAATCAACCTTTGTAAATAATGCCCGACAGGTTGCAAGAGTGTAAATTCCTGATGTTGAAAAGATGCTTATGAAATCATTGTCAGGATCGGTAGCGGTAACTTTAAAATCGATGATTTTACCTGCCTCCACACACCTGTCACTAAGCGGCCCGTTAACAGGAGGCTTATTCTTTGTATCATATACATTTATCTGAATATCTCTGACCACAACACCAATTTTTTTCCCATAACGCCATTCCCTGATTTCCATGGCAACATTATATGCGCCTGTATCTACAGGAGAGTCCCATATGAGGTCCCCGCTGATTGAATCGACTCTCAGGAAATGTGAAGCAGGAGGCAGCTTATAATTTTCAATGGGTTTACCATCTTCGCGGGTACATACAGTGAGTGCGTATGAAAGACTGTCGCCATCAGGATCATAAGCACCCGGATTATGAATAAACACATATCCCCTTGCAGCCTTATCGTATGGCGGATTAAGCAGGACAGGGGTGTTGTTCCGTCCGATCGCGGGGTTTACAATCAGGATTGTCGAGATAGAAAAAACAACATTCACCGAATTTGGAATGTTTAGAATATTTGCGTTGCGGTTAGGATCCTGAACAACCAGTTTATAAACCCCGGGGCCCGGGAAAGTATGAGTTATCTTGTAGATATTCCGCTTATAAAAGTTCGGAAGATAAAGAATGCTTATCCGGTCAGCAATCGAAGATGTATTGTCGCCCCAGCTTATTTCAAGCTGAGGTCTGTCGGCATAGCTCAGGGTGTAGGTATATGTTGTAATTGTGATCTCAAATGAGAGATCCGACAACTGAACATAAGTAATCTCCCCGGCCCGGTTATGGGTTGCCCAGCTGTTGAAAAACATAAAAAACAGGAGTGCTACAACTGTCAGCTTTTTAAATTTCAGACT
>DOTV01000033.1 GCA_003520925.1 Bacteroidales bacterium | reverse complement strand
CCCTCCTTTCCGCTTGCCTGAAAAACAATCTGTCTATTCTTTTCATCAACATATACGACATCCCTTACGACCCATTCTCCTTCAGTTATTTGATTCTTTACTTTTCCCTTGCCGGAGTCATATAAGTACAGATGGTTCCAGCCATCCCTCTCAGATGTCCATATAACTTCATTAGTCTCTTCAGCATCGAATCTGTATTTTTTCCCGCTGTAATCAAAAAAGGTGGGTGATGTTTCATTGATAATGACATCTGAGCCGCCTGAAGATGCATCAATTTTGACCACATTGTAAACCTGATGGCCGCGCTTGTTGTATTCATATGTGAAGTAACGGCTGCTCCTGCTCCATTTAATGTCGTTGACAGAATACTGATTGGGAATATTGCTGTCATCCACTTTAATATGCTTTTTTGAATCAATATCGAAAAGTTGCGGGTACTTTTGAGGAACAGCATCTCCCGGCTTCTGATATTCATATGAAAAATGCTTTGGCTGCAGCTGATCCTCCGGCGAAGACTCTATGTAATATATCATATGTTTTTCAGCTGGTTTCACACGGTAAGCAACAAGTTTTTTTGAATCGGGCGACCACTTTATAAGTGACGAATAATATTCACCGAGGGCCCCGTCGAAACTAAGCTGATATTCTTTTTTATCATCCCCTGACCTGATGAATACATTATAGTTCTTGATAAAAGCTTTCCATTTTTTATCTGGAGATTCAACACTGTCTCTTGTCAGCTCGTCCCTGAAACCCCAATCCCATCCTCCTGGCCTCCTCCGATCAGTCACTTTCTCCCCTTTCGTTATTTCATAATTCTTCAGGTTACATATCCAGTTGAAACCGTCGTAAGTGAAAGCAAAGCTTCCCTGTTTATCAGAAAAAACAATATCCCTTAAGGGAAGCTTTCCGGGTTCGCTTTTTTTACCGGTTGCAGCTTCAAATGCTGATGAGAATTTCTCCTGGTTGAAAGCTTTCTTCTTCGAGTGTTTATCTGCATCAACAATTATGTAATCCATTCCTGAAGGTGTCAGGATTTCATAAAGAAAACTGTTTGTTTTACCTATCCAGACAGGTCGGACATTTCCATAAAAGACCTTATCAGCCGTCCTTTTCGCAAGATCATCCGCTCTCTTGTAAATATCAGTCAGATTCTCAGCATTTGCGGTAAATGTCGAAAGAATAAAAGCTGCAGTTAACAGAATGCCTGAATTTTTTGTTTTGCTTTCCATATGGGTTATTTTAAAAAAGATGCTGATAAATTTAATAGAATTTGCATTCGTGAAGGGGGTTTGAAGAATTTAATTTAATAGCTTTGACAATCGTCAAATCATTTAATATGACTGTTGCTGAATACATTGCAGATCAATTATATAAAATTGGTGTCAGGTATGTTTTCGGAGTGCCGGGAGGTCCTTCAATTCCATATATAGAAAGCTTCAGATCGGCAGGTATCGGATTTGTCCTTACGGCACATGAGGCGGCAGCAGGTATCATGGCCGGAGTGTCGGCAAGGTTAACAGGTACCCCAGGCGTGTGTCATGCAACATATGGACCAGGTGCAGTAAACCTGGCCTCTGGTGCCGGAGCTGCTTTTCTTGACAGGTCACCTGTAATAATCCTTACAAGTGAGATGGATGATAAGATGATTCAGCGTACCACCCAGATGAACATTAATCATCAGAAACTCTTTGAACCCCTTACAAAGGCAACTTTCAGGATGACACCCGGCAATGCAGCTGAGGTAATGCATAAAGCTATAAAGATATGCAGTGACGAATACCCGGGGCCTGTCCATATAGGCCTGCCCTCGGATATCGCTGATTGCAAGGTGGAAGCTTCTGATGGATATATATATGTTGATCCCCGCATTGTCTTCAGCAATAATACCGATAACATAGTTTCTCTTCTGCAAAAATCAAGAAAACCACTTATTGCAGCCGGATTAACATCTGCCAGGTATAAAATTGGAAGTAGGCTAGTTCGTTTTCTGGATAATAACAATATTCCGGTAGTTGTAACTCCTATGGCCAAAGGCCTTCTTCCGGAAAATCATCCTTGTTATGCTGGTGTTCTTTTCCACTCTTTAAGTGATTACCTTGAAGATATTTTCAGGGAAACCGATCTTGTAATCGGACTTGGTTACGATCCGGTTGAATATAATTATGAGTCTTGGATGCCTGACGTGCCTCTGGTTATTTTTAACACAATTGAAACAGATCTGCCAGAAATATCCAGGATCGAACAGTTTACAGGCCATCCGGATGAATGGTTCAGAATTCTGAACACTATTGAAATCGAATCCTCTTTTTTCAACAGATCAGCGATTCAGTCAGTACGTAGCGAAACCATTGCAGTATTTAATGGATTCACTGATCATTTCGGGCCGGTTACAGCTTTTAAAATTTTGCAGGAGGAATTGCCCGCCGACACTATTCTGACCATTGATGTCGGATCCCATCTTCATCTTGCCGGCCAGTATTGGAAAACCTCAGGCAAACAGAATTTGGTTATGACTGATGGATGGTCGTCTATGGGTTTTGGTCTGCCTGCAGCACTTGCAGCCAAAATAGTCAGTCCGGATTCAACAGTGGTCTGTGTGACAGGCGACGGAGGATTTCTTATGACTGCCGGTGAAATTCTCACTGCCCGAAGGTACAATCTTCAGGTTATAACAGTTGTCTTTACAGATGGTGAACTTAACCTTATAAAACTGAAGCAATCATGGCAGAACATTTCACCGTATGGAACAATTCTTTATTCCGGAGATCTTTTCGATTCATCAAATTTTTTCGGGATCAGGGTCATTAATGCTGATTCGGAAGAGAGTTTGAGAATCGCAATAAATGAGGGTCTCTCCCTTAACAAACCTGTTATCATCAACGCCAGGATTGATCCGGAGGATTATCAATGGCTTATAGCAGGGAAAAAAAGTTAACCTTTCTTCGTTTTTACAGGTTTGGATACCTTCTCTTCCTTCTTTTCCTTTACCGGCTTAGCTATTTTTGATTCTTTTTTCTCCTTAACTGTTTTTAACTCTTTGGCTTCAGTTTTTTCAGCAGATTTAACTTCCTTCACGGCTTTTGCCTTCGGAGCTGGTTTTGATTCTTCTTTTACAGGTTTAGGTTCCTTTGCTGCCTTTTCAGGTTTGGATTCAACGGTTTCCACGACTGCCTTGACAGGTTTAGCTTCCTTTACTTCCTTTTTTTCAACAACTTCAGAAACTACTTTGACTTCAGCAACCTCTTTTTTCTCCTTCAGAGGCTTTTTCTCTTTAATCTCTTTTTCCTTCGGAAGAATAACCTGTTTAATTTCCGGCTTATCAGCTTTTTTTCTGCGCCGTCTTACACCATAGGTACCAAGAATTATCTTGCCTCTCCTGGTTTTTTTATCACCTTTTCCCATACAAATTATATTTATTTTAAATCACTTTTTTAGAATCGGGCAAAGTTAACAATATTCTTTATTGTAAATTAATAATTTTAGGCTTTCCTTATAAAGGATGTATTTTCATTTCACAAAACGGACATAAAATGTCTAAGTAATTTCAAACAGTGAATAATTATGAGAAGGAAAGAGCGGGAAATAACAGAAATTGATGAGATTGAGGCAATAATCGGACGTTGTGATGTCTGCAGGATAGCTTTGACTGATGATAATATCCCATATATAGTCACAATGAATTTCGGATATTCCGGGGGTGCCCGGAAAAAACTATTTTTTCATTCTGCCGGCAAGGGCAGGAAAATAGATATTATAAGAACGAATAACCACGTTTGCTTTGAAATGGACACTGACCATAACCTTACCATCGGCAGGGAAGCATGTGATTTCAGCATGAAATACAGCAGTGTGGTTGGATGGGGTGATATTTTTATTATCAGTGATGATGAAGAAAGAATGGAAGGCATGAATTCCATTATGAAGCATTATTCAAACCTGACCGAATTCAACTATAAGCAGGATGTTTTTGATAAAACAACTATTTTGAAGCTGGAAATAAAAACCATGACAGGAAAGAAAACCTGAAAGGATATTGTCAGGATCTAACCCTGACGATAATTTTTGAATATCTGCCTGGTCAGCCGTAAAATAATCCCCTCAGGAACAAACTGAGCCACATTAAAAAACAGTCTGGATAATTTGCCAGGCACAATTACATTCTTCCCCTTAAACATACCTGTAACTATTTCAGCAGCAGCCTCTCCGGGATTAAGTGCAGATTTCTGAGAGAACCAGCCATTTCTTTCAATTCTTCCCAATGTGTTCTTGTTCGTCCTGACAGCCGATGGTACAGCGACACATGTCTTAACGTTTGTTCCGGTAAATTCTGACTCAAGAGCCCGTGTAAAATAAAAAACAAATGATTTTGTGGCAAGATATATACTTTTATATGCGGTAGGGGTATAAGCTCCGAAGCTACTGATATTCAGAAGATATGACTGGCCATTTTCCTTGAGTAGGGAAGTGAAAAATACAGTAAGGTGTGTCATGGCCCTCACATTTAGCATTAACATATTGTCTATCTGTTTACAAGTATAGCCTTCAACAGGACCTTCATATCCGATCCCGGCATTATTAACCAGTATATTTACCTTAACCTTTTTACTCTGCACAAATTCAAAAAGGCTTTCCGGCCCGTTTTCCGACGTCAGATCACATTCGAAGGGGAGCGCACGGACCATGTATGCTGATTCAATTTCATTGCATAAAACAGGAAGGCACTGACCTGGCAATGAACTCATGACAAGATTGTACCTTCTTGCAGCCAGTTCTTTTGCTATTGAAAGGCCTATACCCATACTTGCACCCGTAACAACGGCAAATGTATTATCTTCGTTTTCCATCATTTCTTGTTTTTAGCCATTGTATTGTCCTGGTTACACCTTCTGAAAGAGGTGTTATTCTGTAGCCAAGCTCCTTTGAAGCCTTGCTGCTTGACATAATCCAGTTGTTCAGGTATTTATCAATCCAGTCCATGGTTATCGACGGGGGCGATCCGCTAATATCCGACAAAAACATAAATCCTTTTACAATCCCTTTCATAAAACCTGCAGGCAGGTTTACCAGAATTCTTCTTTTCCCAGCCTTGTCACCGATAGTGTCGAACAGACTTCGGAAAGAATGGTTTTCACCCCCGAGAATATAACGTTCCCCGCTCCTGCCGAAACGTGCTGCCAGAATATGACCTTCAACAACATCATCGATAAACACATAGTTGCCGACCGAATTTCCGTCACCGGGGATTATTCTCCATAAACCTGAAATATAGAGCCTGATTATTTTGGTCATTGAATTGCTTTTTGTCAACTTTCCCGGACCATAAACCCGTGTAGGATTGACAGTTATTACATCAAGCCCTTTTTTGCTGTAATCCATGGCAATCTTCTCTGCTTCTGCCTTGGTCTTTTCATAAAGAGTATGAAGCACAGGGTCGGGATTAGTATTTTCGTTAACAGGATTTCCGTCGTGAGAATAGCTCATTGTACCTCCTGTGGAAGTAAAGACTACCTTTTTTACCTTTCTTTCGAGAGCTGCATCGAAAACATTTACTGTTCCGTCAATATTGATACCTGTCACGATTTTCGGATCCTTGAATGTCGGTTTAGCCCATGCAGCCATATGAAAGACCCAATCGCAATCCTTCATTCCCTCGTAGAGGGCTGATTTGTCCGACAGATCACCCTTAATTATTCTTACTTTTTCATTTAACAAGAAGCGTGAAGCTGAAGGGTTACGGACAAGAAGGGATATTTCATGGTTATCGGAGATCAGTTTTTCTGTTAACTCCGATCCAATGAACCCAGTACCTCCGGTAATAAAAACTCTCATTTGCTTTTTTCGCTAAGGTGTAGCCGAACTTCAGGATTATGATATAAAGAGAATAAATCCGTCAGGACTGCAATAAGAGAATGTATCAGGAAGGCAGGTAAAAATGATCCGGTCAGCCAGCTTAAAAGGCACAGAACTATGCCTACCGGAAGTGCACCTGCTGCCATAAATTTTCCCTGTGGCAGATGGACCAGGAAATACAGCACCAGGTTTATTACAAGTGCCGGCCAGAACCCGAATGCCTCATAGCATTGGAACCAGAGTATTCCCCGGAACAGGAATTCGTACCCGAGAATATATATCACCCAGGCAGAAACAGACAGAATTATATGGCGGGGAAACCAGTCAATGATTTTAAGCTCAGGTGACCTTTCCTGTACACTCCTGCCTTTCGACAGATTGAAAGAGAGGAGAGAGGTAACCAGCATCAGCAAAATAAGAAGGTACCAGAAATGACACATGCGTCCGGTTACAAACCCCATCCTTGTTGGTTCTGTCCTGAAGATAAAAACAAAAAGAATAAACGGTACTATCCCGGTGAACAGGATTCCGGTCAATTTAAATGAGACGAACTCAAGAGCTGCAGCAGATCCGGATGGGAACAGCGGTTTAATAAGGAGATCATGAAGGATCCTCTTTTTTGCAGTAAAATAGTACAAAAAAAACAACAGCAGAACTGAGAAAATAGCTGCAAAGGCAAGTACCTCAGCTGTCAGTTTATTTTCTCCCATAAGGAATGGCGGATTTCTGGATTTTTAATGGATTATTGCACCAAAATATAAAAATCCATGTGATTTACAAAGGCTCTCCTTAAAAAAGGGTAACTTGCCGGAAGTTTACCAAAAAAAATTATGCAGACATTAAACGATCTCAGGCTGGCTGTACTTATTGATGCCGACAATATCCCCTACAGCAATGTAAAAGGGATGCTTGAAGAAATAGCAAAATACGGAACTCCCACATTCAAAAGGATATATGGTGACTGGACCAAACCGACAGTATCGGGGTGGAAATCGGTGCTGCTTGAAAATGCAATAACTCCTGTTCAGCAATACAGCTATACTCAGGGTAAGAACGCAACCGATTCAGCCATGATTATCGACGCCATGGATATTCTTTATTCAGGCAATGTTGATGGCTTTTGCCTTGTATCGAGCGACAGTGATTTCACAAGGCTGGCAACAAGGTTAAGGGAGACTGGAATGAAGGTTATAGGGATCGGCGAACGGAAGACACCTTCCCCATTTATAATTGCCTGTGATAAGTTTATTTATCTGGATATTATTAACACCCCACTGGTAGTAACTGATCCAAAGGAAATTAAGAAAAGACCGGGCAAGCCTTCCAGAAGCAAACCAAGGAATGATGAAAGTGATCAGCAGAATCAGAAAAGCAGGGCAAAGCGTCTTATTGCATCGTCAATAACGGATCTTGCAGATGAAACCGGCTGGGCATACCTTGGTGATGTCGGAAATCTGATACTCAAAAAACAACCAGATTTCGACCCAAGGAACTATGGATTTGCAAAACTTACTCCAATGATCAGATCACTTGATTTTGAGATTGATGAAAGGGATTCGGGTCAGAATAACATCAAGCATATATACATAAGAATTAAGAAGCAGGAAGCGAACAAATAGTTAAATCAGTTGTTAATTACAACATATAATGAAGTTTTATTTTCAGATCTCAAAAATAAATATGACCTTTGTTACTGTTTAATTACTTAATTATTGAATTATGAACATTTATGTAGGAAGTCTTCATTTTAAAATGAGTGAAGCAGAATTAAAAGAAATCTTTGAAGAGTATGGCGAAGTTTCATCCGCTAAAGTCATTATTGATAAATACTCTGGGAAAAGTAAAGGATTTGGTTTCGTTGAGATGCCAAACGAAGCTGAAGCAAAGAAGGCCATTGAGGAACTAAATGGTGCTGAAGTTCAGGGCAGAAAAATTATTGTTAACGAATCTATTGAACGAACCGACAGAAAAAGAGACTTCCGGGGTGGAGATAATGATCGCAGAGGCGGCGGCGGTAACAGAAGGGATAATTACAGGTAGATTTTATAAAACTCAAGACTATGAAAGGTACTGTTAAATGGTATGACAGGGTTAAAGGTTTCGGGTTTCTGCAGACTGAAGATCAGAAGGATATTTTTGTCCATCGGTCAGGTCTCGAGAGCCCTCAGACTGAACTTGAAACAGGACAGGTAGTTGAGTTTGAAGTAGAAACAAGAGAAAAGGGACCTGTTGCTATCAAGGTTAGACGAGTAGATTAATTTTTGCTCAGATTGATATTTAAAGAGGCTGAACGATCGTCCAGCCTCTTTTTTATGCTCCCTACCCCCCTAAAGGGGAGCTTAAACTTCTTAAAGTCCCCTTTAGGCCTCTCCTGACCGAAGCGTCAGGGGGATTTAGTGGTGAAAATCTTTATACCAGTTTCCACGGGGTGCGATATTCATAATGCAGCCGTTTTGTAGCTTCTCCATCAGAATCATCAATGAAAGTCTCAGTCTCAGGATTCCATTTAATTGTTCTCTTCAGGTCGCATGCAATATTACCGAGATTACAGACAGTACAACTGCTATGACCAATATCGACAGAAGCAACAGGATCCTGACGTGATCTCACGCATTCGATAAAATTGACCTGGTGTGGAATTCTTGTTTCATATGGTCCCTCATCAGTTGATGCCGTAGCAGGAGGATTGAATTTGGGATCAGAAGCTTTGAAGTAACCCCTGGCAACTTCAATCCAGCCATTTTCTCCCCAGAATTTCACCCCCTTTGTGAGATTTTCATCAAAAGGTTCTGAAGTCATTACCACACCGTTTGCATATTTCCACGAAATGAATTCTGTGCCGTCCCCGATTGGAGAAATTTCCACCGGTCCGTTTTTATCCATCCCCAATCCCCATTGAGCAATATCAAACATATGTGCTCCCCAGTCTGTTGTAAAGCCTCCTCCCATTTCTTTATACCAGCGCCATGCGCCCCATATCTCTTCATCTTTTTCAGGATCAAGTGAAATAAGAGGATCAAGCTGGTTATTGTAGTGGATATTTGAAGGTAGAGGTCCAAGCCAAAGATCCCAATTTAGATCGGCAGGCAGGGGTTCTTCGGGAAGATTATAAGGGGTGGGAGGTGCTCCAACGTAGGCATTCACTTTGCTGATTTTACCAAGTGCACCTGTCTGAACCAGGTTTACCGCATGCTGGAATCCGGCATCAGAGCGCTGCTGACTTCCTACTGCCAGTATCCGGTTATTCTGCCGGACCGCTTTTTTAAGCTCCTGCCCCTCTTTAATCGTGAAAGTCATTGGTTTTTCAAGGTAAACATCCTTACCGGCCTTGCAGGCAGCGATTGCAATAATTGCATGATTATGATCAGGAACAGCTATGACAACTGCATCAATATCCTGTCTGGCAAGTACATCCTGGAACTTTTCGTATGTATCAACCTTTGCTTCTTTGCCAGCCTTTGCATAAAAGTCGGTTACCCTTTTTTCAAAACGCTTGCGCTTGATGCCATACACATCACAACCAGCAACAACTTTTACTCCGGCTACCTGGAGAAAGCCACTAAGGAGGAACATTGATTGTTGTCCCAGACCTATAAATCCGAGTGTGATTTCACTACTCTCTTCAGCAGTTTTAGCTTTGGTTTTCCCTTTGCATGAAGTTGCAATATTTGGAATTACAACCATACCAGCCATTCCTAATGCTGCAGAACCAAGGAATCGACGCCTTGACCATGATTTGTTTTGATCTTTCATAAGTTAGTTTCTGTTTTTGATTTTGTTAGTTATTTATAATTGCTAGACAATTCCCGCCAGAAATTTATCAGGCATAAAATTAAAGTTTTTTCAATTCAAAAGGAACCGGAGGCTAAAATCTTAAAACCTTCCGAAGATCGAGTATTTTCTTGTATTGCAGAAAATAGATGAATAGATGAAAAAACCGTTTACACTTGTCTCTATCTTCCTTTCAAGGTGGAGCACTGGCTGTCCTTTTTCAAGCTTAAGAAATTTGCTAATTTTCGATGAGGGTGAAATAGCCCTGATCCTCTGCTCTCCCCCTTTTATTTCGATGTTGTAATGTTCCCGGAGTATTGAAAAAAGAGATTTATTCTCAAATTGTCTGGCAGTTATCCTTGGAAGATTAATATTTGCAATAAAACTGATATCGTAGAATATGGGAACTTCATCGAGCAGACGGAGTCTTTCGAAATAGATGCATCCTGATTCCTTTTCAAGTTCCGAAAGGGGGAACATAAAGTCGGCAGGCCATTGCTTTAGAACAGGTTTGACTATAATCCCGGTCTTCAGGTTCCTGTTTCCTACTGCGGAAGTTGTACCTGAAACCGACAGAATACCAATATCCCTCGCAGGTTGGGTGACGATACTTCCTTTACCCTGATGCTTTCTTATATAACCATCGTTAGCAAGACATGCAAGGGATTGCCTCACTGTCGGACGAGTCATACCATACAACCTGCAAAGCTCATTTTCAGACGGCAGAAGATCCCCTTCCCTGTAAACACTTTCGCTGATGTGCCTGCGGAGTATTTCATAAAGCATCCTGTATTGCGGTTTTGAACCGTCTGATTTCATGCTGTGCAAATTTTTCCGTAAATATATATATTTTTACTTGTAAATACAAGTTATTATATATATTTTTGTAATCATGTTATAATTAACACTATCGTATTTTCTATTACTATTAAATAACCAACTTGTAATAACAAGTTATAACCAATAACCAATTACAAAAAATGGCAATACCTGTAATTATGCCAAGGCAGGGTCAGTCGGTCGAGACCTGCATAATAACCAAATGGTTCAGGCAGAAAGGTGACACGGTAAAGAGCGGGGATCTTCTTTTTTCATATGAAACCGATAAAGCTGCCTTTGACGTTGAATCACCATCCGATGGCACCATACTGGAGATATTCTACGGCAACGGGGCAGAGGTGCCGGTTCTTGTCAATGTAGCACTTATTGGTAATGCCGGAGAAAAGACTGATCAGATAACGACTCAGTTATCAGGAGAATCAATTCCTCCGGAGATAAATCATCAATCCTTTGAAACATTAGTACAGGAAACATCGGTTTTACAAGCAGATGCCGCAGATGAAACCCGAGAAATGAAAATCAGGATCTCACCCAGAGCAAAGCGTTACGCCGAAAAGAAGGGCTTAAATTTTTATGGCATCCGCGGATCAGGACCAAATGGAAGGATTATATGCAGCGATATTGAAAATGCTGTTTCTCCGACCGAAGGCAAAATGGATCAAGTTGATGTACCAGGGGATGAATTTACCGAACAGCCCCTATCAAACGTCCGCAAACTTATTGCGCGGACCATGCATGTTTCTCTTCAGAACTCAGCGCAGCTTACGCATCATATGAGTGCTGATGTCCGTAATATTCTCGAGGCCAGAAGAAAAATCAAGGAGGGGCTGAAAAACGGATCTGAAAAACAGGATATAACACTGAACGATATGATCTGCTTATGCGTCATAAAAGCGATCAAAAAATTTCCTGAGGTCAATGCACATTTCTTCGACGACCGCATAAAAATGTTTAACAAAGTCCATCTGGGTATAGCCGTTGACACTCCCAGGGGACTGATGGTTCCTTCAGTAAAGAATGCTGATGATATGGATCTTCAGACACTATCACGGGAGTTAAAATCGTCAGCGGAAGCCTGCAAAAAAGGAAACATAAACCCTGAGCTTATCAAGAGTACTGCAGCCTCATTCACCGTTTCCAATCTGGGTAATTACGGAGTAGAAATGTTCACTCCGGTGGTAAACCTTCCGCAGACCGCAATACTTGGAGTATGTACAATTATAAACAGGCCTGCCGACCTCGGGAACAGCACATTCGGCTTTGTTCCTTACATCGGATTATCGCTTACTTACGATCACCGGGCCATAGATGGCGGCCCGGCAACACTATTCCTGAGAGAAATTAAAGAACAGATTGAAAAATTCAGTCACTGAAGAATAAGATTGCTTCTCTCGTCCGTCAGCTGACGGACGGATAGCAATGACAATGCATGCATTAAGATCCCCTCCCGTGAGAGGAAAGGGGTGGGTTAATAACTATAATAAACTAACAACATATGCCTAAAAGTCAGAACATTGATCCAAAGGAGGTTCGAAAACCACAGTTCCTAGAGTTCGGGAAGATCCCGGTAAACCAGTATAACAAATCCATTGACGAAGAAAAGGACAGCTTCAGCACTGACGATTTTGTAAGAATTTATCACGATATGGTAATTATCAGGGAGTTTGAGACAATGCTCAACCTGATAAAAACAAAAAATGAGTACAAGGGTATTCCCTACAATCATCCTGGTCCTGCGCATCTTTCAATCGGTCAGGAGGCTTCAGCAGTAGGGATGGCTTACAATCTTGATATTGATGATTTCATTTTCGGATCGCACAGGAGTCATGGTGAAATACTTGCAAAAGGATTGTCTGCAATCAATAAACTCGATGAAGATGTTCTTTATTCTATCATGAAAAATTACTTTGGGGGTTCTGCCCTTAAGGTTGTCGAGAAAGGATTTGCCGGTCCTATGAAGGAACTTGCAAAGCACTTCCTGTTATATGGAGCTCTTGCCGAGATATTTGCCAGGGAAAACGGATTCAACAAGGGACTCGGCGGTTCAATGCATGCATTCTTCACACCATTTGGGATATACCCCAACAATGCAATTGTTGGAGGCTCGGGTGATATTTCTGTAGGTGCGGCACTCTATAAAAAGATCAACAGAAAACCCGGGATAGTTGTGTGCAATATAGGTGATGCCTCAATGGGATGCGGACCAGTATGGGAAGGCATTTCGTTTGCAACAATGGATCAGTACAACACTCTATGGGATGGGGAATATAAAGGAGGATTGCCCCTTATCTTCAACTTCATGAACAACCTTTATGGAATGGGTGGTCAGACAATGGGTGAAACAATGGGCTATGGTATTCTTGCCAGGATAGGTGCCGGCGTAAATCCCGAAATGATGCATGCTGAAAGAGTCGACGGCTACAATCCGCTTGCTGTAATTGATGCTTTCAGAAGGAAGAAAGAGATCCTGAATGAAAAAAACGGACCTGTTCTGCTTGATACTCTTACTTACAGGATAAGCGGGCATTCGCCTTCTGACGCGTCATCATACAGGTCAAAAGAGGAGGTTGAAGCATGGCAGAAAGAAGATTCTATAATTGCTTACGGGAACACGCTTACAGCATCGGGAATTGCAAAACAGGAGCAGCTTGATGAAATAAGGGATGAAGCAGGAGAACTTCTGACACATATTCTGAAACTTGCTGTCAGTGATGAAATATCGCCAAGGCTTGATCTTCAGAAAGATCCTGATGTAATCGGAACAATGATGTTTTCAAACCAGTCAGCTGACAAAATGGAAGAAAGGGATCCCGAAGTTCTTATTCCATTAGAGGATGTACCGAGAGTAATGTCATTTAAAAACAAGGAGAGGTTCTTTAAGGACAAGGAAGGGAAACCGGTTTCCAAAGCCAGGCTTTTCCAGCTCAGGGATGGGATCTTCGAAGCAATAATTGACCGATTCTACAAAGATCCGACACTTGCAGCATGGGGTGAAGAAAACCGCGACTGGGGCGGTGCTTTTGCAGTGTACCGTGGTCTGACTGAAGCCCTCCCCTATCATCGTCTTTTCAATTCTCCTATTTCTGAAGGAGCTATTGTCGGAACAGCAATTGGTTACGGGATGTGCGGTGGAAGAGTAATTGCGGAGATCATGTACTGCGATTTCCTCGGACGCTCAGGCGATGAGGTCTTCAATCAGCTTCCAAAATGGCAGGCGATGAGCGGAAATATTATTAAGATGCCTGTGGTTATAAGAGTTTCCGTAGGTTCAAAATATGGTGCACAGCATTCCCAGGACTGGTCATCACTTGTTGCACATATACCCGGATTAAAGGTTGTCTTCCCTGCTACCCCTTACGATGCCAAAGGACTAATGAACAGTGCGTTACAGGGAACCGACCCTGTGATATTCTTTGAAAGCCAGAGACTCTACGACACAGGTGAGATGTTTCAAAATTCAGGTGTTCCTGAAGGTTACTACGAAATACCTCTCGGCGAGCCCGATATAAAGAGATCAGGTGAAGACCTGACAATCCTTACCATTGGGGCAACTTTATACAATGCTATTAAGTCAGCAGATATTCTTGTGAGAGATTATGGAATAAGAGCTGAAATAATAGATGCACGCTCCCTGGTACCATTTAATTACATGCCTGTGATAGAATCTGTGAAAAAAACAGGAAAAATAGTTCTTGCCAGCGATGCATCGGCGAGGGGATCATTCCTAAAGGAGATGGCACAGACAATAACTGAAATCGCATTTGATTACCTCGATGCTCCTCCGGTTGTTGTGGGTTCCAGGAACTGGATCATTCCCGCACATGAAATGGAGAATGCCTTCTTCCCTCAGCCTGAATGGATATTAGACGCAGTACATGAAAAGATTATGCCTCTGAAAGGGCATGTCTGCAAATCAGATTTTACGTCAGCCAAATCATTAAAATTAAACAAAGAGGGTGTTTAGATCCTTTTAATATCTTTACATTACAATTTACTCAAAATGAAAAATGCAGTTGAGAATATAAAAGAAAAAAAAGGCTTTATTATCGATATGGACGGGGTGATCTATCATGGCAATATTTTGCTGCCGGGTGTCACCACTTTTCTGAAATGGCTTGAAGATACAGGTAAATGTTACCTCTTCCTTACAAACTCCAGCCAGAGAACCCAGAAAGAACTGCAGGAGAAGCTTCAAAGACTTGGGATTAATGTGGGAGAAGAGCATTTTTATACAAGTGCACTTGCCACAGCAGGATTTCTTGCAAGCCAGAAACCTAATGGAAGTGCTTATATCATAGGCGATGCCGGACTTATTCACGCTCTGTACAGCATCGGTTATACAATAAATAATGTTAATCCCGATTATGTAATTGTCGGCGATACAAACAGTTACAGTTTCGAAAAGATAGAGATGGCGGTAAACCTTGTTTTAAAGGGGGCACGTCTCATAGGAACAAATCCTGACATCAGCGGTCCTGTCGAAACAGGAATATCTCCATCAGTCAAGGCTTTGATAGCTCCTATTGAAATTGCTTCCGGTAAAAAAGCATATTATGTCGGCAAACCAAACCCCCTTATGATGAGGATTGCCCTTAAAAAGCTGGGTGTAAAGAGAGAAGAGGCTATTGTAATTGGTGATCGTATGGATACTGATGTAAGATGTGGTCTGGAATCAGAAATAGATACTGTACTTGTTTTAAGCGGTATAACCAGCAGGGCTGAGATTGATAATTTTCCATATCGCCCTCAGTATGTCCTGAACGGGATAATTGATCTGGTTCAGTAAGTATTTTAAATGAAAACTCAGGAGAATTATAAAAAAGAACGCAAGGAAGTCGCAATGTTTATGCGGCGTCTCTACAGGCAGGGCCTTACAACAACCTCAGGCGGGAATATAAGTCTTAAGATCTCAGGCGATATCATAGTGATAACCCCCTCAGCTACTGATAAGGGAAGGATGAGGTGGAGGGAAGTTGGAATTATGACACTGACCGGTGAAAACCTGACTCCTGAGCTGAAGCCTTCCATAGAAAATGAAATGCATCTTTCAATATACCGTAAAAAGAAGGAGATTACGGCCATAGTGCATGCTCATCCGCTTTTTGCATCGGCATTTACAGCCATGAAGTGCACAATCAATACCGACCTTACAGCTGAAGCCAGGGCAATATGCGGAGATCCATGCTTTGTGCCTTATGCTTTAATGGGTACAAAGGAGCTGGCCTCAGTGGCATCAGAGTGTATTATGAAATCTGATATTCTTCTGCTTGAGAATCATGGAATTCTTACCACAGGATCATCAATCCTCCAGGCCTTTGACAAACTTGAAGTTATTGAGAATGCAGCGAAGATGACAATGATAGTAAAGATGACCGGGAAGAAAAAACCTCTGAGCAAGGAGAAAATCAGGGAGATTGAAAAGTTATTCAGATAATCCTGATAACCAAATATCAATCCAGTCCTTCTGCTGAATGAAATTAATATTTATAACCGTTGACCCTAATACATTAAAAAGTGGATAAGATTTTCCTGGATGACTTTCCCTCACTTTCGGAACTGACTAAACAATTTAACAAAAACAATCTCCCATTATTCAGGGAGGCAAATGCCCATATTCATACTCCATATTCCTTCAGCGCGTTCCCTGATATGGCAACTATTTTCAGAATGGCCAAAGATGAAGAGATTGCCGCGCTGGGAATCAATGATTTTTTTGTGACTGACGGGTATAAAGATTTTAGCAATGGTTGTGTCAAAAACCGGATATTTCCCCTTTTCAATATTGAATTTATAGGACTTCTGAAGGAGGAGCAGAAAAAAGGGATAAGGATCAACGATCCAAATAATCCCGGAAGAATATATTTCTGCGGAAAAGGTCTGGATTATCCTTTTAACCCTGGTTTCTTTCAAAACCTGAGACTTAAGTCAGTCATAAGAGAAAGCCAGAATCAGATGAAAGCAATGATCTCAAAACTTAACAGGATAATTGAACCGGTTAATCCTTCAATAATTCTTTCATATGAAAATATAAAGGCAAGGTATGCCATGGAACTGGTCCGGGAACGTCATCTGGCCAAAGCGGTCAGGTCAGCCGCTACCGAGGCTTATCCCGAAGGGAACGATCAAATAGATTTCCTTGAAAAAATCTATGGAGGAAGAAAATCAAAAGCTGAAAACGGAAATACTTCTCAGCTGGAAAACGAGATAAGATCAAATCTGCTGAAAAGCGGAGGAGCAGCATTTGTTGAAGAGAACGAAGATTCTTTCCTTGAACTTGACAGGATTATAAAAATAATAATTAAGGCCGGTGGCATTCCGTGCTACCCTGTCCTGCTTGATGATAACTCAGGAAATACAACTGAGTTTGAGAGAGATAAAGAAAAGCTTGCAGAAGCTCTTTCTTATCACAAGATAGGATGTGTGGAACTTATCCCTGGACGTAACAGCCTGTCTGTCCTCAGGGACTTTGTAACCTGGTTCCATGAAAGGAATTTTCTTATCACTTTCGGTACCGAACATAATACACCTGAATTGATACCATTAAAAGTTACTGCGAGAGGGTCGGAAGAACTTGATGATGAAATGAAGCGGATAGCATGGGAAGGCGTATGTGTTATTGCAGCCCATCAATATCTCAGGGCAAAGGGGATGCAGGGTTATGTACTGGCAGATTCCAGGCCGAGCTTAGATCAGAAAAATGAGCTTGCACTTCTTGGCAGGATGGTAATAGAATTCTTTCTGATTAAAAAATAAATATATGAAACCGGAAATCGCCCAGCTGATTGAAATATCCAGATTTTACGGGCAAAATAAAGAGTACGTTATCGCAGGTGGCGGGAATACATCTTACAAGGATGAAAATACAATCTGGATTAAATCCAGCGGTCAGCCACTGGCTTATCTTGATGAGAATGGACTTGTTGAACTCAGCAGGGAAAAGCTGCGTAATATTTCCCTGAAAAAATTTTCAGATGATCCGGTTCAAAGGGAAGAAGAAGTCAAGAATGACCTGTTCAACTGCATGACTGATCACAGTCACAGCAAAAGACCATCAGTAGAGACCTCCCTGCATGAACTTATAAAATACAGATTTGTCGTCCACCTTCATCCGACACTTATAAACGGAGTATTGTGCAGCAGAAATGCAAAAAACCTGATTGTTAAACTCTTCGGCGAAAAAGCCCTTTTCGTGCCATATACTGATCCGGGCTATACCCTTTTTAAAATGCTCGAATCTGAAATCACAAGGTACAGAGATCAGAATTTATCTGATCCTCAAATAATTTTCCTTGAAAATCATGGATCATTTGTCAGTGCTGATTCAATTGAAGAGATCAGGAATATCTATGAAGATATAATTTCAAAAATTGATACTCATTTAATCCGCCTTACTGACGTTGGGGATCTTCCTTACAACCCGGTTCTTAATAAAGTTCTGCCGGCCCTGCGTATGCTACTTTCAAGTGACAGTGTAAAGGTAATCAGATGCCGGCATAACACCTTGATAGCTAAATACTATCAGAACCAGCAGGAATTTCATAAGATATCCCTGCCACTGACTCCCGATATAATTGTCTATTGCAAAACCAGGTACCTGTACATTGAGCAATCTTCTTCAGCTGAAAAAATACTGGAATCAATAAAGTCGCTATTGCCCCGTTTTCAGAATGAATACGGTTATCTGCCTGCAGTTATCATAATAAAAAATGCAGGGGTAATTGCACTGAGTAGATCTGTGGCTTCAGCTGAGGCAATACTGGATGTCTACGAGGATCTTATCAAGGTGAGCTATTACTCATCACTATGCGGCGGTACAAAAACACTTACACCCGATCAGTCGGCATTCATTGATAAGTGGGAGGTTGAAAACTACAGACGAAAGGTTGCCCAAAGCACCGGCCAGTGGAACCGAATGGAGAACAGGATTGCAATTGTTACAGGCGGTGCACAGGGATTCGGTGCAGGAATTGCTGAAGCCCTGTTCAGACTAAATGCAAATGTCGTTGTTGCAGATCTGAATGAAGAAACCGGAATCAAATTTGTTAAAGGACTTCAGTCGCAGGTTTCCAAAAACAAAGCTGTTTTTTTCAGAACTGATGTCTCAGATCCTGAATCTGTTAAAAACCTGATTGAAAAAACTGTGGGTGAATTCGGGGGACTCGATTTAATCGTAAGCAATGCAGGGATTTTAAAGGCCGGTGGATTGGATGAGATAGAACCGGAAATGTTTGCCAGGACTACCGGTATAAATTACAGCGGTTATTTCTATTGTGCAAAATATGCCTCAGAAGTAATGAAGATTCAGAATCATGAAAAACCTGAATATTTTACAGATATAATCCAGATAAATTCCAAATCAGGCCTAAGGGGCAGCAACAAAAACTTTGCCTATGCCGGGGCTAAATTCGGAGGGATAGGTCTTACACAGTCATTTGCCCTCGAGCTTGCGCCTTTCAGGATAAAGGTAAACTCAATTTGTCCCGGAAATTTCTATGAAGGCCCTCTCTGGTCTGATCCCAAGACCGGGCTTTTTGTGCAGTACCTTAATACGGGAAAAGTACCTGGGGCAAAAACAATTGAGGATGTAAAGAAATTCTATGAAGAACAGGTCCCGATGAAGCGCGGATGTCGCCTAGAAGATGTAATTAAAGCACTGCTGTATATTATTGATCAGGAGTATGAAACAGGACAGGCAGTACCTGTGACAGGTGGGCAGGTGATGCTGGGGTAATTCTACCCCCCAACCCCCCAAAGGGGGCTTTATCTGCTGGAGTGTTTTAAGTCCCCCATGGGGGATTTAGGGGTAAAAATAAAGGTTATGAAAACAAAAGCAGTCCGGATTTACGGTAAAAAGGACCTTCGTCTGGAGGAATTTGAACTTCCGGAAATAGAGGAGGATGAAATCCTCGCCCGGGTGGTATCCGACAGCATCTGCATGTCGTCGCACAAGGCAGCATTACAGGGAGCTGAGCATAAACGCGTTCCGGATAACATCAATGTGAATCCGACAATTATCGGACATGAGTTTGCCGGTGTGATCCTTGAGGTTGGGAAAAAATGGCAGCACAAATTCTCAGCGGGTCAGAAGTTTTCAATTCAGCCGGCTATGAATCACATGGGTACACTTGATGCCCCGGGCTATTCTTACAGGTTTATCGGCGGTGATGCTACACATGTTATTATTCCGGACATTGTAATGGAAGCTGACTCACTTCTTCAGTACGAAGGTGAAGCATTTTATCCAGCCTCACTCTCTGAACCGATGTCGTGCATTGTTGGAGCCTTTAATGCAAGCTACCATGTTCCACCGGGTTCCTACATACATAATATGGGTATAAAAGAAGGCGGCAATATGGCAATTCTTGCAGGTGTCGGACCAATGGGACTTGGTGCAATCGATTATGCACTTCACCAGGCAAGGAAACCAGGGTTGGTTGTTGTAACCGACATCGACGACACCAGACTTGCAAGAGCGGCCTGTCTGTTTCCACCTGAAAAGAGCTTTAAAGAAGAAAAAATCAGAATTGTTTATTTAAATACCTCCAAAATCAGCAACCCTGTGGAAGAAATGCGGCAACTCACTGGAGGGAAAGGCTTTGATGATGTTTTTATTTTTGCTCCCATAAAACAGGTTGTCGAACAGGGTGATGCCATTCTTGGATTTGACGGATGCCTGAATTTCTTTGCGGGTCCGACAAATCCACAGTTCAAAGCAGAGTTTAATTTTTATAATGTCCATTATGCATTCACCCATATTGTAGGTACATCGGGAGGGAACACCGATGATATGAGGGAATCTCTTAAAATGATGAGCGAAGGGAAGATCAATCCGGCAGTTATGATAACACATATCGGAGGACTGGATGCAGTAGTTGAAACTACTTTAAACCTTCCGCAAATTCCTGGTGGGAAAAAGCTTATTTACACTAATATATCAATGCCGTTGGTTTCCCTTTACAACCTTGAGGAGAAAGGAAAGAATGATCAATTTTATAAAGGCTTGAATGAAATAGTCTCTAAAAACGATTATATCTGGAATCTTGAGGCGGAGAAATACCTGCTGACAAACGCAAAACCGATTTAGTACCACACTTTGTGGAACTCAGTGAAACCTCTGTGGAACTCTGTGTAAAAAAAAAGGATTACACAGAGAGCCACTGAGAAGTCACAGAGTGGCACAGAGAAAAATCCCTGCTCTTATTTCAGCTTTATTGCAAACTCATCAGAAATATAATTCTCATAGCTCATACAGACATCCGATGCAAAATCAACTCCGGATGAAATTACCTTTGACCACAAGTCTTCTCCCATGACTGCCAGCTGGTCTCTTGAAATCCCGTTCCTATAAATTGCGGCAATCATACCGGCATTAAAGTTATCTCCGGCACCAATAGTGCTGACCGGTTTTATCTTCCTGACTGTAAACTTTCCTTCAAAATTTGTGGTCCTGACATAGACCCCTTCAGAGCTGGCTGTGTAAACCATGCAATTACAGTACTTCTTTATTATATCCCAGGCTTTCTCCGGAGTAGAAGCTCCGAAAATATTCTGAAAATCCTCATCCGAACCCCTTATAATACTTGCCATCTGAATGTTTTCAACAATCATTGGTCTGAGTTCATCCAGTTCAGAAGCATGTGCCTTTCTGAAATTCGGATCATAAAGCACAACAGCTCCGTTTTCAGATGCCCCTGTTACAAAACTGACGAATTTTTGCCTTATTTCTCTTGTTATTGCAAATATCGACCCGCAAAGAATGATATCATCTTTCACTATTACCGGAAAATCTATTTCAAGTCTTCTGGAAGGGTAATTCTTGTAAAATGTATAACTGGCGTCGTTCTTTTCGTTAAGGGTTGCAATGGCAAGTGCAGTATTACCATCCTTAAAATGATCAGCAAACAAGGTGGAAACTCCGTTCGACTTCAGGAAATCATCAATAATCCTGCCTATATCATCATCGCCATATTCGCTTAACAGATGAACCGGCAGGCCAATTCTTCCAAGCGACACAGAGCTGTTGAGCATTGCTCCTCCTGCCTTGCCTGCCTGTGGCTGGCCGTTCTTGAATATTATATCAAATAAGGTTTCTCCGATAGTGTAAATATTCCTTTTCATTGTAAAATATAATTTGTTATGCGGTTATGCGGTTATGCGGTTGTGCGGTTGTGCGGTTGTGCGGTTATGCAATTGTGCGGTTATGCAGTTATGCCGTTATGCCCTAACGCCTTGAAGCCTTTTCATTACAAAGTAACACAAAGGATTGACATTTGATACTATATTTGTTTCAATTTTCAAATGATTTATTATGAAAGCAATGATGCTTACAGGTATCCGCGAAATGGAAATGAAGGAGGTTCCGGATCCTGTTATTAAAACCCTGGACGATGTGAAGATTAAGTTACAGGTTCTTGGAATATGTGGCTCCGATATACATTATTACACAAATGGTAAGATAGGATCCCAGGTCGTGAAATATCCCTTCACCGTCGGACATGAATGTGGGGGTGAAGTTATTGAAACCGGACCTTCCGTTACCCGTGTGAGAAAAGGTGACATAATAGCTGTTGAACCAGCCATGTGGTGTGGAAAATGCGATCAGTGCCTGTCGGGAAGGCATCATACCTGCCGGCATCTTAAATTTCTCGGTTGTCCAGGTCAGGCAGAGGGAGCTCTTTCGGAATATATTGTTATGCCCGAAGAAAGCTGTTACACCCTCCCGGGTGGGCTCACTCCCGATCATGGAGCTCTTTCTGAACCACTCGCAATCGGAGTCTATGCAGTTAAAAAAGCAGGTGAGATAAAAGGTGTTAAAATAGGGATCCTGGGATTTGGTCCGATCGGGATGAGTGTTTTGCTTGGTGCAAAAGCGTATGGAGCCGGGGAAACCTATGTCACGGATAAAATTGATGAAAGACTGGCGGTCGCTGTAAAAGAAAAAGCAACATGGACTGGTAATCCACTGAAGGATAATATAACAGAAATCATCCGGCAAAAGGAGGCTCTTGGCCTCGACATTGTTTTCGAGTGTTGCGGCCAGCAGGAGGCTGTAGATCAGGCTGTTGATTTGCTTAAACCCGGAGGGCGACTGATAGTCGTTGGAATACCCGAGTTTAACAAATGGACCCTTAGCGTTGATGACACACGTCGGAGGGAGATATCGATTCAGTTTATAAGACGGCAGGTTGGGTGTGTGGAAGACTCACTCGAAATGATGAGCAATCGTAAAATCGATGTCGGTAACATGGTTACACACCGCTTCCCTTTTGGAAAAACAAAAGAGGCTTTCGACCTTGTTGCCGGATACCACGATGGAGTTATGAAGGCAATGATCGACTTTTGATTTGCTCCTGCTCCGACTACTGAACAAAGTACTTTGTTTACCTTAGTGATTACCTTAGAGTCCTTTGTGGTAAAAACCTAAATCCTTTAACCACAAAGGATCACAAAGGTCAACACAAAGGAACTCAAAGGGCTTATCCTCAGTTTATTTCAGTAGTTTTTTGTATCTGAGCAAAGCTTCAATATAATAGTAATCGGCATAGGTAAGAGGAACATCTACCTCACTTTTGGCAGGAAGGGAACCGACGCTGTGCTTCAGTATAAAATTACCATTTTCACCTTCCTTTGCCAGGTAAGCCGGAGACGAAAGAGAACGGAGTTGTTTCTCAGCAACGTTAAGATATTGAATGCCTTTCTCTTTTCCTGCATAACCGCTGAGTTCTATTAAGGCTGAAGCCATTATCGCACTGGCTGAAGCATCTTTTTTTGCATCGGGGATACCCGGCGCATTATAGTCCCAGTAAGGTATCTTATCCTCCGGCAAATTGGGATGATTTATCAGATAATCTGCAATATGCTCTGCCTGATCAAGATATCGCTGCAGACCTGTTTCACGATACATCACAGTATATCCGTACAATCCCCAGCTCTGTCCCCGTGACCATGCAGATCCGTCTGCCGCACCCTGGGCAGTCTGTTTTGCCTCAACTTTCCCTCTGATTGTATCATATGATACTACATGCCAGGTGCTGAAATCAGGCCGGAAATGATTTTTTATTGTTGTATCCGAATGAGTTACTGCAATTTTGTAAAAGCTTGAATCACCTGTCTGTTTAAATGCCCACATAAGAAACTCAAGATTCATCATATTGTCAATTATAACCGGGCATTGCCACCCCTTCCTGCTTCCCCACGACTGGATACACCCTATGTTTGGCCGGAAACGGGTCGAAAGAGACCTGGCGCCGGTAAGCATAACATCTTTGTAATTCTGATCTCCCGTAAGCCTGAAACCATTTCCGAAACTGCAGTAAAGCATAAATCCCAGATCATGAGTACCGGTATTGTTTTTCTCATTTTCAATCCTCGATGTCATCTGAATTGCAGCATCCTTAAATTTGTCATCTTTCGAATACTCATAAAGATACCAGAGGCTGCCCGGAAAAAATCCGCTTGTCCACCATCCTGAATTTGAAGTAACCAGGGTACCTGATTCATCAATCGTCCTTGGAAGAAGATCCGGTTTGTTATTCAATGCTTCAGCCATAAGAGTGTACTGTCTTGCTGAAAAGGCAAGGGATTCGTCAATTACCTTATTCATTGATTTTTCCCCCGTGCAAGAAGTAAAGAGAAATGTACACAAGAGAATTGCCGGGAAGAGCTTGTTCTTCATAATCACATTTTATTTAAGTTTTCCGGTAAAAATTTATCAAAGCAGTCAAATATACAATTTAAATGGATTATCATAAAAATTGTTAAAAATGGAGAGAAATAAAAAAAAAGTATGGGTACAATCACTTTTCCATTTAAATTAGCTACACTTTACCTGAAGTAAGCTGAAAAACCGGCACAAAAAATAATTGTTTTTATTTCAAAGACGGAATTATTTTAAAATATTCTCCTTAGATTTAAAGATCCAATGTCAATATTATACCTAATAAACTAACGCCTCTTTAACCAAAAATTCCAAGTCATGAGAAAAAGCTTCATTTCACTTGCTTTTCTGCTATTTGCAGGATTGCAGGTTGTTTTCGCTCAAAAGAGTGTCTCCGGAATTGTGACAAGTTCTGCTGATAATCTTGCCCTTCCGGGCGTTTCGGTTGTATTAAGGGGAACAACCACAGGTACCCTTACTGATTCAGAAGGAAAATACAGTATTCAGGTTCCTAATAATCAGGCTATATTGTTATTCTCATTCATTGGTTATAAAAGCCAGGAAATTACTGTAGGTAACCAGACTAATTTAAATGTAATCCTGGAAGTGAGTATAACGCAGATGGATGAAGTTGTTGTGACAGCCCTTGGAATAAAAAGGCAAGCCAAGGCATTAAGCTATTCATCAGCCGAAGTAAAAGGTAATGAAATTCAGAAAGTACCCGAATTAAACCTTATGAACTCTCTGCAGGGAAAGATTGCCGGAGTCGACATCAATGTTTCAGGAACAGGAGCTGCAGGTTCATCCAATGTAAGAATAAGGGGAAACACCTCTATCAGCCGTGATAATAATCCGCTTTATGTAATTGACGGAGTTCCGATAACCAGGGCTTCATCTAGCGTTGGAGGAAGGGACCTTGGAGATGCACTCACCACATTGAACCCAAACGATATTGAGACAATGAGTATTCTCAAAGGAGCTGCTGCAACTGCACTTTACGGGTCAAGAGCGTCAAACGGGGTAATACTTATTACAACCAAGGGCGGAACAAACCAGAGGGGAATTGGAATTACTTACAACGGGTCATTCGGTATTGAAAACTATGTTGATCCATTCAGAAACCGTCAGAAATTATATGGTAATTCAGGGTCCAACGGTGATAATAGCGATACTTATCCGACAACCTGGAACCAGGAAGTTCACCGTAACTGGGGGCCACGTTATGACGGAAGAGCCCTTGGCATAAACTGGAACGATAATCCTGAGATACCTATGGTATTCGATTATATGGAAGATCACTGGGATTCTTTTATGCGCACAGGAGGAACTATAACAAACGATATATCGTTTTCTGGTGGCAGTCAGACCCAGAAATTCCGCGGTTCCTTTTCAGATATGCGCTATACCTCTCCTATTCCAAACTCAAATATGAACCGTCAGACAGTAAGTCTTTCGGTTAACAGTAAATTCGGAAAGAAGATCACTCTTGATGCACGGGCAAACTACTCAACATCAAAGAGCAAGAACAGGGTTAATCCACAGCGGTATGTTCAGATGCTGTCGCTGATTCCAACTTCATGGGATATAAACTGGCTAAAAGGACAAACGGATAAGTGGGGCGCCAAACCAGATGGATGGATGCTTCCATTCAGTACAAACGATTATTATCAAAATCCATACTGGTCGGCATATCAGGATTCTGAAAATGACCAGAGGGACCGTGTATCGGTATCGGCCAGTTTGAGATATGATATTACCCCCTGGATGTATATTATGGGAAGGCTGGGTACCGAAACAAGCAACATAAAAGTCACAAATATAGATGCATATGGATTCCTTAGAGGTAATGTCGCCGGTACCGGTGCTGTTGCTGAGTACACAACCATTGATAACCAGCTCAACGGCGAATATTCACTAAACTTCAATAAAAAGTTCGGTGATTTCAACGTTGTTGCAATGTTCGGAGGAAGTGCAACCAGGAGTCACTACAACCGCGATGGAATTTCAGGTGACCAGCTTCTTATACCTTTCTATCATGTTATTACAAATGCAGGCCAGCTATATACAAGTGTTGGCAACAGCAACTCCGGCATAAACTCTCTGTATGGAAGTGCTGAACTATCGTATAAAGATATTGTTTACCTTACAGCCACCGGCAGAAATGACTGGTTCTCAACACTTGCTCCCGCGAATAACAGTATTTTCTATCCAAGTGTCGGAATAAGTTATCTTCTTTCCAATCAGATTAAACTGCCTGACTGGTGGTCCTTTGCCAAGATCAGGGCATCATATGCTGAAGTTGGAGGCGGATCAAGCTCATATGCTACAAAAATAGGTTACAGCTTTGATGCTACCGGTTATATGAGCACACCTCTGTTAAGCCTGCCCGGAAGCATAAACAATCCTAATCTGCAACCTTATGAGACACGTGAATACGAAGTGGGATTTGATTTTCGCTTTTTCCAGAACAGGATTGGTATTGATTATGCGTATTATGATAAGAAAACCACTAATGATATTGTCGGCGTAACCCTCCCGCAAACCTCAGGTTACACAAGTGCTACTGTGAACCTAGGTGCAATCGGGAATAAAGGACATGAAATTATGCTGACACTTGTTCCGATCAGCAATAAATTTAACCTGGAAATAAACATGGCTTACTCTTATAACATGGGTAAAATACTCGATCTTGGAGGGGCTTCAGAAGTAAGTGCCGGAAGCGTTAGCATTGGGGGTGGAATTGATGTGAAACAAATAGTTGGTGAACGTCCGTATGCCATGTACGGTTATACTCAGAAGAAGGTAAATGGTGATCCTGTATGGGAAAAATGGACATTCAGTTACAACAGCCAGAATCATCAGTCATGGCGCCCTGCAAGGGATCCGCAAAAAACACTCCTGGGTTACGGCACCCATCCAAACTCGGCAAGCATAACCGCAACTCTGACATGGAAAGGATTATCCCTGTCTGCGATGGTTGATGGCAAATGGGGTGCAACTGTAGCTTTTGAGGCTGAACAGGAAATGGTGGAAAGAGGACAGAGCACTTCAACTCTTCCTGGCCGCGACGGAAGTTTGTTTCTTGAAGGAGTTTATAATACAGGTACTGCATCTGAGCCGGTCTATTCAGATGTTTCCACCGCAACAGGCTATACTATCAATGCCAATCCTTCAGCTAACCTGCCAAATGCAGTGATTGTTGCCGGGAATGAAATACCATACCATGTTAAGCATTTTGAGAACTTTTATCGCACCGGAATGGTACAGCGTGTATCTGAACTGGTTGTGTTTAATGCATCCTATGCTAAATTCCGCCAGGTAGCAATCGGGTACACAATACCAAAAAGCATTTACAGGAGTATCCCTGTCCAGAACATTAGCGTTTCTTTGGTTGGACGTAATCTTTTCGATATTATAAACCATTTACCAAATGGAGATCCGGGAACAGGTGGAGCAATAGGGATAAACAATCGAGCGCTCCCGTCAGCACGCTCATATACCATGAATCTAAGTGTTAATTTCTAATTCGACTTACAATGAAAAATAAAATATTGCTCAAAATATTTCTTGCTGCCGTTATTCTTGTTGGCGGCTATGCATGCGATACCGATGATCTTATTCAGCTGGATGATCCAAAATATCTGCTTACACCTGATAACTCAGATATGTCAATGATGTTTACAAATATTCTCGTGAGCCATGGGCGCGGATCCACAGGTGGCAACCCTGCTAGACTCGAGGGAGGATATGTGAAATATTATGCTACATATTCAAATCTAATGCAGATGGGAGGCCTCTACCAGTTTGATCAGGGGCTTAATGACAGTCCATGGGGAGTTTATACAGGTGCACTGAAAATGGCTATCTCACTTGAGGATTTTCTTGTAAAGAAGGCTGATCCCCTGCAGGTCAACAACCTTGCCATGACGCGTATAATGAAGGTTGCCATAATTCAGAGGCTGACCGATTTTTATGGCGATATCCCCGTTACAGAAGCAGGGTTAGCATATATAGACGGAACTATGAAACCCAAATATGACAAGCAGGCTGATATTTACAAATATATGCTTCAAACCCTTGATGCTGAAACAAAGGCATTAAGTACTGATCCGGCAATACTTGCACTCACATGGAAAGGGAATGCTGATCCCAAGAAAGCACGTGACATTGTCTATAATGGAGATATTAATAAATGGAAGAAGTATGGCTATTCTCTTATGCTCCGTCTGGCGATGAGAGCTTCAGATGCCGATGCTGCAATGGCTAAAACCTATGCAGAGAAAGCAATTGCAGGAGGTGTAATAACAGGCAATTCAGATAACTGGACACTCCTGACTAAAGATGGTATGAACAGCGAAAAGAGTCCGTACAGCTCATTCTTTGAAGGATCACCTTCAGGAGACCCGGAGCGTTATATGAAGATGGGCGAATACTTTGTCGACTTTCTCAAAGCTAAAGCTGATCCAAGAAGAAAAGTTATCTTCGGCGGACGTCTCAATAATACTATTACAGCAGTCACCGCCTCAAATATGCAAACCTACTGGAGGGATGTTACCAAATGGGACTGGGACCTCACAGCAGCAAAAGGAATGATTCATGGTACCAATGCCAACCCTGCCCCATCGCTTGCAGCATACCACTGGACATATACAAGCCCAAATCCATTTCTCTTCACAATGGATCAACCGCTTGTGATAATGACTGCTGCCGAAATGAACTACCTTATTGCTGAAGCAGCACTTAACGGATGGACAACAGGCACTACTGCAGATGCAGCATATTCTGCAGCAATTACAACCAGTATGACTCAGTTGAGCTCTTATTCAGGCCTTCTTCCCACCCAGAAAATCCTGGCATCGGAAATCACTGATTATATTACAGCTAACCCTCTCGGAACAGGTGCAGCAGCAAGACAAAGACTTGCCGAGGAGATGTGGGTTTCATTGTATATGAATCCTACCGAATCGTGGTTCAATGTACGCAGAATGAACCTCAACCTCCCTTCAAACTCTTCGACTGCTCAAATGCCTGTCAGGTATGCATACGTGGAAAACGAAAGATCAAATAATCTCGAAAACCTGAATGCTGCATTGACTGCACTTGGATGGGCAACCTCAATGACCAGGGAAACTGAGATAGCCCAAAAGGTATGGTGGGATAAGAATTAAAAAATTGCTAACCATTTATTTAAATTATAAGTATATGAATAAGAAAATAGTGTTCTTATCGGTCCTTATTTTGGGTTGCTTAACACTCAAGGCCCAGAATGTAGGCTCATCGCCCGAATATATTAAAGCGCTCACTTCCGAATGGAAAGGGGAACGATTTCCTGATGGAAGACCAAAAGTATCAGATGCAATCCTGGAAAGGCTCAAGAAGATTTCAATTGAAGAGGCCTGGGGTGTTCTCAGGAACAAAGGTTATCAGAACCAGTTTGAAAGCGACTGGAAGATTATAAACCCTGATGAACCAATGACTGGCAGGGTTGTAACCGCTCAATATATACCCCTGAGACCTGATCTGGAAAAATATGTTAAAGCCCAGGGCAAGATCGAAAACCGTGCTCAGCAGGGCGGTACAAACTCATGGCCCATTGATGTCCTTGTTGATGGAGATGTATATGTTGCCGACAGCTATGGGAAGATAGCTGATGGGACCCTGATTGGTGATAACCTTGGAAATTCAATATATGCCAAATCGAAAAGAGGTGTAATATTTTACGGATCAGTAAGGGACCAGGAGGGATTGAGTGAAATTAAGGGATTCAATGGCTGGATAAAAGGACAGGATCCTTCTTATATCCAGCAGATGAGTCTTGTTTCAATCAATGCCCCGATAAGGATTGGCAGAGCAGTAGTACTTCCGGGTGATGTGGTGCTAGCCAAGAAATATGGAGTCATTTTTATTCCCGCTCACCTTGTTGAAGATCTCGTAATTACCTCCGAAGTTACGGCACTCAGGGATGAATTCGGACACCTGCGACTGCGGGAGGGAAAGTACAAACCAGGACAGATCGACAGTCAATGGACCGATGAGATTAAAAAGGATTTTTTGAACTGGCTGAATAACTATCCTGGAAAACTGCCTATGACCAAAACGGAGCTTGATAATTATTTTAAAGATCGGAACTGGTAATGGTTAAGGTTACTGTCCGCCCGAACGATATTCAGTCGGGCGGGATTGCTAGTTCCCGGTTGCTTTTAAAAGGACTAAATAAGTTGAAATTATGAAGAAAATATTAGAAGAAATTAGAGATCAGAATATGCAGTTGGATAAAGTCAAAGGTACTGATAACAGCAGGCGTAACTTCCTTAAAAAAACCGCCCTCGGAGGAATTGCTCTTGGCGGACTGATGCACCTTTCGGTTGAAGATACTATTGCACAAACCACATCAAATGTTAAACGGTCATCAAATCCATCTGAACTGAAGATTACTGATATGCGAATGGCAATGATCGCAAACAAATGGATAATAAGGATAGATACAAACCAGGGTATTTATGGACTCGGAGAGGTCAGGGATGGTGCCGATGGGCGTTATGCATTATTCCTTAAAAGCAGGATACTCGGTCTGAATCCATGCAACGTTGAAATGCTTTTTAAGATAATCAGGCAATATGGATATCACGGACGGCAGGGCGGCGGAGTGTGTGCTGTAGAGATGGCACTCTGGGATCTTACCGGGAAAGCATATAATGTTCCGGCCTGGCAGCTGCTCGGAGGCAGATACCGTGACAAAATAAGATTATATGCCGATACGCCCGGAGCCAGGGATCCTCAGGCTTTTGCCGAAACCATGAAAAAAAGAGTTGACGACCAGGGATTTACCTGGCTAAAGATGGATCTTGGCATTCATGTAGTGGCTAACATCCCCGATGCACTGGTCAATTCTAAATTCTGGGATGGAGCAACCGGCCAGTACGATCTGAGGGATTATATGAATTATGGCAATGCACTGCATCCGTTCACCCAGGTACAGATAACTGACAAAGGCCTGGCTGGTCTGACTGAATATGTCGAATCGGTCAGAAATGCGGTAGGGTATGAAATGCCCTTGTGTGCTGACCACTTCGGCCATTTTGACATAAATAATTCAATCCGTTTTGCAAGAGCCATGGAAAAATACAGACTTGCATGGGTGGAAGACATGGTTCCCTGGTTCTATACCGATCAGTGGAAGATTGTCTCAGATGCCATCGAAACACCTACCTGCACAGGTGAAGATATTTATATGCTGAAGGGTGGATTCAAGCCCTTGCTAGATGCAAGAGCTGTTGATATCATCCAGCCTGATCTTGGAACATCCGGTGGACTTCTTGAGACAAAGAAAATTGGCGACTATGCCGAGGAGTGCGGAGTTGCCATGGCGATGCATATGGCAGGATCGCCGGTATGTTTCATGGCAAATGTGCATTGTGCGGCTGCTACCCAGAATTTCCTTGCACTCGAGCATCACAGTGTCGATACACCATGGTGGATGAACCTAGTCAGGATGACAGGAAGTAAGCCAATGATAGAAAAAGGGTTTGCCAATGTACCGCTTGATGCACCGGGGTTAGGTGTTGAACTGAATGAAGAAGAGTGCAAAAAGCATCTTGGGAAGGAATCAGGGTGGTTTAATCCGACACCGGAATGGGATGCCAAAAGGTCGCACGACCGGTTATGGAGTTAGCTGATTGAATAAATCGATTAAAATGGGAAATGTGTTGTCAGGAAAACGGTGGTACCGGTTAATACCTATTGCCTTTATTACGTATAGTCTAGCTTATCTCGATCGTGCCAACTTTGGATTCGCGGCGGCAGCGGGAATGGCTAAAGATCTGAATATTACAGCAGCAATGTCTTCGCTGCTGGGATCACTTTTCTTTCTTGGATATTTCTTCTTTCAGATACCCGGTGCAGTATATGCATCAAGAAAAAGTGCCAAAAAACTAATATTCTGGTCCTTAATTCTTTGGGGAGGCCTGGCAATGGCAACCGGAATGGTGAGTAATGTCAACGGACTGATTGTAATCAGATTTATGCTGGGTGTAGTTGAGAGTGCCGTTATGCCTTCGATGCTGGTGTTCCTGAGCATGTGGTTTACTAAATCTGAACGTTCACGGGCCAATACTTTTCTGATACTGGGTAATCCTGCAACAATATTATGGATGTCTATTTTATCTGGTTATCTGGTAGACTCTGTCGGCTGGCGCTGGATGTTTATCCTGGAAGGATTTCCTGCTATTATCTGGGCTTTCCTGTGGTGGCGGCTTGTTGTAGACAGGCCAAAAGATGCCAGATGGCTGACAAATGATGAGAAAAATGATTTGCAGGCACAGCTTGATCTCGAGCAACAATCGATTAAACCGGTTAAAAACTACGCAGTCGCATTCCGGTCCAGGGTAGTTATTTTACTATGCCTTCAATATGCTTTATGGTGCATCGGTGTGTACGGATTTGTTATGTGGCTGCCCTCTATCATCAATGCTGCTCCTGATTCGGACATAGTAAAAACCGGATGGCTGGCATCAGTTCCCTATCTTCTGGCTATTTTCGGCATGTTAACAGCATCCTATTTTTCCGATAAAACATTAAAGAGAAATTCATTCATCTGGCCATTCCTGTTAACCGGATCTTTAGCCTTCTACGGTTCCTACCTGATCGGTACAAGCAACTTCTGGTTATCATATATATTGCTTGTTATTGCAGGCGGAGCGATGTACGCCCCTTACGGACCATTCTTCGCAGTAATAACTGAAGTTTTACCAAGGAATGTTTCAGCTGGCGCAATTGCATTGATAAACAGTCTGGGTGCCTTGGGATCTTTTGTAGGTGCTTACATCGTGGGTTATTTGAATGGCACCACAGGAGGATTTGGTGCTTCTTATATTTTCATGGCCGGATCTCTTTTCTTTTCAGCTATTCTAACGATAATTGCTTTGAAAAGAAATGTCAGCGGATCACCCTCCCCGATCCATCCCCTTTCATAAGTTGTTCAACCTCGGCAACGGAGACAAGGTTGTAATCGCCATGAATTGTATGTTTAAGACATGAGGCAGCCACAGCAAAATTAAGAGCTTTCTGATCATCACCGGGCCAGGTGATCAATCCATAAATCAATCCGCCCATAAAAGAATCTCCCCCGCCTACTCTGTCAACAATATGGGTTATCTGGTATTCAGGTGCTTCAAATAGTTTTATACCGTCATACAGAACACCCGACCATGAATTATGGTCGGCATTTATTGAACCGCGAAGTGTTATAATCACCTTCTTTGCCCCCGGAAACTTCTTCATTAATTTAACACAAACCGATTTGTATCCCTCAGCAGTTACAACCCCTTTCGAAACATCTCCTTCCTCGGGCCTGATTCCAAATACCTTATCAGAATCTTCTTCGTTGCCAAGAATGATATCGCATCCGCTTACAAGGTCAGGCATTACCTCTCCGGCTTTCTTTCCCCATTTCCAGAGGTTTTTTCTGAAGTTAAGATCACATGAAACGGTTAAACCTTTCTGCTTTGAAATTTTAATTGCTTCAAGGCAAACCATAGCTGCTCCTTCAGAAATGGCCGGAGTAATGCCAGTCCAATGAAACCATGAAGCCCCTTCAAATACTTCATCCCAGTTTATCATCCCGGGCTTAATCTCAGAAATTGCTGAATTTGCACGGTCGTAAATAACCTTACTGGGCCTTGATACTGCCCCGGTTTCAAGGAAATAGATACCCACCCTGCTGCCACCGTTAATTATATGGTTTGTACCGACATTGTGTTTTCTCAGATCCATAATGACTGCCTGTCCGAAATCATTTTCAGGCAGACGCGTTATGAACTCTGTACTTAATCCGAAGTTTGCCAGCGACACTGCAACATTTGCTTCACCGCCTCCGAATGTGGCATTAAAACAATTTGTCTGGGTAAACCGTTGGCGCTCAGGTGTTGCCAGACGTAACATAATTTCACCAAATGTTATAACCTTTTTTTTCATAACAGGAAACATGTTAGCAGTTAATAGTTTATAAATATACTTATTTGGGCCGATACCATCAGAATGCTAATTTTATTTTTACTGACCCGATCAAAAAAAAATATTCTAGAAAAGAAAATTATATCTTAGATTTTATTATTAAAAGCTTAAACAGGAAATAAACCAATGGGCAGAATTGTTGTAATCGGAAGTACAAACACCGATATGGTGGTAAAATCGAAAGCCATTCCGGCTCCCGGTGAAACGATTATCGGAGGTACATTCTTTATGAATCCGGGAGGGAAAGGAGCAAATCAGGCTGTGGCAGCGGCAAGGCTTAATGGGAATGTAACATTTGTTACAAAAACAGGAAATGACTATTTCAGCGAACAGGCAAGGCATATCTTTGACTTTGAGCAGATCGACACCAGGTATATGGTAAAAGATCCTAAGAATCCATCCGGAATTGCACTGATTATGGTCGATCAGAACGGAGAAAATTGTATTGTAGTTGCACCAGGATCAAACGGTACCATGTCGGCATATGATATTGCTGACGAGGTTTATGGAAATGACCCTTCAGATGTTTTCCTTATGCAACTTGAAATACCTCTCAGCACAGTGGAGTTCGTGGCCGAGAAAGTTTCAAGGAAGGGTAATAAGGTTATTCTGAATCCGGCTCCGGCAAAGCAACTATCGGGCGATTTATTGAAAAGCCTGTTTTTAATTACACCAAACGAAAATGAAGCAGAACTGCTGACAGGAATAAAAGTCACCGATATCTCTTCAGCGGAAAAATGTGCGGAAAAATTAAAGGCTAAAGGCGTCGGAAATGTTATTATTACATTGGGTGCAGCAGGAGCATATTTATTAACCGAAAAGATTTCAAAACATATTCCGGTTGTACCAGTCAGGGCTCTTGATACAACTGCTGCAGGAGATGTTTTTAATGGTGCACTTGCTGTGGCAATTTCGGAAGGAAAAGAACTTGAGGAGGCTGTGGATTTTGCAAACAAAGCTGCTTCAATATCAGTTACACGTATGGGGGCACAGGCATCAGCTCCATATAGGAAAGAGATTTGAGGGATATGAGAAATAATAGATATAATAGATATAATGAAATATTTGTTAATTGGATCTTTACTTTTTATTTTGATCCTTTCAGGATGTACAAACCAAACCCGGAGACAAACTGAAACGCCGGTTAAAATCATTTTCGATACTGACCTGGGCCCCGATTATGATGACGTAGGCGCCCTTGCTTTTCTTCATGCAATGGCCGATAGCGGAAAAGCAGAAGTTCTTGCCACCATATCATCCAACAAACATGAGCTGGTCGCACCTTCAATTGATGTAATAAACACATATTTCAATCGTCCACAATTGGAGATTGGGGCACCAAAATCAGCAGGAGCGAATATGGGATCCTCACAGCACTGGGCCGATTCAATTGTCGGCAAGTATCCGCACAGGATAAATATAACTTCTGAAGCCTCTGATGCTGTCTCAGTTTACAGAAAGATGCTTCAGAGTCAGCCAGATAAAAGCGTTACCGTGGTTACTGTAGGATTTCTGACAAATCTCTGCACCCTTCTTAAATCAAAGCCTGATAGTGTCAGCGATCTTTCGGGAGACGAGCTTGTCAGGAAGAAAGTCACCAGGCTCGTCTCAATGGCAGGATGGTTTCCCGAAGGCAGGGAATTTAATATTTTCATCGACTCTGCAGCATCGAAGTATGTTTTAGAGAACTGGCCGGGAGAAATAGTATTCACCGGCTTTGAGATCGGAAGTAAAATCTTTACAGGATTACGGTTAATTCAGTCACCTGTGCAGAACAGTCCGGTGAAGGATGTTTTCAGAATAAGCATACCTCTTTCTGAAGAAGACAGGAATGGAAGGATGAGCTGGGACGAAACCGCGGTGCTTATAGCTGTTTACGGAACGGAGGGATTCTTCGATACAAAGCGAGGCACAATAATTGTTTATCCCGATGGCAGAAACAGTTGGAAGGACGATCCGGAAGGGAAACACCAATATGTAATTCAAAAGATGGCCATCCCGGAAATCACAAAGTTCATTGAAGACAGGATGATGCATATACCTAATAAAAACAAATAGTTACACAAATGAAGAGAATCTGTACTTACATTTTAGTTCCATCATTGTTTTTGGCTTTTTTTTCCTGCAAAAACCAGTCTGATGAATTTAAGAAAATCAGTCCTGATGTGTTGAAGGACAAGATTGCAGGAGGCTGGGCAGGGAAAATGATTGGCGTCACTTATGGTGCACCAACCGAGTTCCGGGCCCAGAGCCGTATCTTTGAAGATTCAATTGAATGGAAACCAACCGATATTAAGGGCAGCATGTGGCAGGACGACATTTACGTCCAGCTGACATTCCTGATGTCGATGGATAAATACGGTATTGAGGCACCTGCAAAGAAATACCAGGAGATGTTTGCAAAAGCCGGTTACCAGTTATGGCATGCCAATATGCAGGCGAGAAAAAACTATTATGACAGTATTTTTGCTCCGGCATCCGGAACCCCTGAATACAATCTTCATGCTGATGATATTGATTTTCAGATCGAAGCTGATTATATAGGCTTCATGTGTCCGGGGATGCCACAGAGGGCCTCAGGGATAGCTGATAAAATAGGTCATATAATGAATTATGGCGATGGTGTTTATGGCGGCATATTTGTGGCAGCGCTCTATTCCGAAGCTTATTTTGAATCCGATATCCCTAAGATCATCGAAAAAGCATTAAGATCAGTCCCTACTGAAAGCGATTATTACAAAGTCATCCGAGATGTGATAAACCTTCATAATCATTATCCGGCCGACTGGCGTCCGGCATGGAAGGAACTTGAAGATAAGTGGGGTGATACAGACATCTGCGGTGCAGGATCTGCTTTCAATATTGACGCCAAACTGAATGGAGCCTATATTGTTATGGGGCTTCTCTATGGTGAAGGTGATCCGGTGAAGACCCTTGAAATTTCAACCAGGTGCGGGCAGGATTCTGACTGTAATCCGTCGAATGCAATGGCCGTTCTCGGAGTCATAAAGGGATTCAGCAGATTGCCTGTTGAGATGCAGGATGGTGTTAAGGCTATCGGTGATTCAACATTCATTCATACTTCTTATTCCTTTAATTCAGCAGTTAAGAGCACATATAAATATGCTCTTGATTTTATTTCTGCTTCAGGCGGTAAAGTAACAGGTAATAAGATCTTTATAAAAACTGAAGAACCATCTGCATCTGCTGCAGAGGTTTCTTTCCCCGACCTGGTTTTCGACCGGAAGATTTCAATTTTTGATAAGTCCGCCTGGAACTTTAAGGGTAAATGGGATGTTTATAAAATTGAATCAGGAAGAGATAATCAGATTCGTTATCAGTCGATGTTTACTGATAAGAAAGACGATGAACTGATAATTAACTTCTCAGGAACAGGCATATCACTTGAAGGCAACTGGTATCGCGACGGAGGTAAAGCCGATATTTATGTTGACGGAACCCTTCACCGTACAATTGACACTTACTATGATTTTGCGAATCAGCAGCATACTGAAAGTATATGGCATGTTCTGAACCTGAAACCAGGCGATCATACCGTAAGGCTCGTTGTAAATGGTGAGAAAAGACCTGAATCAAAAGGAACGAGGGTCTATATAACCTCAGCTACAATTTTCAAAACTGCACCTAAAAGGAATGAAGAATTTAAGTTTTCTTTCGAAAAATAGTATAGGAGAAGTGCCTAAAGTGCCTAGAGTGCCCAGAGTCAGGTTCACTACTCTAAGTACTCCAAACTCCAGCTCACTCCAAACTTTTAAACTATGTTTATAACTCAATCTTACACCTTAGCAGTCATCCTTTGCATCGTTACAATGCTTTGCTGGGGATCATGGGGTAATACCCAGAAACTTGCAGGAAAAACCTGGCGGTTTGAGCTATTCTACTGGGACTATGTTGCAGGAATAGTACTGTTTTCACTCTTGCTCGGCTTCACTCTGGGAAGTACCGGTACTGCCGGACGCAGCTTCCTGCCTGACTTAGCCCAGGCTGAACCGGGGAATATCTTCAGGGCAATCCTGGGCGGTGTGATTTTCAATGCTTCAAACATTCTTCTTGTCGCTGCGATGGCAATAGCCGGAATGGCTGTTGCCTTCCCGGTGGGTGTTGGAATTGCCCTTGCCCTGGGTGTGATTATCAATTATATTTTTGCGCCCCAGGGTAACCCGGTCCTTCTGTTCTCAGGGGTTGCACTGATAGTGGCTGCTATAATAATCGATGCAGTTGCATATAAGGAGCACAGCACCTCGATGAAAAAAGTGTCAGGCAAAGGTATTTTGCTTTCAGTCGGCGCAGGTGTGCTTATGGCTCTTTTTTACAGATTTGTTGCAAGCTCAATGGCTGCCGATTTCGTAAATCCTGAAGCCGGAAAGCTGACTCCGTATTCTGCACTTTTCTTTTTTGCCATAGGGGTTCTGGTCAGTAATTTTCTTTTTAACTACCTGATAATGAAGAAACCCTTTGAAGGGAAACCTCTTGCTTT
>DOTV01000200.1:32240-34294 GCA_003520925.1 Bacteroidales bacterium | reverse complement strand
ACCGCGTCTCCGGGCTTAAATGGTTTTTCGGTTTTTTCAGTAACGGGCTGATTTCTTTCAACACTATCCGGCTTGAGTTTTTTTATCTTTCGGGCTAGTCTGTTTACTTTTTCTTCTGATGCAGTATCATCAGGTTCTTTCTCTTCCGATATAGTCTGCCTGAATTCATCAAGTTTCACTCTTACCTCCCTTGTTTTCTCTTTTTCTGCCTGGGATTCCTTAATCTGACGGATTGTGTTTTCAATCATCCTGTTCGTTTCACTCAGTATTGATTCTGCTTCTGTTTTTGCTTTTGTAATTATCTCTTTCCTCAGGTTCTTTGCCCCGGAAATTTCCTTTTCATATTGTTCCAGAAGCTCTTCCAGCCGCTTTTCATGCTGCCGTATATTCTGCCTTTTCATCTCCCAGTACCGTTTGTCCCGGGCAATATCCTTCAGGTTACGGTCATAATTAATATTCTTGATACCGGCCTTTTCCGAAGCTATTTTAAGAATCTCTTCAGGGAGTCCTATTTTCCGGGCTATCTCAAATGCAAAAGAGCTTCCCGGTTTTCCAATACTGAGCTGAAACAAAGGCTGCATAAGATTATTGTCAAACAGCATCGCACCATTTACTATACCATCGGTAAGTGATGCAAAATGCTTCAGATTGGTATAGTGAGTTGTCAAAACCCCGAAGGCACCAGATTTATTGAACTCCCCCAGGATGGCTTCCGCTATTGAACCCCCAAGCATGGGCTCAGTCCCCGTGCCAAATTCATCGATCAGTATAAGTGATTTATCAGATGCGTTTTTAATAAAAAACTTCATGCTGATCAGGTGCGAGCTGTAAGTGCTTAAATCATTCTCAATGCTCTGCTCATCACCGATATCAATACAAATATCATCGAATATCCCTGATTCAGAACCTTCCCCGACCGGGATTGTCAGGCCGCACTGCATCATATACTGGAGGAGACCAACTGTTTTCAGGCAGACCGATTTTCCGCCGGCATTTGGTCCCGAGATGAGGATAATTCTATTCTTCTCTTCCAGTACAATATCAAGTGGTATTACTTTTCTGCCTTTCAGTTTCCGGAATGTCAGGTATAACAGAGGATGTACTGCATGCCTCCATAATAGGCCTTGCTTGGAAGAAATTACCGGCTTTACTGACCCAAGCTGATTCCCAAGTTTAGCTTTTGCCCTTATGAAATCGATCTCCCCAAGAAAATCATTCGATGTTAACAGGTCGTCCAGATAAGGTCTTATATCATCGGCAAATGCCGTAAGTATCCTGACTATTTCCCTCCTTTCTTCATATTCAAGTTCGACAATCTGATTATTTATTTCAACAATTTCATCAGGTTCAATAAAAACAGTTTTTCCTGAAGCAGACTGATCATGAATCAATCCCCTGATCTTTCTTTTGTCGAACGTGTTAACTGGAATAACCCCGCGTCCATTGCGGACCGATGCCGCTGTATCGCTGTCGACCAGACCATCAGCCTGAGCCTGCTTTAATATTGAATTCAGCCGCCGTGACGACTGAATGCTTTTCTGCACGATCTCACTGCGTATCTCCTTTAGCCTCGGGGAGGCATTGTCTCTAATCTTTCCTTCCTTATCAATTATCCTGTCGGCCGAATCAAGAACATAGGGATAAAATTTTACTTTTCCAGATATTGATTTCAGAACAGGGTAACTTTTTTCATCCTTCTTTTTAAAAAAAGTGATAATGGCTTTTACTGTTTCAACCGATCTTTTTAAATCAAAAACATCCTGAACTTCCGGAAAGGAACCGGGAACTCTTATTTTATTGAGAGACCCTGTCAGGTCAAAATAATTTTCCGACGGAAAATAATCCTCAAACTGCAGGATCTGCTGGAACTCATAAGTTGAAGATAGTTTAAAAGAGATGTTCTCCTTACTGTTTTCAAATCGTACTCTATTTACAAGATCCTTTCCCATAGGGCTAAGACAGTAATCGTCGAGCAGCTGCCTTATCCTGTCAAAGCCAATCTTTGTTTCAAAATTCTCAGGATAAATCATAATAAAATAAAAGACAAAAGTAAA
>DOTV01000200.1:27162-31931 GCA_003520925.1 Bacteroidales bacterium | reverse complement strand
TCGCCAGTTGCCTGACACCCGTTGCCCGGGTTCAAAGTTAACTATTGTTAAATGATTAACATCAGAATGATAACTGCATTCATTTTTTTATATTTTTGAAAATTCAAATCTAAACTATCGTAAACAAATGAAAATCAGGAGAATTATTTTCGGGGCGTGTTTTTTAATGTTAATTCCGTCATTATTAATATCTCAGTCAGAGAAGATTGATCTGAATATGATCTATAAGATCAAGCAGGAAGGCCAGAGGAATTCAGCTATTGAAGAACTGGCATACGGGCTTACTGACTTTGTGGGACCCAGGCTGACAGGTTCATCAGGGGGAACCAGAGGAAATGAATGGGCTAAGAAAAAGATGGAAGAACTTGGTTTCCAGAATGTACGAATTGAGGAGGCCAGGGATTTCAGCCGCGGCGGCTGGGACAATCTCAAAGCTTATGCTGCAATGACAGCTCCTTATTATGCAAATTTTGCATGTAACCCTGTCGCATGGACCGGGAGTACCAAAGGTATGATCAAATCGGAAGTTATTCTGCTGGATGTAAAAAATGAAGCCGATCTTGAAAAATACAAGGGAAAGCTTACCGGTAAGATAGTAATGATGCCATCAACAACAACTTATGAAGTAAGCTATGAGCCTCTTGCAAGCAGGTATTCTGACGAAGATCTTAAAAAACTTACGATGGCTGAAACGGGCCAGCAGGGAAGAAGGTCGCCAACCGGGGACTTTGCTGCTTTTGCTGCTCAAAGGGCTCTCAGGACAAAAATCTCAGATTTTATTAAAACTGAAGGTGTAGCAGTTATTGTGAATAGTTCAGGGATATTTAATGTCCCCAGATCTAACGGTGCAAATTATAGTGCCGGAAATCCGGAACCGGTTGCTGAAATTAATCTTCCGGCAGAAGATCATGGCAGGATGGAAAGGATTCTGAAACATAATGCTCCTGTTGAAATGGAGATTGAGATTCAGAACAGGTTTTTTGCCAGTCCAAAGATTTACAACGTAATCGGTGAGATTCCCGGCACAGATAAGCTTCTGAAAAATGAAGTTGTACTTCTGGGTGCCCACATAGATTCGTGGCATGGAGGAACAGGTGCAGCCGACAATGCATCAGGGTGCATCGTAATGATGGAAGCTCTCCGAATACTTAAAAACCTCGATGTTGCTCCCCGGAGAACTATAAGAGTAGCATTATGGGGTGGTGAAGAACAGGGTCTTAACGGATCGCGCGGTTATGTGGAGAAATATCTTGCTGATGCAAAAACCAGGGATCATAAACCTGATTATGATAAGTTTGCTGCATACTTCAATATGGATAACGGAAGCGGTAAATACAGGGGGATCTATCTTCAGGGAAATGATATTATCAGACCAGTTTTTGAGGAGTGGCTTAAGCCATTCACCGACATGGGAGCAACAACCATAACTATCAGGAACACAAGCGGTACCGATCACCTGTCATTTGATGCAATTGGCCTGCCGGCTTTCCAGTTCATCCAGGATGAGATAGAATATGATCGTGGTTACCACACTGTTATGGATACGTATGAGAGGCTTGTAATGAGCGACCTCAGGCAGAATGCAATAATAACCGCGTCATTTGCATATAATGCTGCTATGAGGGATTCAAAACTTCCCGGGAAACCTGCGATAAAGCAACCGGCTAATGTGCAGCAAAACCAGAGGGTGCCGATGATGAATTAAGGTGAGACGCCCCCTACCCTCCCGATAGATCGTGACAGGCTCTAAAAGGAATTCTTAACGGAATCAGTATTGTTAATAAGTTCCTTTAATTCATTTATGTGGTCTTCATAAATGCCACGCGGATTTGTGCTGTACTTTTTGCACAATGAGGCTGCATAGCCGACAGCAACTCCCATTTGTCCCGTTGTGTTCATGACCCTTGGCCCTCCCAGACCGACATGTGAACTGCTGAAGCACCTGCCTGCAAAAAGGAGGTTATTGATATTTACCGAGTACAGAGAACGATAAGGGATATAATAATGATCGACCTGATAATAAAGGGCTTCCGAAAGGAAATCAGGTTGTGATGAATCGGCTTCGATCTGCTGGTAATGAACATCTATGTTCCTTTTTTCCATGACCACTGCATCAGGGAATTCTACCATGTTCCTCTCATCATTGAAGGTGTAAATGTAATCACCCTTCAACCTCCTGGATTCCCTTTTGCCGATTAGATAAGATACCCATTCAAGAGCCAGGTTGGTATTTTCGGATTTCTTTTTAGCATTGGAGAACGAACCATAAATTGCCTTGAACATATGGTCACGTATATATTCAGCATCATCAACCTGATGAAGATCATTGCGCGAGAATTCCCACTTCCAGGTACCTGAAGTGGCCGAATATTCACCCACCACATCCATTGCCCACGGGACATCAGGAAAAACAGAGGGAGTTCCTGAATCAAATGTCCGCCATAGGACCGATGAACCCATTATCTTGCTATCAGCAGTTACAGGACTCCAAAGTTCTTTATATTTGTCCCAGTTCTCTTTATAAGTAAGGGAATCCTCCCTGCCATACATGTATTCTGCCCCTGCCCAGTAACCGATCCAGCCATCGCCTGTGCAATCGATAAAAAGAGGTGCTGAGAAACGCATTGTCTCACCTGTTGAAGTATGCCTGGCATCGACCGAGGTCACATAACCAGAATGTGAATTAGCATTATATGCGCGCCAGTTAAGGAGGACTTTTATGTTTTCGTACCTTATTATATTATCAAGCCGCTTTTTATCATCCTGAGTAGCATCAGGCGATCCGTTTGGCCACCATACTGTGTTAAGCATACTTAGAATACGTTCCGATTTCCAGGTAATTCCTTCAGTATGAACCCTGATCTCACTGCTAGCATTACCACCAAGTACAGGTCGATCGTGGATCAGTGCAACCTTCATACCCCTTTCGGCAGCAGCAATTGAAGCTGCGCATCCGGCAATACCCCCTCCTACCACAATAAGATCAAATTCTTCTGATCTTACAGGTATTTCGGTTTCCCCGAACTGTGCTTTTCGCCACGATGACAATTCATCAGAGGTTTCAGGGGGTTCCTTTTTAGCCTGGCTCAGAAAAACAGCATCACACCTTCCTTCAAAACCGGTCAGATCTTTAAGTTCTATAATAACCGGAGTCTCTTTTATTGATATTCTACCGGCATACTGCCACCTCCATTTTTCTTCACCCGAACCGAGAATTTCTTCCATTTCTTCACCGTTTACCAGCAGCCGGAACCTTCCCGGAGCTTCCCATTGCCCATCTGCCCAGTTCTTTGTTCTGACCCAGATATTATATTTTCCTTTTGAAGGGAGATTGATTGTTGTTTTTGCATTTTTAACCGGGGAACCAAGTCCGTGAGCAAGGAGATACGGTGATCCCATTTGTTCAACAAACTGCGGATCAACAACCCAGCCGCCTTTTTCATCAAAGCTTTCGGTTTCAATTAATACTTCATTGGATCGCTTTCCGCATGAGGCCAGTATCAGGCATATTGACAGCAGTAAAATAGTATTTCCTTTCATTTGGCTAAACATTACTAATTTATTCTGGCCAGATCGAGGATAAAAGCATATTCAAGAGCGGTTACCCTGTAACGTTCAAATCTGCCTGACGCTCCACCGTGTCCGACATCCATATTGCAGTCCATAATCAGAAGATTATCATCAGTCTTCATGTCACGGAGTTTTGCAATCCACTTGGCAGGTTCCCAGTACTGCACCTGGGAATCCCAGAAGCCTGTTGTAACAAGGATGTTGGGATAGTCCATCGGTTTAACCTGATCATAAGGGGAATACGATAACATATAATCATAATAATCTTTTTTCCTCGGATCGCCCCATTCATCCCATTCAAAAGTTGTCAGAGGGATTGTCTCGTCGAGCATGGTTGTCACAACATCTACAAAAGGAACCGCTGCGATAACACCCTTATATAAATCGGGTCGCATATTAAGGATCGCTCCCATCAGAAGGCCTCCAGCACTTCCTCCCATTGCAAAAAGCCTGTCGGGAGATGTATACTTTTCATTTACAAGGAACTGTGCACAATCGTTGAAATCGGTGAAAGTGTTTTTCTTTTTGAAAAGCTTGCCATCCTCATACCAGTAACGGCCCATATCACTGCCTCCCCGTATATGTGGCATAGCATATGCAAAGCCGCGGTCAAGAAGACTTAAAACCGATGAGTTAAAGCCCGGATTTGTTGAGTAGCCATACGATCCGTAACCATAAATCAGAAGAGGGGCTGTCCCGTCTTTAATAAATCCTTTCCTGTAAACGATCGATATAGGCACCATTGTTCCATCCTGGGCCTTTGCCCATAGCCTCTTTGACTCATAGTTTGCTTTATCAAAACCTCCGAGTACAGCCTGCTCTTTCATAATTTTCTTTTCCTTCGTTTTCATATTATAATCTATAACAGAGCCGGGTGTTGTAAGTGAAGTATAGCTGTATCTCAGAATATCGGTATCCGGGTTTGGGTTAATGTTAATGCCGGCGGTATAAGTCTCCTCCCCAAAATCGAGATAATGTTCACTTTTATCTTTTGTATTAATGATCCTCAGATTACTAAGGCCCTTAATGCGTTCACTGCTCACCAGGTAATTGTCAAAAAGCTCAAATCCTTCAAAAAGAACATCGCTTCTATGAGGAATTACCTCTGCCCAGTTCTTCTTTCCAGTTTTGCCTTCCACGGTCCTCATCAATTTGAAGTTCGATGCTCCGTCAGAATTTGTTCTTATAAAAAACTCTTT
>DOTV01000200.1:13689-26813 GCA_003520925.1 Bacteroidales bacterium | reverse complement strand
GCTTCAGTTGTAAGAGTCTGCTCCGATTGAATAACTATGAATTTTTTACTCTTTGTCTCAAACAAAGAGACGTTGAATGTTTCGTCAGGTTCAAGGTAAACAGTATCATCGCTTATAATATTTTCACCCAGCGTATGACGTAAGATCTTATCTTCCCGTAGAGTCTTCGGATCTTTTCCGGTATAAAAAAGAGTCTTTCCGTCGGCTGCCCATACCATCTGGCCAGCAACGGAGTCAATTGTTTCGGGAAGAAGTTTCCCTGTTTCAAGATCGACGAAATAAATATCATACTGCCTCCGGCTAACAGTATCGATACTGTAAGCAAGGAGTCTGCCATCACGTGTAATGCTAAGCTCACCTACCGAACAAAACTCCTGTCCCTCAGCCAGTTTATTTTCATCAAGGATTATTTCTTCAGGAGCATCCGGCGAGCTTTTTTTCCGGTAATGGATAGGATATTCCTTTCCTTCAGAGTATTTTGAATAATAATAGTACCCGTTTTCAAGATAAGGGACCGATTCATCATCCTTCTTTATTCTTCCCACCATTTCATTATAAAGTGTTTTCTGAAGATCTTCAGTATGCTTCATCATTGCTTTTTCGTACTCATTCTCTTTTTTAAGGTAATCAAGCACCTTATTAGTCTGTTCATCCGGGACAGCGGCAGTTTTCTGATTATCACTCAGCCGCATCCAGAAATAATTGTCAATTCGGTTGTCGTAGAGTTGGTGGGGGTTTTTTTCAGCAACAGGAGGTTTTATTATCTTCTTTTCGGAGCAAGCAAATAAAACTACTGTAATTAAAAGAACCGGCAGAATCTTGATTTTTCGCATGGTGAGGTATATTAAAATTAATAAGAAACGAAGCTCTTAAGGTAAATGATTTTAATTTGTTACGGTATAATGATGAGCAGTTATTTGAGTTCGGTTTTTCACCTTTTTAGTCCCTCTTTAAATCAACACCTTTCATTGAAAGTTGTATCCTTTTTCTTTCAATATCCACATCGAGCACCTTCACCATTACCTGCTGATGAAGTTTCACAACCTTTGAAGGATCTGATACATAACTATTACTCATATTGGAAATATGAACCAGGCCGTCCTGTTTGATACCGATATCGATAAAGGCTCCGAATTTTGTAACATTTGTTACAATTCCGGGAACAATCATTCCGGGAGTCAGATCTTCCATTGTATGAATATCTGCAAAACTGAATTCCTTAATTTTTGACCGTGGATCCCGGCCGGGCCTTGAAAGCTCCTCCAGTATATCTTTCAAAGTCGGCAACCCGACTGAGGGCGTAATATAATTCTCCGGTTTTATGTCCCTGCGTTTGCTTTCGTTTGTCATAAGTTCCCTGACATCACATCTGAGATCCTTCGCCATCCTTTCAACAACACTATAGCTCTCGGGATGAACCGCACTCGAGTCGAGAGGATTTTCAGCATTACGTATCCTGAGAAATCCGGCACCTTGTTCGAAAGCCTTAGCGCCCATCCTTTTAACCTTCATTAACTCTGATCTTGAATTAAACGGACCGTTTTCCGTCCGGTAATCGACAATATTCTGAGCCAGCTGGGGACCAAGTCCCGAAACGTAAGTGAGAAGGTGTTTGCTCGCCGTATTCACTTCCACCCCTACTCCATTAACACAGCTCATCACAACCTCATCGAGAGAATTCTGAAGCTTCTGCTGATCAACATCATGCTGATACTGACCGACTCCGATCGATTTAGGATCGATCTTTACAAGCTCAGCAAGCGGATCCATAAGTCGTCTTCCTATTGAAACCGCACCTCTGACAGTCACATCATAGTCGGGAAATTCATCTCGGGCAACTTTTGACGCAGAGTAAATTGATGCCCCTGCTTCGCTTACAATAAAAACCTGGATATCCTTATCAAATTTAACCCACTTGATAAAATCCTCGGTCTCCCGGCTGGCAGTTCCGTTTCCGATTGCTATTGCCTCAATCCTGTAGGCATTCACAAGCGACAGAATTTTCTTTATCGACATAGCTGTCTCGTTCTGAGGCGGATGCGGGTAAATTGTCTCATTGTGAAGAAGAATACCCTGCCGGTCGAGACAGACAATCTTACATCCTGTTCTGAATCCGGGATCAATTGCGAGGACATTTTTCTCCCCAAGCGGAGATGCAAGCAATAGCTGCTTCAGGTTATCTGCGAAAACTGCAATTGCTTCCTCATCAGCCTTTTCTTTTGAAATATTCCTGAATTCTGTTTCCATCGATGAAGAAAGCAGTCTCTTCCAGCTATCATTTACTGCTTCTCTAACCAGGTACGAAGAATCGTTTGTGCCTATTATAAAAATTGAATTAAGTATATCAAGTGCGTTTTTACCGTCAGGTTCGATTGTAAGTCTGAGGAATCCTTCATCCTCCCCCCTTCTCATTGCAAGTAGTCTGTGTGAAGGACACTTTTTCAAAGGCTCCGACCATTCATAATAATCACTGAATTTTATTCCTTCCTGTTCCTTCCCTTTTACAACTTTTGAAAAAATAATTGCTTCTTTCTCAAAAAGTCGTCTCAGTTGTCGTCTGGCCTTTTCATCCTCACTTATCCACTCTGCGATAATATCGCAGGCTCCGGCAATAGCCTCTTCGACATTTTTAACATCATCTTTCAGGAACTCTTCAGCTTTATGATGCGGATCCCGTTCTTTCTGCTCCATAATTAACAGTGCGAGCGGTTCCAGTCCTTTCTCCCTGGCGATTGTTGCACGTGTCCTTCGCCTGGGTCTGAAAGGAAGATAAATATCTTCAAGTTCTGCCATTGTAAGAGCTGCTTCAATCTTTGTCATTAGTTCAGGAGTCATCTTTTCCTGTTCCATGATTGATTTTATTACAGCTTCACGACGTGAATCAAGATCTTTAAGCCTCTGGTATTCATCTTTTATTTGAAGCAGCTTAACCTCATCAAGAGTACCGGTCATCTCCTTCCTGTAACGGCTTATGAATGGGATGGTTGCACCATCATCCATCAGGCGGATCGTATTCTCAACCTGCCATTCATGAAGGCCAAGCTTTCTTGCAATAAGGATAATGTTTTTATCTGAGCTCATATTGTGTAATCAATTAAGATATCAAGATAGATCTAATTTATAGTATCACCTTTCTGCCCGCATGTACTCACCCCCTTAATCCCCCTCTCTACTTTGTAAAGAGGGGGAGATTATTGAATTACAGTGGTTTAACCCCCTTCTTTGCTCCGGCAGAGAAGGGGGCAGGGGGATGAGTACATAACAAAGTATTCCTTTATTCACATTCTACTCAACATACAGCACCAATCCCTTCAGATACTCACTCTCAGGATGATAAATATTAACGGGATGATCGGGAGGCTGGCTCATCTGGTGAAGAATCCTGACATTTCTACCTGTATTGGCAGCTGCGGCAAAAACCGATTTTCTGAAATTTTCCCTGGTTACTACCTGTGAACATGAGAAAGTAAAGATGATACCACCAGGCCTTATCTGTTCAATTGCCTTCATATTCAGCCTTTTATATCCCTGAAGTGCATTAGTCAGTACATTGTTGTGCTTTGCAAATGCAGGTGGATCAAGAATTATCAGATCGTATTTATCTTTAATGTCATTCAGAAATTCAAAGGCATCCACCTGAAAAGATGTGTGCCGGCTGTCATCGCCGAAATTAAGCCTTACATTCTCATCGGCCAGCGCCGTGGCTGATGCTGAGCTGTCGACACTGTGCACAAGCCCTGCATCCTTCATTGCGTAAACAGAGAAACCGCCTGTATATCCGAACATGTTTAGAACGCTCTTTCCTTTTGTATAGTCACTAAGCATCTTTCTGTTCTCACGCTGATCAATAAAAAATCCCGTTTTCTGACCGGTGGTCCAGTCAATCCTGAATTTAAATCCGTTTTCGGTTACCACTACAGGTTCCGATTCTCCGGATAAGAACTCGTTTTTCGCTGCGATCTCTGCCTTAAATGGAATCGTCGATTCACTTTTATCATAAACAGCTATTATTCTTTCGCCTAATAATTCAGATAAAATCCTGGCAATTTCTTTCCTGATCTTATACATACCAACCGAATGCGATTGCATAACTATCACACCGTTGTAAAAGTCAACTATCAAACCTGGGAGATTGTCACCTTCGCCATGGACCAGTCTGAATACATTAACAGAATCATTATCAATCAATCCCATTGATCTTCTGAAATCAATTGCGCTATTTATTCTCTCCCTGAAAAATTCACTGTCCGGTTCAATATCTTCAAATGAAAGGATCCTGACGGCAATTGACCCAGGCTGATAGTGACCTACTGCCAGAAATTCATTATTATTGTCAAATACTGTTACAATGTCGCCTTCAAGAGGTTCCCCGTAAATCTTTTTAATTGCTCCTGAAAAGACCCATGGATGGTATCTTCGGATTGATTGTTCCTTTCCTGATTTAAGGACTATTTTAGTTCCCATTTATGAGCTTTCTGTAAATCTGATGACACACCCAGGCATCCGTTGCCGCGTATACTTTTTGGGCATCTGTTAACTGTTCTGCTTCCCAGTCGGTAACCTGCTGACGTTTTGAGATCTTAAATCCAAGAACGATAGCTGATAGTTTTTTTAATCCTGACACCTGGATACCATAATCCCTGACAAACTTCTGAAGATCTACAAAGCCTGAAGGATTAAATCCTTTGACCCTTTTAAGGAACCGAATATCATCATGAACTGCCACCCCGGCTTTGATTACATCTTCATTGGCAAGAAGTGCTGCCAGTTCAGGAGGTATCCCTACCCTGTTTATCCTGATCAGACAGGCAAGCTTTTCATTTGCAAGCTGGATAAGTGAAACTTTGTTTTTCCGTCCCTTTTTAAATGATGGCCTTGTTTCAGTATCAAATCCCAGAACTTCCGATCCCAGAAGCCTTGGAAATGTTTCATTAAAGGAGTTCATATCCTCTATAAGCAATATCTCACCTTTGAACCACGACAAATCGCATTTTTCAAGCTCATCAGCCGTTATCGATTCAGCATATCTGTTATTTGCCATTATTTCTAATCTCCTTTTGCCTGCGCGTTATAAACCAGTCGGAAGTATTTCTTTCTTCGCCGTTAACGTCTTCCATTTCGATCTTACCGATCTCATCTCCTGAATAAATGAATTTATGAATTGCCCTTAGGGAATTTGTAAGTTTCTGTCCCCAGAAAGTCTCAAAATTCTGCCTGCATTCCCAGACCGCATCGTTCATTACCTCCTGGGTGCCTGTCTGATATAGCAGAAGAAAATCCTTGAGATCCTGATAGATATCGGCCATATTCTCCGAGATGCTTAAAACAAGCGGACCATCTGATTCATTTATTTTCTCATCAAATACCTCAAGATAATCATCGGCAGTTCCGAATTTCTCCCGAAGCGTGTCATGGATTTTAAACCAGTCCGATTCAGTCACAAATTTCTCATTACCATCCTCAAAATAAGGATCAAGTGCCGGCAGAAGGGAGGCTTTTAAATATAAGTATGGGAGTATTCGCTGAAGTATCTTAAGCAGCTCATCACCCTTCATTTCAGCTGCATGTTCTGCATATTTGCAGAATTCTATGGCAGCGGCTGTAAATTCAACAACATTTCTTGAATATACCGGGTCGGTCTCTTTTTTCATCATTTCAAATTCATGACCTGCAAAATTAGGGATTTTGTGATGAAACAGTACTTAAAGTGATGTAAAGTTTGGAGTGTGTGAAGTATAACTTTAACATTATTTAAATAATGGTCCATGCAAGATGCATTTCAATAATTTCTAACTTTAGGCACTTCAGTAACATTAAAATTTCATAAATATGAAACAAAGAATCTCCTTTTTGCTCGTGATAATTATTACGGGGTTGTCTTTTTCAGGTTGCAAACAAGGCCAGAACAAGCTTACCGATCAGGAAGCTGCGGATGGCTGGAAACTCCTTTTTGATGGCAAAACCCTTAACGGCTGGCGCGATTTCAAAGGCGATTCGGTTATTCAAGCTCCATGGGTGGCCGAAAAAGGAACTCTTACCTCCCTTGGTAAGGGAAGCGACAGTACAGGTTATATTGTTACTGAAAAACAATATGAAAATTTCATTATTGCATTCGACTGGAAGATCTCTGACGGAGGGAACAGCGGACTCCTTTACCATGTTGTTGAAAGACCGGAATATAAGGTACCCTATGTAACCGGACCCGAATATCAGTTAATTGATGATGCCGGTTTCGCTTCACCTATCGAGGAATGGCAGAAAGCAGGAGCAGATTATGCGATGTATATTTGCGATCCGGCAAAGAAAAAACTTATGCCTGCCGGCGAATGGAATACTTCAAAGATTGTTTTCGACAACGGTCATGTCGAAAACTGGCTTAATGGAGAGAAGGTGCTCGAGTTTGAGGCCTGGTCAGATGACTGGTTTTCACGGAAAGGTAGCGGTAAATGGGAAAATGCTCCGGAATACGGACTGGCAAGAAGCGGAGTCTTTGCCGTTCAGGACCATGGCAGCAGGGTTTGGTTCAGAAATATGAAAATAAAGGAACTGCCCCGAAAGCCAGGGCAGGAATCACTATTCAACGGAAAAGATCTTACAGGCTGGGATGTCTATGGCACTGAATTGTGGTATGTTAAGGACGGTGAGCTGGTTTGCGAAAGCGGACCTGACAAAGAGTACGGCTATCTTGGAACAAGAAAATACTATAATGATTTCGATCTCAGCCTTGAATTCAAGGAAGAGGCAAACGGAAACAGCGGAGTATTTATACGCTCTTATATTAAAAAAGGGGTCGAGATATCAGGATGGCAGGTTGAAGTTGCACCTCCCGGAAATGATACGGGCGGAATTTATGAATCTTACGGGAGAGGATGGATTTATCAGATTCCCGAAGAAAAAGAGAACATCCTTAAGAAAGATGACTGGAATAAAATGAGGATCAAGGTTGCCGGAGACAAAGTCACAACATGGCTTAACGGTGAAGTGATGACTGACCTGACTGACCAGAAAATCGGTCAGGGTAAAGGGCGGATATTGCTTCAGATACATAGCGGTGGAGGAATAAAGGTCCGGTGGAGGAATTTTAATCTGTCTGAACTGTAGGGAGGACCGAGGACCGAAGACCGAAGACCGAGGAAAGATCAAAATAAGCTCGGATTACAAATCCGCGCTAGCCGGGTGATTCATTTCCATGAAAGTCTGTGATCGCTGTCCTGAATAATTTTATTATGATCAAGCAGCCACCTGATCACTTTAATCACTTTCTCTTCCGGGTAGCTTAACATAGCCACCATCTCTTCGGGATCGGGGTTCTTTTCTGAAAGGATAGCCTTGATCTCCTCAAGGATGATATCAAATTCATACTTGCTCAGGTCGAGTTCATTTCTTTCCCTGCACACGTCGCAGGTACCACACCTGTCCGATTCTTCCCCAAAATAGTCAAGCAGCATTACGGACCTGCACCTGTTTTTAGATTCACCATATTCGATCATTTTTTCAAGACGGGCAGAATATTTTTCCCTTACATGAAGATAGTTGTCCGGTGAGATCATCAATGCTTTTCTCTCAAGGCGTTCTTCGGTAAATATCACCAGAGATGTTTTCTTACCAGGTATGTACCTGATAATATTCATCGATGAGAGCTTAACAAGGTATTGATATACTGTTTCCCTTGTAATTGCAGCTTTTTTTGAAAGGCTCTCTTCATTTATTACTACAAATTCGGTAAACATCCCCGTGTACGATCTGAGCATCAATTTAATGAATCCGTCGAATGGTTCGTTTGCCACCTGGAACTTGTAGAGGTCATCCCGTCCGACAATAAAATGAACGCGTGAAGGATTATTTATCTCTTCGGTAAATTCAACATACCCCTCTCTCTGAAGAAACGCCAGGCTGTTGAATGTTTCGATAACCGGAAGCCTGTAACGAGAGACAAATTCCGCCATATTAAAATCAAAGACGTTGTCTTTGCCTGCTCCGAGGGGTACCATAAGAAAATTGCAAAGGGCTTCATAGGTGTCCTTGATCCTGTCAATCGGAGGAAATTTTTGTCTCAGAGAGTCGTTCAGACGCGTTTTATCTGAAGGGGAATATAAAAGAACGGCATAAGCAGGTTTGTTATCTCTTCCTGCCCTTCCGCTCTCCTGAAAATAGTTTTCTATCGAATCAGGAACGTCCCAGTGGATAACAAAACGTACATCAGCCTTGTCAATTCCCATTCCAAAGGCATTGGTTGCAACAATTACCCTTGTCTTGCCTGTTGTCCATGATGCCTGTTTTTTATCTCTCAGTTCATCGGGCAGTCCGGCATGATAAAAATCGGCTACAATACCCTGACCGGAGAGCATCTCGGCTACCTCCTTGCACCTCTTTCTGCTCCTCACATAAACTATCCCGCTTCCGCCGACTCTGTTTAGGGTTTTTACCAGGTATGAACCTTTCTCCTCCACCTGCCTCACCAGGTAGGAAATATTTTTCCTTTCAAAACTTGTTTTAAGCACATTTCTTGTCCTGAATGCCAGCTTATCCATTATGTCCTCAATGACATTCTGTGTTGCTGTGGCAGTAAGTGCAAGGAACGGTACATCAGGAGATATCTTTTCTCTAAGGGTTGCTATTTTCAGGTACGACGGCCTGAAATCGTAACCCCATTGTGATATGCAATGCGCTTCATCAATTGCAATAAGCGACAGGTTAATCCGGCCAACCTTGCCCTGAAACAGCTGGGTTGATATCCGCTCAGGCGATACATAAAGGAACTTATAATCCCCGTAAATGCAGTTCTCAATCGTAATGTCGATCTCTTCCCTCGACATTGCCGAATGGATCATAAGCGATTTTATTTCCAGACTGTTCAGCCTGTTAACCTGCTCCTTCATCAAAGCTATGAGGGGTGTTATAACAAGACAGGTACCTTCCTTTGCAAGGGCAGGCACCTGGAATGTTATTGATTTGCCGCCTCCCGTGGGCATCAGTGCGAGGGTATCCCGGCCTTCAATTACTGACCTTATTATATCCTCCTGAAGTGGCTTGAAAGTAGTGAATCCCCAGTATCTGGTAAGTATTTTTTTGCACTGTTCAATATTCACAGATTGCTGAGTCATATACAAATGTAATAACTTGTTTTCAGAGTCCTGTTTTTTTTAGTAATTTGCGCCCACAAAAACTAAAGGATCATAAAATGTCATTTATTAAGGATAAAATACTCTATGAAGGATTAACCTTTGATGATGTGCTCCTTATTCCTTCATATTCCGAGGTTCTTCCCCGTGAGGTCGATTTAAGCTCAATGTTCAGCAGGAACATACGGATAAACACTCCCATTGTTTCGGCTGCCATGGATACGGTAACTGAAGATGAACTGGCTATTGCTATTGCCCGTGAAGGTGGCATTGGTGTGATCCATAAAAATATGTCGGTTGAAAAGCAGGCCTCCCAGGTAAAAAGGGTCAAGAGGGCTGAGAATGTAATGATTTTTGACCCTATTACTATAGGCCTTGAGGCATCAGTAGGTGAAGCAATGAGCCTTATGAGTGAGTACAGGATAGGTGGTATTCCTGTCATAGATGACGGTGGCATTCTTAAGGGAATTGTCACAAACAGGGATTTGAGGTTTGAAAACAACCGTACAAAGAAAATAACAGAGGTGATGACCACAAACCTGATAACAACTAATCACCAGACCACCCTTCAAGCTGCAGCAAGGATTCTTCAGAAGCATAAAATTGAAAAGCTGCCCATGGTAGATGAATCAGGAAAGCTAATTGGCCTTATCACATACAAGGATATAACAAAAACGAAGGATCGTCCGAACTCATGCAAGGACGACAAGGGAAGGCTTAGAGTCGCTGCTGCTGTCGGCATAGCATCGGACACTCTTCAGAGGGTTGAAGCACTAATAAATTCAGGTGTCGATGCTATTGTAATAGACACCGCCCATGCCCATACAAAAAGTGTGATAAGAATTCTGAAGGAAATTAAGAAAGCATATCCTTCTACCGAAGTTGTAGCTGGCAATATTGGAACGGCAGAGGCAGCCAAAATGCTTGCAAACGAGGGAGCGGATGCAGTCAAGGTTGGAATAGGCCCGGGATCAATCTGCACAACCAGGGTGATAGCGGGAGTTGGGATACCTCAGCTTTCTGCAATTTACAACGTGGCAAAGGCGATTGATGGATCCGGTGTACCGGTTATCGCAGACGGAGGAATAAGATATTCGGGGGATATAATTAAGGCAATAGCATCAGGGGCTGATTCAATTATGGCAGGGTCGCTTTTTGCAGGAGTCGAGGAGTCACCCGGTGACACAATAATATATAACGGTCGTAAATTCAAGGCATACCGGGGTATGGGGTCAATCGAGGCAATGCAGCAGGGCTCCAAGGACAGGTATTTCCAGGACATGGAGGATGATATCCGGAAGCTGGTGCCCGAAGGGATTGAAGCCAGGGTTCCCTTTAAGGGAAATCTGTCGGAAGTTATTTACCAGATGACAGGTGGACTAAGATCAGGAATGGGTTATGTGGGAGCCAAAAACATTGCTGTTCTCAAGAAAGAGAGTAAGTTTGTCAGAATCACACACTCCGGAATTATTGAAAGCCATCCGCACGATGTGGCGATAACCAGAGAGTCTCCCAATTACAGCAGAAAATCTTTCGAATAACGGCACTCTTTTTTATTATAATGAAAACTAGGTCAATTCTGCTTTTTATTCTGTTTATTCTGTTTATTCTGTCATCTTCTTTCAGTTTTGCCCAGAAGCCTGATGAAAAGATATTGATGACTGTTGCCGGCAGAGAGGTTGAGGCTGGTGAGTTCATAAGAATGTACAATAAAAGCCTTGATCCGGAATTTAAGACGAATCTTAATGACTACGTCGGTCAGTTCATCGCTTTTAAGCTTAAGGTGGCAGATGCAATTGAACAGGGATACGATACAACCAAAGCATTCAGGGAGGAGCTTGATGGTTACAGGAATCAGCTGGCGCAAAATTATCTGACCGATCCCGAATTTAAGGAGAAGCTTCTCCGTAAGGCATATCAGCGATCGCTTTCTGAGGTGAATGCATCCCATATTCTTATCAGTTGCACTCCTGATGCATCTCCTGAAGATACCCTGAAAGCCTATAAAAAAGCAATGGATATACGGGAGAGAATAATTAAGGGAGAACCATTTGAACAGGTGGCCAAAGCAACATCAGATGACAAGTCAGTTCTGATCAACGGTGGTAACTTAGGGTATTTTACTGTATTTCAGATGATCACACCATTCGAGGAAGCAGCCTACACTCTTGCGAAGGGAACTATTTCAAGGCCAGTCAGGACTCCTTACGGATATCATATTATCAAGGTTTCAGACGTTCGGCCTTCGATGGGTAAAATAAAGGTTGCCCATATCATGAAGTCGGCTCCTCCCGGATCGGATGATCAGATAGTCAGGAAGGCAGAAACGGAAATAAATAATATTTATACCAGGCTAAAGAACGGGGAACCCTTCAGAAAACTGGCTTCGGAAAATTCGGATCATAAGGAATCGGCAGTCAACGGAGGTGAAATGAACTGGTTTGGAGCAGGGGAAATAATTAGCGATTTTGCCGAAGCTGCATTTGCAGTAAAGGATACAGGTGAATATACAAAACCTGTTCGTTCAGTTTACGGATTTCACATTATCAAACTGCTTGACAGAAAAGCTCACGGTTCATATGAAGAGTCAAAGTCTTTTCTTGAAAGTAAACTTAACCAGTCAAATCTGATTTCACTCGGTAAGAAATCTTTTATTGACAGGCTGAAGAAAGAGTATTCTTTCAGGATTAATCCTTCTGTCCTCGCCTGGTTTAATGATAACACTGACACTCTGATTATCCAGGGTATTTCAAAATATAACCGTAAGTACATCCCCTCAGGAAACATATATACATTTGCCGGGAATAGCCTTTCTGCAAAGGATTTTGCTGCTTACGTCGAAAAACGGGGCAATATGGTTATTACAAAAAACCCTGAATACTTTATCGATACATCTCTGGAATCAATAGCATCTGACGAGATAATGAAATATGAGAATTCCGTTCTTGAGAAAAAATATCCCGATTTCAGGTACCTGATGAAAGAGTTTCATGATGGTATTCTTCTGTTTGATATATCATCCAGGAATGTATGGAACAGAGTACAGGAAGATTCAGCAGGACTTCAGAAATATTATGAGGCTCACAGGAAAGAATACCTGTCGAAGAAGAGCATTGAAGGAAAACTCTATACTCTCAGGGAACCTGAAGGAGCAAAACGGCTGATGGCAGCATACAGGAAATATTCAAGGAAACCCGGCACCGATAGCAGGCTTCTTTCGAAATTCAACCACCAGGGAGACACACTGCTTTCTATAACAACTTCGACCTGGAAATCCGGTGATGATGCTGATATAGACAGGATTGACTGGACCACTGGCCTGCATTCCCTGATTAAAAACGGATACCCGGCACTTGTCAGCATCCTGAAAGTAAATGAACCTGTCCCGCTGCCCTTAAATGAAGTTCAGACTGATATGATTTCAGGTTACCAGGACTGGCTTACCGAAGAATGGATCAAAGAATTAAAGAAAAAATATCCTGTTAATATTGACAACCAGGTATTTGATGAAGTGAAGAAGAGATTAGGCAATGAATAGATATATCCCGATTGTTATCATCTTATTTGTGCTTTCCGGTTGCAGTAACAGCAACAGACAGCTGAAACGGACTCCGGTTGCCAAAGCCGGTCTTAAAGTGCTGTATTATGATGAGATTCCTGAACAGACAAGGAAAGCTGCAACCCTTTCCGACAGCGCAGCTTTGATCCAGAATTATATTAATAAATGGGCAAAGCGTGAACTCATGTTCCAGAAAGCTGAAGAAAACCTTTCTTCCGAACTGGTGAATGCAATTGATGAACAGATTCAGGAAACAAGACAGGATCTTGTGGTTTATGAATACCAGAGTATGATGATCCGTCAGAAGATGGATACAGTTATCATAAACGATGAGCTGGAAAAGTATTATACCGAAAATAAAAACAGCTTTAACCTCACATCAAATATAGTAAAGGCTCTTTTTATTAAGCTTCCCGTTGAGACTCCAAATATATGGAAGATTA
>DOTV01000200.1:0-13325 GCA_003520925.1 Bacteroidales bacterium | reverse complement strand
CTTACCCTTGAATTGAAGGAGGACATTACCAACCAGGAGGATTTTTTAAAAAGAACAACTTTTTATGAAACCAGAGATTCAGCTTCGGTTTATCTGATCGTCATTAACGATTACAGGCTCAGGGGTACTCTTGCTCCATTTGAATACGTAAGGGAGGATATAAAAAGAATAATCTGGAATAATCGCCGTATTGATTTTATCAGAGAACTTGAAAACGGCATTTATAACGAATCAATAAAAGAAAACAGTTTTAAGATATACTAATGATGAAAAGAAGCAGATGGTCAATGTTGATGGTGGTTGCTGGGTTAGTTCTGAGCGTTTTTTCGGCAAATGCTCAGGTTCTTGTGGAATCGGTTGCTGCAATTGTCGGGAATGAAGTAATTTATCTTTCAGATATTGAGAATGGTGTTATTGATGCCAGGAGAGGAAATCCGAGGATTCCGGTTGCTGATGTCCGTTGCAGGGTATTTCAGGAGTTGCTCATTGCCAAGCTATTTGTTGACCAGGCAAGGATTGACAGTATCCAGGTAACTGATGATACAGTTGAAGGGGACCTCAATATGCAGATCAATGATGCTATAAGAACGGCAGGAAGCGAAAAAGCCCTTGAAGACTATTTCAAAAAAAGCATGGTCGAGATCAGAAGGGATATCAGGAAAGCTCTGGTTGAACAACAAGTTGTCTCTGAAGTTCAGGGAAGCATCACAAAGGGTCTTGCAATAACACCAAACGATGTTAAGAGATATTTCAATTCAATTCCAAAAGATTCTCTGCCGGTCATCCCTTCAAAGGTCCAGCTTAGTATTATTCAGCTCGATCCTCCGAATAATGAAGAAAATAAAGCCGAGGCTAGACAAAAACTCCTCAATATACGCAGCGAGATACTAGCCGGAAAGAGCTTTAGCGTACTTGCAGTTCTGAATTCAGAGGACGGCTCAGGCATTAACGGTGGTGAGGTTGGATACAAACTAAAGGGTGAGCTTGAAAAACCATATGCCGATGCAGCGTGGAGCCTGCCAAAAAATGCAGTTTCAAAAATAGTGGAAACCAAATATGGATTTCACATAATTCAGGTTATCGACCGGAAGGGAGATCTCGTAAATACCAGGCATATCCTTATAAGACCAAAGGTAAAAAGGGAGGAATCGGAAAAAGCTCTTGTTAAACTTGACAGCCTGACAAGACTTATCAGAAAAGACAGCCTGAAATTTGAAGATGTGGCTTTTAGGTTTTCAAGCCACCTCGACAGCAGGATAAATGGAGGTAAATTTGTAAGTACAAATCCATCGGAACGTATTAACTGGTTTTCGCTCGATGAGCTTAACAAGGAAATGTATGGAAAAGTAAGGAATCTCAATACAGGTGAAATTTCCGAACCCTTCCAGACAACTGATGAAATTGGAAATATTGTCTTCAGGGTTGTAAGGCTCGATGACGAGGTCCCGGCCCACCGGGCTAACCTGAAGGATGATTACCAGGTCTTTTATAACGCAGCACTCATGAGTGAAAGGCAGTCCTCATACCAGAAATGGATAAGCAAAAAAATCGAAACTACCTATATTAAGATCAGTGACGAATTAAAATCGTGCAAATTCCTTGAAGCAGGATGGCTGAAATAGCATCAATTGTATCTGTTTTTTCTTCACTTCCGCTCAGAAAAATATTGCTTTTAACTGGCATTCTGTTTTTTTCTCCGGCTTTTTTCAGCCAGGACCTCCCAAAACAGAAACCCGGCAAAAAGATGATTGAGGTGTTAAATGCTGATGATGGAATAGACGAAATAGAAAAGAAAACAGGAAAAAGAGTAACACGGCTGCTTGGAAATGTATCCCTGAAACATAATGACATCTTTATGAAATGCGACAGCGCCTGGTTCTATACAGGTTATAATCAGATAAGGGCTTACAGCAGAATTCACATGACTCAGGGAGATACGCTTCAACTCAGGGGCGACAGCCTTTTTTATGACGGATCCACGGAGACTGCATCCGTAGACGGGAATGTTGAGCTTATCGACAAGGAAACACACCTTTATACACAGTCAGTCAGATATGATGTAAAAAATGAAGTCGCGCGATATAGCACAGGCGGAAAAATAACTAATGGTGAAAACACTCTTACAAGCATAATCGGAATTTATTACGTATCACAAAACCTCTTCCATTTCAAGGATAGTGTCAATATTGTCAACCCCGATTATGTGATGACTGCCGATACGATGGATTATAATACGGATTCGGAAACAGCAATATTCACAGGACCTTCTGAGATGAAGGGTGACAGCATTTACCTTTATTGTGAAAGAGGATGGTATGATACAAAAAATGACATATCGAGGATCTGGAAAAACGCAGTTATTGATAACAGGCAGCAGGTTATAAAAGGTGATTCGCTTTACTACGATGGAGTAAAGGGTTATGGTCTTGCCTACCGTAATACAAGCATAACCGACACCACGAATAATATTATAGTGAAGGGTGATTATGCCTGGTACTACAAAAGCCCCGAAAGGTTCATGGTGACTGATAAGGCGCTTTTTATACAGGTCTCGGAAAAAGATTCTCTTTTCCTTCATGCCGATACAATAAATGCGGTTACTAGATCTGATTCCGTTATGAAGGAGTACAGGCTGATGAGAGCATTTCACAACTGCCGGATCTACAGCAACGACATTCAGGCAAAATGCGACTCCCTCTCCTATTCTTTCCGTGATTCTGTTATAAGAATGTACAAATCACCGGTTTTATGGTCGGAAGAAAACCAGCTTGTGGCAGATTCGATAGCCCTGCTTACAAAGAACCGTCAGGCCGACAGGATGGAATTATACAGTTCTGCATTTGTAACGAGCCAGGTTGATGATTCCAGGTTTAACCAGGTAAAGGGAAGGTCACTCACAGGATATTTTAAAGACAACGAACTTTACAGGATAGATGTCGATGGCAACGGAGAGACAATATACTGGCTACTGGACGGTGACGAAGTTGTTGGAGTCAATAAGGCAAAATGCGCCCGTATAGAAATATTTGTGTCGGATGGAAAAATAACGGCAATTAACGAATATCAGAATCCTGAAGGGGTTATTGATCCGCCTTTAAAAGCGGACGCCGAAAAAGAGAAGCTTGAAGGCTTTTCGTGGTATGATCTGATCAGGCCTAAAAAGATGATGGATATTTTTAGAAAATAAGAAGGCTGACAAAGATGTCAGCCTTCTTTCAGTATTCATCTTCGTTGAAGAAGAAGTCGTCCTTACTCGGATAATCGGGCCAGATATCTTCAATGCTTTCGTAGATATCTCCCTCATCCTCTATCTCCTGCAGATTTTCAATCACCTCCATCGGGGCACCTGACCGTATGGCGAAATCAATCAGCTCATCTTTTGTGGCAGGCCATGGAGCATCCTCTAGTTTAGATGCTAATTCAAGTGTCCAGTACATGTTTCCTGATTAAATAATGTCTTAATAAAGTTTGCAAATATATATATTATTTTATTTAAAAAACAATACCATATTTTAAGTTTTCAGAGAGATAAGAAATCTTAACTAATCTCCTCTACATCAAGCTCTAAGCTTACCAGGCGGGATAAAACGAATAAATAATCGGAGAGCCTGTTTAGAAATTTGAAAATAATATCGGGAATATTTTCGGTGCTGTTAAGTCTCAAAACTGATCTTTCAGCTCTTCTGCAAACACATCGCGCTATATGACAATAAGATACAAGTATATGTCCTCCGGGGAGGATAAATGTTTTTATTGGAGTAAGTCTGGCTTCCATTCTGTCGATTTCTTCTTCAACAACAGAGGTACAGTCCATGTCAGGAAGTAACTCTGCCAATTTACTGTCATCAGCTGCATTTGCAAGGCCAGAAGCGCACTTCATAAGCTGATGCTCTATATAAATCAATATTTTCTTCCTGCTTTCGTTACCGGGAGTATCCCTGAGCAGTCCTATCCATGAAATAAGTTCATCAACAGAACCGTAAGCTTCTATCCTGGGATGAAATTTCGGGACTCTCTGTCCTCCCGCCAATGATGTATTTCCATCATCACCAGTACGGGTGTATATTTTCATTAACGAGATAATGAAAGGTTTAGTTGTTTCAGGCCTTTTTATAATGAGGATTCAAATAATCCTGTGCAACCTCTCCGTCGAATAGTTTAATAATCCTGGCTGCGTGCTTGGCTATATCTTCTTCATGAGTCACAACAATTACAGTATTGCCTTTCTTATGGATATCATCAAGAAGACCCATGATATCAAGAGATGTCTTGCTGTCAAGGTTACCAGTGGGCTCATCCGCAAGTATAATCGACGGCTTGTTTACCAGAGCTCTGGCTATTGCTACACGTTGTCTCTGTCCACCGGAAAGTTCATTGGGCTTATGGGTCATTCTGTCGGCCAGACCTACCTGTTCCAGGGTTTCCATGGCTACCTTTTCCCTGTCGGCTTTAGGTACACCTGCATAAATCAAAGGCAAAGTAACGTTTTCAAGAGCAGAATATCTTGGAAGGAGGTTGAAAGTCTGAAAAACGAATCCGATCTCTTTATTTCTTATTTCTGCCAGGAAATCATCTTCCATCTTGCTGACATCAGTACCGTTTAGAATATATTTTCCGCTTGTAGGGGTGTCGAGCGCGCCAAGCAGGTTCATAAGTGTTGATTTGCCTGAACCTGAAGGTCCCATAATTGCCACATATTCATTCCTGTCAATATTTATTGAAACGGATCTTAATGCTCTTACAATAACTGACCCAACCTGGTAATTCTTAACAATATCCTGAATCTCAATTACTTTATCCATAACGTACTTAAATTTGAAGTTTCGAAATTAGACTAATTATCTCAAATAAGAAATTATTAAAACTTAATTTTTGTTAATAGCTTACCACATAGTTAAAATGATTCAGCCCCTCTTTGAAAAATACGATGCCCATCCTGAAAACATCTACTGATGCCGTTACTTTTTTGTGATTTTTTATCTCGTACCATGCTTCGGCCATCTCCCTGGATGAATTAATATCATCAATAATAATGACGCTGTTTTTATCAGACATTTCTGCAACCTGACTGAAGTACCTGATAATAGGTTCTTTCCTGTGATTTCCATCGATAAATACAAGTCCGGGAGTTGTTTTTTCTTTCCTGATCTCAGGCAGGATATCATCAAACGAGCCATTGAGCAGAGTGATGTTTTTTATTCCTGCCTCTCTGAAGTTATCTGATGCAACCGATGATATTTCACTGCAACCTTCCATAGTAATCACACTGGCATTGGGGCAAGATGCTGCCAGATACAATGTGCTTATTCCGAGAGATGTGCCAAACTCAATGATAACATTCTTTCCAAAGGCTTCTGCCATATTTGATAGCAAAATTCCATATTTTCGGGGAATTGCTGAATATCTTGTTATATCGGACACTTTTCTCAAACTGGTTTTCATTCTTTTTGATCCCGCCCCAAGATCAGTTACTTGAATTAAACGGGTATCATCAAGTAATTTTTTTCTTATCAATTCAATACTACAGACAATATCAGACCGGGTTTTATTCCGGAAAATATCTGAAACGAGGTTGAAAATAAACGGACTATGGATGCCGTGGCCATTTCTGTGACGGGAGAATATTTTATAATTAAGGTATCTGAGTGCAACAAACAATCCCATACGTTGATACTGTTTCATGTTAGGTCAGGTCGTCAAAATTAACTAATTTCGGGTATCTTTTTACAACCTTCCACTGAGCAGAAAAAATGCAGGAGTTTCTTGATTCGAATATAACTTATCTGACAGGTGTTGGCCCCAGGAGAGCTGAAATATTAAGTAAAGAGCTTAATATAAATACATTCAGGGATCTCCTTTATTACTTTCCCTACAAATACATCGACAGGACAAGATTTTACAGAATTACAGAACTTGATCCCGATCTTCCTCTTGTTCAGATAAAAGGTTATATAAAAGGGTATTATACTGAAGGACAAGGTAAAGGGAAAAGACTCGTTGCCGACTTTAACGATGAAACCGGTACAATAAAACTGGTCTGGTTCAAGGGAACAAAATGGATAACCGGAAACTACACTCCCGGGGTTGAATATATTGTGTTTGGAAAACCAGGTGTTTTTAATGGGATGGTAAATATTATCCATCCTGAGATTGAAGCATCTGAAAAAGCGGCACAGAAAATCAGTTCATCACTTCAGGCCCAGTACAGCACCACCGAAAAGCTGAAAAATCAATTTGTCACTTCAAAAACTATAAGCAAATTTGTCGGAACCCTGCTGAACCAGATTAAATTCAGAATACCCGACACCCTCCCTGAATATCTGATTTCAGGTAATCACCTTATGGAACTTCATGAAGCCCTTCATAAGATTCATTTCCCGTCAAATGCGGCTGAAATAGAAAAATCAAGATACAGGCTCAAATTTGAAGAACTCTTTTACATTGAGCTTAACCTCTTACGGTTTAAAACCAACAGGACCAGAAAATACAAGGGATTTGTCTTTTCAAGTGTAGGGGAATTCTTTAACAATTTTTATTACAACAACCTGCCCTTTTCACTCACTGAGGCCCAGAAAAAAGTAATGAGGGAGATCAGGAAGGATCTTGGGTCTGGGAAGCAAATGAATCGCCTGCTCCAGGGTGATGTCGGGAGCGGAAAGACCCTGGTTGCACTGATGAGTATGCTTATTGCAATTGACAACGGATATCAGGCATGTCTGATGGCTCCAACAGAGATCCTTGCAAACCAGCATTATGAAACTATATGCAATATGGTTCAAGGGATAGGGATTAATGTTAGCCTCCTGACAGGATCATCAAAGAGAAGCCGGCGTAAAACAATCGATGAATCCCTTACAGACAGCTCATTGAACATACTTATCGGAACCCATGCGCTTATAGAGGAGAATGTCAGGTTTGCCAATCTTGGTCTTGTAATTATCGATGAACAGCACAGGTTCGGAGTTGCACAGAGGGCGAGGCTATGGGAGAAGAGCATTAACCCTCCGCATGTTCTTGTCATGACTGCGACACCAATTCCAAGAACCCTTGCAATGACCCTATATGGCGACCTCGATGTTTCAGTAATTGACGAACTTCCTCCGGGAAGAGTTCCGATAAAAACTATGCATTTTACTGATTCAGAACGGAATAAAGTTTTTGGTTTTATAAGGAACCAGATTAATGAGGGACGGCAGGTTTTTGTTGTCTATCCGCTTATCCAGGAATCGGAAAAGATGGACTATAAAAACCTTGAAGATGGATGGGATACAATTTCAAGAGTTTTTCCGGCACCTAAATACTGTATCAGCATTGTTCACGGAAAGATGACCCCTGCAGAGAAAGAAGCTTCGATGAGGCTCTTTAAGGAAGGCTACGCAAATATTCTTGTTGCAACCACAGTAATAGAGGTAGGTGTCGATATCCCAAATGCATCAGTTATGGTAATTGAAAGTGCGGAAAGATTCGGACTCTCCCAGCTACATCAGCTGAGAGGCCGCGTCGGACGGGGAGCCGACCAGTCCTACTGCATTCTGATGAGCTCTGATAAGCTTTCAAAGGAGGCTGCTGCAAGGATTGAGGTCATGATAAGAACAAATGATGGTTTTGAGATAGCTGAAACGGACCTCCAGCTGAGAGGACCGGGCGACATTGAAGGAACCATGCAAAGCGGCATACCATTTGATCTAAAAATTGCCAGCCTTGGAAAAGACGGACAAATTATTGAATATGTAAGGAACATAGCTGAAGGGATCCTCACACAGGATCCTTTACTGGAAAACAGCAGGAATCTTATTTTAAAGGAAGGGTTGAAAAGACTATTCAGCGTAAATCAATCATGGAGTAATATAGGTTAAACCCTAAGGTGATTGGTGATTGGTTACTTGTTACTGGTTACTGGTTACTGGTAAAGGTTACTGGTAATGAACAAGCAGCAGGCAGAAGGCAACAAGAAACCAGCAACTAGTTTTAATTAGAATGATTCTAAATAATTAGACCGTAGGTAAAACCTGATAAAAAGCAGTTCGAAATTTTACAGGATTTATAAATTTGCCGACTTCAAACAGCCGGGTGTTAATATGACAGAATCAGCTTTTCATGGCACTATTCAACATGACGGGACAGTCAAAAAGGTCGACGGCAGTTCAGTTCTTGTAAGTATTACATCAAATCCGGCATGTTCCGGATGTCATGCTGAAGGTCTATGCGGTATTTCAGGAAAAGAAGAGAAAACAATTGACATCAGAGGCAGATATAATGTATCACCCGGCGACAGTGTAACTGTTTTAATGGAACAATCGACCGGGTTTAAGGCAGTGGTTTTAAGCTATCTTGTTCCTCTTGTTATTGTTGTTGCCAGCCTTGTTATTTGTAATATACTATCTTTCAATGAATTGATGTCGGGCTTAATTTCAATCTCTCTTCTGGCCCCCTGGTATCTGATTCTTTATTTATTCAGAAATAGAATTAACCGGAGTTTTACATTTAAGTTAAAAACATAATCATTAATGAGTTCCACAGTTCTGATAACTATAATAAGTCTGAGTCTGCTCGCTTTTATTTCGGCCGTTATCCTCTACTTAGTAGCTCAGAAATTCAAGGTATTTGAAGATCCCAGGATTGACGAAGTCCAGGCAGCCTTGCCTGCTGCCAATTGTGGAGGATGCGGTTTTGCAGGGTGCAGGAACATGGCTGAAGCTCTTGTAAATGCTGATTCTTTTGAGGGTCTTAATTGTCCAGTCGGTGGGGCGGCAGTTATGGAAGAAGCGGCAAGGCTTCTTGGGAAGGTTGCACCAGCAGTCGACCCAACTGTTGCAGTTCTACTGTGCAACGGTACTCCTGAATCAAGACCTCATACTTCAAATTATAACGGCGCGTCTGATTGCCGGATTGTCCATAGTCTCTATTCAGGTGACACAGATTGCAGTTACGGATGTCTTGGAAATGGGGATTGTGAAAGGGCTTGTACATTCGACGCCCTGCATATGGACATTGCGACCGGGTTACCTGTAATTAAAGATGAGAAATGCGTTTCGTGCGGTGCCTGTGTTAAAGCCTGCCCGCGGAATCTGATTGAACTGCGCAAAAAAGCAAAGAAAGACAGGAAAATTTATGTGGCATGTTCCAACTGCGATAAGGGAGGACCTGCGAGAAGAGCATGCAAAGTAGCATGCATAGCCTGCAACAAATGCCAGAAGGTGTGCGCCTTCAATGCAATTACGATTGAAAACAACCTTGCATATATCGATGCATCGAAATGCACATTCTGCAGAAAGTGTGTGGAGGAGTGTCCGACAAATGCCATAATTGAACTTAATTTTCCACCGAGGAAACCAAAGGTTGAAGCCCAGGTGGAGGTTGCTAACTGATAAAGTTGATTTTAATTAATACAATATAATAGTGCTGAAAACATTTCCCATCGGAGGTGTTCATCCACCTGAAAACAAGATTACAGCTGATATTCCTATTGAGTATCTTCCTGTTCCTGAAAGTGTTATTATACCTGTCTCGCAGCACATCGGATCTCCGGCCAATCCAGTAGTAAACAAAGGTGATTCAATTAAAGCTGGTCAGCTTATTGCAGCCGGGAAAGGTTTTGTATCGGCGAATATCCATTCTTCTGTTTCCGGTAAAATAAATAAAATCGATATTGCCCCTGATAGTTACGGATTTAAGCAGACTTCAATTTTCATTGATGTTGAAGGAGATGAATGGGTCGAAACTATTAACAGGAGTAAGGAGATTGAGAATGATATAAAGCTCTCTCCGGAAGAGATCGTCAAAAGGTGTTTTGAGTCGGGTATTGTGGGATTGGGAGGTGCCACATTCCCATCGCACGTAAAGCTTACCGTACCATCGGGGAAAAAATGCGAGGTGCTTATTATTAACGGAGTTGAATGCGAACCCTTTCTTACATCCGATCACAGGCTCATGCTTGAAAAAGGAGAAGAAATGATTATCGGGGTTTCAATATTGATGAAGGCGCTTAATGTTGAGAAAGCCCTGATAGGAATAGAAAACAACAAACCTGATGCAATCTCTCATATTCGGAAGATAGCTTCAGCATGCAAAGGAATTTCTGTCCATGCACTGAAAGTAAAATATCCACAGGGAGCTGAAAAACAGCTTATTAAAGCTCTCACTGGAAGAGAAGTCCCTTCTGGCAGGCTTCCGCTTGATGTAGGGGCGGTTGTTCATAATGTCGGAACATCTTTCGCTGTATATGAGGCGGTTCAGAAGAATAAACCTCTCTTTGAAAGAGTTGTTACAATCACCGGAAAACATCTCTCAAAGCCCGGTAACTACATGGTCCGTACAGGGACAAGTCTGGCAAAACTTATTGAAGCAGCTGGAGGACTTCCGGAGGATACTGGTAAGATTATTAATGGCGGACCGATGATGGGAAAAGCAGTAGGCAATACGAACATCCCGGTAGTTAAAGGAATGTCGGGAGTTGTCATAGTACCAGCAGGAGAATCACAAAGAGTGGAAATAAAACCGTGCATCAGATGCGCAAAATGTGTTTCAGTCTGTCCTATCCGGCTTGAGCCATATCTGTTGATGTCGGTATCTGAAAAGGGCTTATTTGAACGCGCCGAAAAAGAAAGGATAACTGACTGCATGGAATGCGGCTCGTGCAGTTTTACGTGTCCTGCCGGCAGACCTCTCCTCGATTATATAAGACTTGGGAAGACGAACGTAATAAAAATGGCCCGGCAGAGGAATTTAAAATAAAAGGAATTTAAATATAATATGGGTAATCTGCTAAGTGTTTCTCCGTCGCCCCATGTGCACGGAAAAGAATCGACTCAAAAACTGATGCTGAATGTTGTGATTGCACTTATTCCGGCATTTATTGCTTCAGTTCTTTATTTTGGTACAGGAGCAATTATTGTTACGGCTGCCTCGGTAGCTTCCTGTCTGGCTTTCGAATATCTTATACAGAAATATATTCTGAAGAAACCTTTGTCGATTAATGACGGATCAGCACTGGTGACTGGAATTCTTCTGGCTTTTAACCTTCCTTCGAATATTCCGGTCTTAATAATAGTTATCGGAAGCTTCATTTCCATAGCTGTAGCGAAAATGACGTTCGGGGGATTAGGAAATAATCCTTTTAATCCTGCTCTTGTCGGAAGGGTTTTTATGCTTATTTCATTTCCTGTTCAAATGACCAGCTGGCCCTTACCCAGGGGTTTAGCCACCGGTTACACAGATGCCGTTACAGGTGCGACACCTCTGGCAATAATAAAAGAGGGAATTAAGAACGGAGAACCTTTATCAGCCCTGATGAATCAGGTGCCAACTCCATCCCAGATGTTTCTTGGTAATATGGGAGGGTCAATGGGTGAAATTGCTGCAGTTGCACTTCTGATAGGATTTATATATCTTCTTGCAAAAAGAGTTATAACATGGCACATACCGGTTGCGGTAATCGGAAGCATGACAATTTTCACCGGCATTCTATGGTTGGTGAATCCTGTAAAGAATGCCGATCCGATGTTCCATATTCTGGCCGGTGGCGTTTTGCTCGGGGCCATATTTATGGCGACAGACTATGTTACATCGCCTATGGTGCCGAAAGCAATGCTTATCTATGGAATCGGGATCGGGATAATTACTGTAATAATAAGGGTTTACGGAGCTTACCCCGAAGGTGTATCCTTTGCAATATTGATAATGAATGCATTTGTCCCACTGATGAATGCTTATATTAAACCGAAAAGGTTTGGGAAGGAGGTGAAAAATGGCTAAGACCGAATCGACATTCAGGAATATGGCGTTGTCGCTTACACTGATAGCGCTGGTATCTTCAGCCCTCCTTGGTTTTGTATATGAATTAACAAAAGAACCTATAGCCTTGTCGAACCTTAATAAAAAGCTTAATGCCATAAAATTAGTAGTTCCTGAATTCAACAATAATCCGAATGATGAAATGTTCCGTCTGTCAACCGGCGAAGGGGACAGCCTGGAGGTCTACCCTGCAAAAAAAGATGATGTGATTGTCGGGTATGCTGTAAATACATTTACCTCAAAGGGATTCAGCGGAAATATTAGTCTGATGGCCGGTTTCAGGCCCGATGGAACAATAATTAATATCTCGGTCCTCGAACAAAAAGAGACACCGGGACTTGGAACAAAGATGACGGAGCCGGGGTTTAAAGATCAGTTCAATGAAAAAAATCCTGCTGAGTTTCAGCTAAAAGTAAAAAAGGATGGCGGTCCGGTTGATGCAATTACAGCAGCCACTATTAGCTCCAGAGCATTTTGCGATGCTGTTCAGCGGGCATATAACACACTTCAGAAAGGAGGAATAAAATGAATCAGCTTCAAAATTTTACAAAAGGATTGCTGAAAGAGAATCCAATCCTGGTTCTGGTCCTCGGAACCTGCCCTACCCTGGCCACAACCTCATCCGCAATGAATGGGATGGGAATGGGAGTCGCAACGACCTTTGTACTGATAGGGTCAAACGTGGTGATCTCATTGCTGGCAAAGTTAATTCCCGATAAAGTCAGGATACCGGCATTTATTGTCGTTATTGCATCGTTTGTTACAGTTGTCGACCTTGTTATGCAGGCTTATGTCCCCGATCTTTACAAAACGCTGGGGATCTTTATCCCACTTATAGTTGTGAACTGTATCGTTCTGGGCCGCGCAGAAGCTTTTGCAAGTAAAAACAGCGTTCTTTCTTCATTTGTCGACGGCCTGGGAATGGGGCTTGGATTTACTGTTGCCCTTGGTATTCTGGGTGCCTTCCGTGAAATCGTTGGAAGCGGGGCAATATTCGGTCACAAATTCATTCAGGGTGATGGAATCCTAGTGTTTATTCTTGCACCGGGAGCCTTCATGGCCCTTGGCTATATGATCGCGCTAGTAAACAAGATAAAGAAGACCTAAAATCATACTTTTATGGAATATATTCTCATAATAATATCGGCCCTCATCGTAAACAATGTAGTTCTTGCACAGTTCCTTGGAATTTGTCCGTTCCTGGGTGTTTCAAACAAAGTCAATACTGCCCTGGGTATGGCCGGAGCCGTCACTTTTGTAATTGTGCTTGCAACTATGGTAACATATCTGATACAGGTATATGTCCTGAATAAGCTTGGTATCGCCTTCATGCAAACTATAACATTTATTCTTGTCATTGCGGCGCTGGTACAGATGGTTGAGATTATTCTGAAGAAAATAAGCCAGCCCCTCTACCAGGCACTTGGCATCTTCTTACCTCTTATTACTACTAACTGTGCGGTACTCGGTGTTGCTATTCTTGTTATAAAGAAAAACTATAACCTGCTGGAGGGTGTTGTTTTCGGAGCTTC
>DOTV01000073.1 GCA_003520925.1 Bacteroidales bacterium | reverse complement strand
TACCATAAGTTCATGATTTTCGGGCACATACGAAACAGTACCTTTAACCGACTTTTCAAGTCCGCCTATCCGGTGTTCCAATCCCGGTGTACCGGGTATAGCCCATTTTCGGGATAATTTTTCCTTGTCACGTTTATATGGCAGGAATGGTAATTCATTTTTATCGGCATACTGAGGAACAATTTCCGGAAGGTCGCTCATAGCCGGAATTCTCCATGGTTCGCTGCCATTGGCAAGGTAACTGTCGGTCATGAGTATAACCGGAGTCATATGTTCAACAGCTATTCTTGCTGCCTCAAATGCAAAGTTAAAGCAATCAGAGGGTGTACTCGAAGCTATAACGACAGCGGGGCATTCCCCATTCCTTCCATAAAGGGCCTGCATAAGATCGGACTGTTCTGTTTTTGTCGGAAGACCGGTGGAGGGTCCACCGCGCTGGACATCAACAATTACTATAGGTAACTCAGTCATCACGGCAAGTCCTATTGCTTCAGATTTTAAAGCCAGTCCCGGACCTGACGTTGATGTAACGGCGAGGTTACCGGCAAAACTAGCACCAAGGGCTGAACATATACCTGCAATTTCATCTTCGGCCTGAAAACTTTTAACGCCCAGATCTTTACGTGCTGAAAGCTCTTCGAGAATCCCGGTTGCAGGAGTAATCGGATAGGATCCAATAAAAAGCTTCAATCCTGCTTTTTCTGCAGCAGCCATCAACCCCCAGGCAGTTGCTGAATTTCCTGAGATATTTCTGTAGCTGCCTTTTGCAATAGGAGCAGGACTAACCTTTATTACAGGTGTCAGAGCTTCAATTGTCTCCGCGTAATAATATCCTGCACGTAGGACGATTTTATTTGCCTCAGCTATTTCAGGTTTTTTACTGAATTTTTTATCAAAAAACTGTTCGGTATATTTTAGTTTGCGATCAAAAAGCCAGTAGACCATTCCAAGAGCAAACATGTTTTTCGTTCTGAGAACGGTTTTTGGATCCAGGCCGAGATCCTTAAGGGCTTCTTTGACAAGTGTTGAGATTGGAGTTGCTATAATATTGTAGTTATCGAGCTTCTCCTCATCAATAGGATCTTTAATGTATCCTGCTTTTTCAATATTCTTTTCAGTGAAATTATCTTTATCAAAAATAATTGTACCTCCTGGTTTTGTAAATCTTGCGTTGGCTTTTATCGCTGCCGGGTTCATGGCAACCAGCACATCAGCATAATCACCCGGAGTATTGATTTCCGAATGTCCCAGGTGAACCTGAAATCCGGAGACTCCCCCCACAGTACCCTGAGGAGCCCTGATCTCAGCAGGGTAATCAGGGAATGTTGAAATATCATTTCCGTATAAAGCAGCCGTATCGGAGAACAGAGTCCCCGTAAGCTGCATCCCATCCCCCGAGTCTCCCGAAAACCTTATGACTACCTCTTCTCTTTCAATGACTTTTGATTTTTTACCCATGATACATTGTTAAGTATAAAAAGTGAGATTCTTTTGCTTTTTCTGTCTGATCAGAACAAAAGTAAATTAATTAGCAATCGAAAAATCATTTAATTATTGATATTTACGAATGATATTGATCATATATCACCAGTCATCCACACCGACACTGCCTATGCGGAAGTGTGTGGGGGATGAAGTGCATTCATCTAGCTCCAGATATCAGCCTTTTTCAGGTTTATTTCTCCTTCAAAAAACATCCTGGCAATTTTCTCAAAATAGGAAGTATAATCAGAAATAAAAAACTGGTCCTGTACCTTTCCGGAGTCGCACAAAAGGTTATTCTTTTCAAGTGTCTCCCTGAGGATCATGGAGACAATTCTTGCAGAATCCACGACTTCAACATTGAAATTAAAGAATTTGCTGATCTGGTTTCTTATTATCGGATAGTGAGTACATCCAAGGATAAGGGCTTCAATTCCAGATAGAGTCTCGTTTGATAAATAGGTGCGAATTATTGCATTGCTTATATCATCAAAGATAAACCCCTCTTCGATCATTGGCACAAGTAAAGGTGTTGCCATGGAAACAACACTTGTCGCCGGAGCTTTTTCCTTGAGTTTCTTGTCGTAGGTTCCTGAACTGATTGTCCTTTTGGTTCCTATTACACCTATTTTTTTGAAGTTCCTTGTGCTCAGGTAATCTACTACCGGGTCAATTACATCGATCAGAATTGCTCTTCCCTCAAATTCGTTTTTTAAGGTGTCAAAAGCGGATGCTGAAGCTGAGTTGCATGCAACCAGGACAACCTTTGAGTTGTGATCGAGAAGGAATTCGGTTATTTTTCCTGAATAATACCTGATCGCTTCGGCCGATTTATCGCCATATGGAAGGTGGGCTGTATCACCAAAATAAACAAGGCTTTCACCGGGAAGGATTTGTTTTATTGCGTGTGCAACTGTCAGTCCCCCGACACCTGAATCGAAAATTCCAATTGGCTTTTCTTTCAATTAATTGATTATTAAAAAAAAGACCATCCGCCACCTGGCGGATGGTCTTAGGTATTTTTACTTAAACTATTTTAAACCAAGTTTATTTTTAACGAGTTGCATGACATTTGTGCTTTTAGTCTCATCAAAATAAATCACCTGATTCTGTGAGAGATCAAAAATATAAATATATCCGTTTTCTTTACCTACATCCCTTATCGCTTTGTCAGCCTTTTCGGTGACTGGGGTAAAAAGTTTTACCTGCATTTCCTGAAGCTGAGTCTGGGCATTTGACTGGAAATCGGTCAGCCTTTTCTGTGCATCCTGAAGTTCCTGTTCTTTTGTTTGTTTGACAAGATCTGTAAGGTTTTTGCTCTCCTTGAGATAGGTTTCATATTTATTATTCAATTCAACCTGTAACAATTCCGCTGTATTTGTAAGTTCAGTGTTCATTTTTTCAAGTTTAACCCTTGCGGAATCAAAATCAGGCATTGCCTGTATAAGTTCTGTACGGTTAATGTGTCCGAATTTTAAATTCTGTGCTAAAGCATTCTGCTCCACGAATATAACCATAATAACAAGCACAGAAATTCCAATAAATTTTTTCATTCCTTTTAATGTTTATAATAATGATGCAAAAATAATTAATTAATTTTTATAACCTAATTTTTCAAGTACCTGATCGCTGATGTCATATTTAGGATTGGCGAATAAGATATTGCCGCCGGCAGCTGAGTCAAATATTACTGCATAGCTTCCTTCTGCAGCGATAGTCTTAATTGCTTTCAGTATCTCGTCCTGGATCGGTTTCACCAGTTCTTCTCTTTTCTTGAAAAGTTCACCTTCAACACCGAAGTATTTGTTCTGAAGGTCTTTCATCTCCTTCTCCTTGGCTACAATTGCTTCTTCCCTTTTTGTTTTCATATCCTGCGAAAGAAGGACCACATCATTCTGATATGATTTGTACATCTGTTCAACTACTGCATACCC
>DOTV01000235.1 GCA_003520925.1 Bacteroidales bacterium | reverse complement strand
AAAAACAGATGGAAGGCTCTGACAGTGATTTCCATGGCCATTGGGCAGGGTGAAATAGAAACCACTCCACTGCAGATGGCTAATATGACTGCCGCAATAGCCAACAGGGGCTATTATTGTGTTCCTCATATTGTAAAATCAATAGGAACAGATAAGAAAATTGATCAGAAATATCTCACAAAACAGGTCATTAATATTGATTCAGCTAATTTTGAATCAATAATACTTGGAATGGAAGCGGCAGTGAACGGAGAAGCCGGTGCTACTGCACGAGGGGCAGCCCTGAAGGATATCATTGTATGTGGTAAAACCGGAACTGCACAAAACCCTCTCGGTAATGGAAAGGATCATTCAGTTTTCATAGCATTTGCGCCTAAGGATGATCCGAAGATTGCAATTGCGGTGTATGTTGAAAACGCAGGATTCGGGGCAACCTATGCAGCTCCCGTTGCCAGTCTGATGATCGAAAAGTATTTAACAGGTGCGATCACCAATAAATTTTCGGAGCAAAGAATGCTTGAACTAAATCTCATAGCCGGTGACAACAAGAACCGGTAGCATCTGGGGAAGGCTTGACAAGTCAGCAATACTTGTCTTTCTGTTGATAGTCATCATCGGATGGTTCAACATTTATGCAGCTGTCTACAATGAGGAGCATACCAAAATAGTTGATCTTTCGCAGCGATACGGAAAGCAATTTATATGGATACTGGCTACCTTTATAATTGCAGTCTTTGTTGTTGTTACAGACACACGGTTTTATTTTTTCTTTGCCTATTTCATCTACGGAGCACTTATATTCCTTCTGATTCTGGTTTTGATAGCAGGGAAAGAAATCAATGGTGCAAGATCATGGTTTCAGCTCGGATCACTCACCATTCAGCCCTCAGAATTTGCCAAATTCGGAACAGCCCTGGCGCTTTCAGCATATCTGAATTCGGGAAAGCACGATTTGAGCAGTCTACGGATTTTCATGACCTCAATCGGCATAATCCTGTTACCTGCATTATTGGTTGTCATTCAGCCTGACATGGGTTCCGCGGTTGTGTACTTTGCTCTCTTTATGGTTCTTTTCAGGGAAGGCATGAGCCCGTATATTTTTGTTTCGGGACTGATTATGGTGATCCTTTTCTTTTTTACATTGATTTTCGATAACCTTTATCTGACAATCGGCCTTTTGGCAGTTGCATTCATTTTGGCTTTAATTGTAACCCGTAAATGGAAAATATGTCTGGCAGGCGCAGGGATCTTTTTAATAATCTCTGCTATTATTTATTTGCTCAATAGTTTGATAATTAAAGTATTAAATGATGAACATGTTTTGTTCCTCTCGCTAATACTTTCAGGAACAGTTTATGCGGTATATTTCTACAATAAAAAAGCAATATCCCTGATTGTTATCTTCGTTTTTCTTGTCGGGAGCCTGGCTTTTGTAAATTCCGTTGATTTCGCATTCAATAAGCTTATTAAGCCTCACCAGAAAGAACGGGTTGAAATTCTTCTTGGCATAAAATCAGATCCCCACGGAACAGGATATAATGTCAATCAGTCAATAATTTCAATCGGTTCCGGAGGTTTTTCGGGTAAAGGCTATCTTCAGGGGACACAGACTAAATTTAAATTCGTTCCGGCCCAGAGTACTGATTTTATTTTCTGCACAATTGGAGAGGAATGGGGATTTCTGGGCTCTCTTGTTGTAATAGCTTTATATGTTTTTCTACTGATAAGACTAATTATACTTGCAGAACGGCAGCGATCGGATTTCTCAAGGATTTACGGTTATGGTGTTGTGTCAATACTGTTCTTTCATTTTTTCATTAATGTGGGAATGGCAATAGGTCTGGTTCCTGTTATTGGTATCCCGCTTCCCTTTCTCAGTTACGGAGGGAGTTCCATGTGGGGCTTCACAATCCTGCTCTTCATTTTTTTGCGGCTTGATGCGAGCCGTGCAGAATATCTGGTGTGATCAGAATGGAATTGTAATCCTGTGAGAGATTTCTATCCCGAAATCCTTTTCAACATAATCGATCAGCTCTGGGAAGAATTCCATAAAATCATCATGAAGGGAATAATAGTTTTTCTTAAGAGCTTTCATTGCAAACCTTGTCTCGTTAGGCAGCGATGAACGTTTGCTTAATGTATTCAGAACATGCCTGATACCGCTTCTGGTCTGGTATGATTCTATCCAGTTGTTAATTATGAAAAAGGGCATCATCTTTCTTACATTATCAGGCAGGATCTCGTAATTATTGACCATAGCCCTGTAAAAATTGTATGTTACACTCTCGAGAGGTCTTCTTGAAAAGAAATTCCACTCCTTTGTCAGGAAGTGATCATAAAGTATATCGGTGATTACACCTGAGTATTTATGATATTTTCGTGAAAAATATATTTTACTGCGGTGGACAACAGGATGCCTGTCGGTGAAGCCATCAATATGCCGGTGAAGTATTATTCCCTTTCTTACCTGATCAGGATAATTAAGATAATCACGCCCTTTTACATAATCTCCTATGTAGTTCCCGATGATAATTTTATCAGAATCACCTGAAAGATATATGTGGGCTAAAACATTCATTTCAGAAAGTAATAGTACAAAGAAATAAGTTTAGCCTGAATATGCTGTAAACATTTTCTTTAACATGTTTTCAAAATATAATTAAATCCCTGTAAATGAATTGAAATTCAGAGAATTATGCCTAAATATCAGTGCGGTAAAAAACAGACTGAAATGTTCGGATATTAAGTATGCAAATTATAAATTTGTCGCATCACTTTCTATTTAAAACGGTTATTACAGTGAATAAATTATAAACAGGTAAAGGAGGAACTATGCCAGGAAAGAATGTTATTATTATCGGAGCAGCAGGAAGGGATTTTCATAACTTCAATACATTTTACAGGGATAATGAAAGTTATAATGTAGTTGCTTTTACGGCTGCGCAGATTCCGGATATTGCCGGTCGGAAGTATCCCGGAGTACTGGCAGGAAGACTATATCCGAAAGGCATTCCTGTCTTTGCTGAAGAGAAACTTGCAGAATTGATTTCGAAGTATAAAGTTGATGATTGTGTTTTTTCTTACAGTGATGTAACTTATCAGAAGGTGATGTCAGTAAGCGCATTGGTGAATGCAGCAGGTGCTAATTTTGTTCTTCTCGGTCCCGAAGCTACCATGGTCAGAAGCACAAAGCCTTTAATAGCTGTTGGAGCCATAAGGACCGGCTGCGGGAAAAGCCAGACATCGAGAAGGATTATAGAATTACTCATGAAGAAGGGACTCAGAGTTGTTGCTATCCGTCACCCTATGCCTTACGGAGATCTTGCCGAACAGAAGGTCCAGCGGTTTGCGACTATCGGTGATCTTGCAAAACACAAATGCACCGTTGAAGAGATGGAGGAATATGAGCCACATGTTGCAAGAGGCAATGTGATATATGCCGGAGTCGACTATGAAGCCATACTTCGCAAAGCTGAAAAGGATCCGAATGGATGTGATGTGATATTATGGGACGGAGGTAACAACGATTTCCCGTTTTACAAGCCTGATCTAATGGTTACTGTAACCGATCCTCACAGGGCCGGACATGAACTCAGATATTATCCCGGTGAAGTTACCCTTCGCATCGCGGATATCGTTGTCATAAACAAAATTGACAGTGCCCCGCCTGAAGCTATCCAGATCGTAAGGGAGAGCATTGAAAAAGTAAATCCAAAAGCAATTGTAATTGATGGAGCCTCACCAATTAAAGTTGATGATTCTTCTGTCATCAGGGGGAAGAGAGTTCTTGTCGTTGAGGATGGACCAACTCTTACTCATGGTGAAATGAAAATAGGGGCAGGAGTTGTTGCTGCAAAAAAATACGGAGCCACTGAACTTGTTGATCCGCGTCCGTTTACTGTTGGAAAGCTTAGCGAGACATTTAGGCTCTACCCTAATATTGGAACGCTTCTTCCTGCAATGGGTTATGGTGACCAGCAGCTTAAGGACCTTGAAAAAACGATAAACAATACTGATTGCGACAGTGTCATAATTGCAACACCGATTGACCTGAACCGGATAATAAAGATCAAAAAGCCGAATACAAGGGTTTACTACGATCTGCAGGAAATAGGCGATCCAAACCTTTCGCAGGTCATTGATGATTTTGTTAAGAAATTCAAACTTAAAGGTAAAAAGTAAGTTTTTATCTCTTTACCCTGGCATTTCCCTTCCAAATGCTCCATACCTGATCTTCATCGGCAGGCTGGGCATAATCTGTAACAACTGTAGTTGCAAGTGTTCCCGTTGCCCATCCGAACTGGATCCATTTATCAGGTTCCCATCCCTTAAGCACACCATAAAGTAAGCCTCCCACAAATCCGTCACCTCCGCCTATACGGTCAAGCACATGAATTTCGCGAGGTTCTACAACATGCCATTTGTCACCTTCAAGCATTATTGCGCCCCAGAGATGTTCATTCGTGTTTTTTACCTGCCTTAGTGTTGTGGCAAATACTGAAGTTGAAGGGAACTCCTTTTTAACTCTCTTAATCATCTCCCTGAAACTATCAATTTTTGCCGAAAGATCCTTGCCTCCTTCTTCGGGGCCCGGTATCCCAAGACACAGCTGGAAATCCTCTTCATTTCCGACAAGTATGTCAGATATTCCTGCTATCTCCCTGAAGGTGGCAGAAAGTTCCTTTTCCCTTTCCTTCCAGAAAGAGGCCCTGAAATTCAGATCGAATGATATCCTTGTGTCGTGCTTCCTTGCTGCCCTTGCAAGTTCAAGGCAGAAATTGCTTGTTTCTGCCGACAGTGCGGCTATTAGTCCTGATAAATGAAGTATCTGTACTCCTTCATCATCAAAGAGCCGTTCCAGGTCAAAATCCTTAACGTTGAGCATTCTTCCCACCTCACCTGCACGGTCATTATGTACTCTTGGCCCCCTCGATCCATAACCGCTGTCGGCAATATTGAACTGATGACGAAATCCCCATGGTCCTCCCTGTTCAACCTCAACTCCTTCATAGGCCATATGCCTGCCCGAAAGGTTATCCTTTATCATGCGGGCAATCGGACTATCCTTTACAAAAGTTGTAAGCACCTTAACAGGAAGTCCCAGATATGCCGGAACACTTGCCACATTTGTTTCGGCACTTGTCACCTGCATATTGAAGGTATCGCTGCAATGTACTGGCTGGCTTCCGGCAGGAGTAATCCGCACTCCCATACTTGACGGGACCACCAGCGCCCAGGTAAAATCTTTTCTAAGCTCGATTTTCATAATCTTTATTTTAATCTTTCCCTTAATTCATTCCCTGCTTCCTCATAGCCTGGTTTGTTATTAAGAGCGAACATGTTTTTCTTGTATGCTTCGACACCGGGCTGGTCGAAAGGATTGACATCCAGAATATACCCGCTGACAGCACATGCTAATTCAAAGAAATAGAACAACTGACCTGTGTAATACTCATTAAGTTCAGGGATTGAAATGTGCATAACAGGGACATTACCATCATTATGTGCAATGATTGTACCGGCTTCAGCATTGTGATCGACATGGGAAAGCCTTTGTCCGCTAAGATAATTAAGCTGGTCAGCGTCTTCTTTCTCCTTTGGAACTAACACACTCTTTTTTGGATTCTTAACCGAAAGAACAGTTTCAAACATAATTCTCTGGCCATCCTGAATATATTGCCCCAATGAATGCAGATCAGTTGTGAAATCAACTGCTGCAGGAAAGATCCCTTTTCCGTCCTTGCCTTCACTCTCCCCGAAGAGTTGTTTCCACCATTCTGCAAAATAATGTAACTTGGGATTGTAGCTTATCATTATTTCAGTTGTTTTGCCTGTCTGCATAAGAAGGTTGCGGGCAGCTGCATACATAAGTGATGGGTTGGAGGCAGCATTCCTGTTCTGGCGGGTGATCTGTTCCATCGATTTTGCACCCTTAACAAGCATCCTTATATCCAGTCCGCAGAGAGCTACAGGTAAAAGTCCGGCAGGGGTTAGTACAGAATACCTTCCTCCGATATTATCAGGGATCACAAATGTTTCGTATCCGTTTAACTCGGCAAGAGGTCTGAGAGCGCCTTTTTTACTGTCGGTAATTGCAACGATCCTGTCTCCGGCGGCAGCTTTACCAACTTTCTTTTCAAGATGATTTTTAAGGATCCTGAAAGCAAT
>DOTV01000252.1 GCA_003520925.1 Bacteroidales bacterium | reverse complement strand
TCAACAGGAGAGGTCACCCAGGGATTAATTTTTATTTTTCTCTCAAAAATCCCAAAAAAATCTTAAATTAAGTGCAGCAATAAATTTATGACCCCGTCTTTTGATTGTAATACATAAAAGACAGTGGGTGCAGCAACTCAGATATCAACCAGCCTTTATCCAAAGATGGCAAATAATGTAGAAGCGGCATTCAGAAATATACACCAGGATCTGTTGGACGGGTGTAAAACAGGTGACCAGAAAGCGCAGTTTCAGATCTATAAATTGTACTACAAAGCTATGTACAACACCAGTCTGAGGATCGTAAACGACGCGATGGAAGCTGAAGATGTTATGCAGGAATCGTTCCTGTCGGCCTTTGAAAAGATTGATTCTTACTCGGGAACAGTCAGTTTCGGGGCGTGGCTGAAAAAAATAGTCATCAACAGGTCGCTCGACGCCCTGAGCAGAAGGAAAGCGATCTTTGAAGATATTGATTTTCATGTAGGAATCAGGGATGATGGTAATGAGGATCTTTTGCGTAAAGAAGAGATTGACATAAGGGTGGAAGAGGTTAAGGAAGCCATAAACCGGCTTCCCGATGGTTACAGGATAATACTTTCACTCTACCTTCTCGAAGGTTACGACCATGATGAGATTGCTGAGATACTTTCAATCTCCAGCAGTACTTCACGATCGCAGCTTTCAAGAGCCAAGCAGAAACTTATTGCTGAACTTAAGAGAAAATAAGAAAATTTATCAGAAATGGAAAATATAGAAGACATAATCAGGAATAGCAAGGAGTTCTTCGACGGAGCCGAACCGTCAGAAGGTCACTTTGAAAGATTCAAAAGAAAGCTGGAGATAAGGTGCGGAGAAAAAACAATAAAGAGAAGCATTGTTCCTTACCTGCTTAAAGCAGCAGTTGTTACTTTGCTTGTAACTCTGTCATCGCTCTGGACCTGGGATCATTTCATCAGACCCGACAGGAACCGGATGACACTTGGTGAGGTTTCTCCTCAATTCAGGGAAGTTGAGAATTATTATGTCCACCAGGTCAAACTCATGGAAAGTGAACTGGTAAATATTGATCTGAAAACAAATAATGAACAAAAAAAGATGCTTGTAACAGAAATGAACAGCATGGATTCGGTATATGTTCAGCTTCAGAAAGAACTTAAAGCAAATCCTAATGATGAAAGAATAATAAATGCCATGATAGAGCATTACCAGACTAAGGTGGAAGTCATGTCATATATACTAAGTCAGCTGAAAGCCATAAGGAATGAAAATCAAAACAAGAAAGAAAATGAAAAAACAAGTCTTTAAGTCGGGATTAATCCTTTTACTCTCAATATGCTTCGCATCTGTAGATTCAGTTGCCCAGGAGGTATCAAAGGAGTTTCACAAGGAGTGGAAAGCAGGACCCAACTCAACACTCGATATCAGCAACAGGTATGGGAATGTTATAGTTGAGACATCCGATCAGGATCAGATCACAATTAATGTTAAGGTAACTGTTGAACTGACCAGCAGGGAACGCGCCCAGAAGCTTCTGGATTACATTGATGTTCAATTCTCAGAAGAGGGCGACCTGTTTAAGGCCAAGACAACCATCGATGATAAATTCAACTTTTCAGGCTGGGGAAGCGGTTCTAAAAGGTTCAGCATCGATTATAAAGTAAATATGCCTTCAAGGATCAATTTTACGCTGGCAAACAGGTATGGTAATTCAGAGCTTGGAGAGATAAAAGGACTTGTAAAACTCGACATAAAATATGGTGATCTGCAAGCAGATAACCTTGCCAGGGGCAATGAAAAACCCCTGAACTATCTCAGCCTTGCATACGGAAAGTCCGACATACAATCAGCAGGGTGGCTTGATGCAACAGTAAGATATTCAGGTAGCTTTAATATTGATGAATGTAAGGCCCTTCTTCTTGACAGTAAATATTCAAAGATTAAGATCGGGAAAATAAGTTCGGTAGTAGGTGAAACTAAATATGATAAGCTTGAAGTAGAAAATATTAACAACCTGGTTCTTGATGCCGGGTATACCGACATAAATGTCGGGGAGCTTACACGGAAGCTGAAATTTAACGGTGGATACGGGTCGATTACCGTAGACAGGATCCCTGCCGGGTTCGAAAGTATTGAATCAGATTCACGGTATATCGGAGTCAGATACGGAATCGAAAGTGATGCAAGCTATCAGCTGGATGCCAAAACATCTTATGGTGATCTTAAATTCGATGAAAACAATTTCAGGCATCAGCGGCGGATCGTCGAGAACAATTCAAGCGAAACCGCAGGTGTTGTCGGAAACGATAGTTCACCTTCAGCTAAAGTAAGGGTTACTGCATCATATGGATCAGTCAGGCTATATTGAAAAGAATGGATACTAATGGACAGTAATAAAGGGACAGATTAAAAATGTCCCTTTTTTTTATTTTTAAACCTCCCCTGGCCACTTACTTTTGGACTAGTTATCCTTTATAACCATCACTTAAAAAAGAATGTAACTACTTCTGAATGAATAAGATTCCTCACTTCGTTCGGAATGACATGCACTTTATTAGGAGTATAGGAAAAGAAGCGGCGATTCGCAGAATAAAGCAGGAAATTTGTATTGATCCATTTTTGCGAATCGCCGCTTTTTTCCCTAAGTACTAAAAAAAAACGTGTCATTCCGAATTTAGCGTAGCGAAATGAGGAATCTCAATCCATTCTTCCAATTATACAGCGGAAAAAAATTCATACATTGATATAATTACAATGTAATTACTTTTATATATCCAGCTCCACAATAGTTATCCCTGATCCTCCCAGTTCTATATTCTCATCCCTGTAGGATTTGACAATATTCATTGTCGACAGATATTCCCTGACAAGCTGACGAAGTATCCCGTTACCTTTTCCATGAAGGATCCTAAGGTTCCGGTGCTGAACCATCAGGGCGTTATCAAGAAAATCGCGCACCTGGTTTACTGCCTCCACTCCCCTGACACCCCTGATATCTATTTCCGGTTTGAAATCGAGTTTTCGCTTTATAATGAGAGGATACCTCTCAGTAATTATACTTTCTGCTCTGATATTTTTTCTAAGTTCTGCCTTGCATATGCGC
>DOTV01000111.1:13120-34433 GCA_003520925.1 Bacteroidales bacterium | reverse complement strand
AAGTGAATAAATGAATTACAATTTTATTACAATTTTCAGATAATGTGTAACATAATTGTAATTAAACCTTCAATGGTTTGTAACCACCCTGCAGGATAATTAGGCTGATATTTGCACCGGAGATAATCTGAATAATCATCAATTAAAAAAATGAAAAAACTTATCAAATCAGTCACCCCCGTAATAATTATTTTATTCTTAATGACAGCAGATGCCATTGGTCAATCCGGAGCAATTGAGGGAACCGTAAAAGACAAATCCAATTCAGAAGCCCTTATTGGTACCACGGTGCAGATAGATGGTACCACAAACGGGACGACAACTGACATAAACGGGCATTTTAAACTGCTTAATCTCAAACCCGGGAAGTACAATCTTAAAGTATCATATGTTTCATACACTGCCAGGTTAATTGAAAATGTTATTGTTGAAAATGGCAGAACGTCAAATATAGATATTGAGCTTACCGGAAACACCGTAAGTCTTGGTGATATAACTGTCTCAGCAATCAGGAGAACCAACACTGAGATCTCAATGATAACAGATATTAAAGCAAGTCAGTTTGTTTCAACAGGCATATCGGGCCAGCAGATATCAAAGACACTTGACAAAGATGCCTCAGAAGTTGTTAAACGTGTACCGGGAATAACAATAATGGATAACAGGTTCCTGATTGTAAGGGGTCTTTCGCAGCGATACAATAACGTTTGGCTGAACAATGCAGCAACTCCAAGCGCTGAAGCTGATGTAAAGGCTTTTTCATTTGACATAATTCCAAGTTCAATGATCGAGAACATAATGATCTTAAAATCTCCGGCTGCTGAACTTCCTGCTGATTTTTCCGGAGGATTTGTGAAGATAACTACCAGGAATCTTCCGGAGAAGAATGGTCTTTTTTTCTCGTACAGTACTGGTATAAATGGAAATACGACATTCAAAGAATTTTATAAACCTGTTTCAGGCAGTACCGACTGGCTGGGCTTTGATAATGGTTCCAGAGCATTGCCCAATGACATGCCTGCTCATCTTAACGAGTACGAACTGGCAACAAATCCGTCTGTCAGGGATAAAATTACCACACTCGGCCGTGAACTTAATAACAATTGGTCGCCTGTCCGTTCGACAGCATATCCGGATCAGAAATTCCTTGCAGGAATAAACAGAAAATTCAGCATCGGAAAACATACACTTGGAAATATTACAGCAATAACATACAGTCTGTCAAATAGTTCCGAAGAGCTCCAGAATACAGATTATTCAATCTATGATTATTCGACTGATAAACCATCATATTTGAATCAGTTTGTAGATCAGCATTTTTCGAATTCAGCCAGGGTTGCGGTAATGAATAATTCATCACTGTTTCTGGGGAAAGGTACAAAGATAGAGCTTCGTAATCTTTTCAACCAGGCCGGATCTTCCCGCTATATTATCAGAGATGGGAGGGAGTGGTATAATAACGGAAGATATGTGAGATCGGAAGAGCTGAGATATCTGAGCAGAGCAATTTACACGGGCCAGCTTGCAGGTGAGCATTCATTCAGAGAAGGAAAAACAAAAATTGACTGGATAGTTGGCTATGCTTCTTCAAATAAAAGAGAACCGGATACAAAAAGATACAGATATCTGCGTGACGAAACTGATCCTGATAAATATATGCTGCTGTTCTCAGATCAGGCTGATTTGTCATCCCAGTCAAGAATGTGGATCAATCTGAAAGAGAACACATTATCGGCTATGGTCAATTTCACAAAACAGATGAGTTTTGGAGGATTTCAACCTGAGATTAAAGCAGGTGTATATGTTGAAAACAAGGGAAGAACTTTTCATGCAAGAAATTTCGGATATGCAAAAGGGAGTGCAATTTCAGAATTCGGGCAAACCTATCTGCCTATCGATCAGATATTCACAAACGCAAATATTAATCTGACAAACGGCATCAAACTTACTGAAGTCACAGCACTTTCCGATTCCTATGATGCAGGAAATAATCAGATTGCTGCCTATCTTTCTGCAAGAATCCCGTTGGGACAGAAAATAAATGTCTACGCCGGACTGAGAGCTGAAAAAAACAGACAGACACTTGCAAGCTATAAGCAGGCTTCAAACACAAAGGTAAATGTCGACAGGGATACTATTAACTTATTCCCCTCAGCCAATATTGCTTATAACATATCTGAAAAAAGCCTTCTGAGAGCGGCTTATGGAATGACAATAAACAGACCGGAGTTCAGGGAGATTGCACCATTTTACTATGTTGATTTTGAACAGAATGCGGGAATATATGGTGCTCCCCATATTAAACAGGCATATATACACAGTCTGGATCTGCGATACGAACTTTACCCTAATTCAGGTGAAACTTTTAATGTCGGGGTATTTTACAAGAAATTCCTTAATCCCATTGAACAGATAATCCTGGGGAATAATCCTACACAATACTCGTTCGAAAACGTCGAATCAGCTTATAGTATGGGCATTGAGGCCGAATTGAGGAAATCGCTTGAATTTATACCGGGAATGAAGAATATTACTGCCGTTTTGAACAGCTCTTTAATAAAAAGCCGTGTTACATTTCCTGATGGATCGTTGTCACGCAACAGACCTCTTGAAGGTCAGTCACCTTATATAGTTAATGCCGGGCTATACTATCAGGGTGAGAACAACGGAATGATGATTAGTCTTCTCTACAATGTTATAGGAAAAAGGATAGTCGCTGTCGGCAGGCCATCTCCGAACGCTTGGGAAGACATTCCTGATATCTACGAAATGCCCAGGAATGTTTTTGATCTGACAGTAAGCAAAACAATAGGGAAGAGATTTGAAATCAAAGGTGGTATAAGGGATCTGTTGAATGAAAAAGCTGAATATATGCAGGCGATTAATGCTAAAGTTGATATGACATCATACTCAAAAGGCGAAGAACAGGGCATTAGAGAGTTTAACCGGAAGCAATATACCAGAATTTATTATCCCGGCAGGTACTTCAGTCTTGGATTGACAGTGAAACTATAGTGAGGTATATAGGCGTAACGGGATAAAGGCGTAATGGCATAAAGGCTTTACGACAACTTTTCTAAAACATTAAGAAACTAAATTATAATGTATAGGATAACTATGTAATAATAAATACAAAAAAAATGAAAACAAAAATCGAATTTTTAAAGCTTTGTACAATTCTGGTCTTTATGTCAGCTGTTTTAACATCATGCAGCAAGGATGTGGCTCTGACAGGGATTGATATTGATAAGATAACTGCACAGTTAATGGTTGGTGCGACCCAGAACCTGACAGTTGTATTCACTCCGGTGGATGCAACCAATAAGAATATTATCTGGGAGTCGACTGCTCCGGCAGTGGCGACAGTTGCCAATGGCGTTGTTACCGGAGTTTCTCTCGGAACTGCGACAATTAAAGCAACTTCTGAAGAAAACAGTGCATTCCAGGTGGCATGTGAAGTGACAGTTATTCCATCAAACGGACAGCAGATAACTGTAAGCGGTGATATTACAACGGATACAAAGTGGTATGCAAATGCCCGTTATTTCCTTTCGGGTTTTGTCTATGTCAAAAACAATGCAACTCTGACAATTGAGGCTGGCACAATAATAAAAGGGGTTTCAGGAACTAAAGGTGCCCTGATAATTGAGAGAAATTCAAAAATAATGGCTCAGGGTACTGAGAGCAAACCTATTGTATTTACTTCTGATAAACCCAAAGGCCAGCGTGGTTACGGTGACTGGGGCGGTCTGGTAATTTGCGGGAATGCTCCGACGAACAAGCATGACAATGGCACCGGGATTGGTATTGCTGAGGGTGGAATCGGGTCAAACTATGGTGGAACAAATGCAGCTGACAATTCAGGGGTACTTCAGTATGTGAGAATTGAATTCCCGGGAATTCCCCTTACCGCTACTGCCAACAGCGAAATCAACGGATTAACTCTGTACTCTGTCGGATCAGGAACAACTATGGACCATATCCAGGTATCTTATTCAGGAGATGATTCTTATGAATGGTTTGGTGGAACGGTAAATGTTAAATACCTTGTCGCTTTAAGAGGATGGGACGATGATTTTGATACTGATAACGGGTTTATTGGAAAGGTTCAGTTTTTTGTAAGTTTGCGCGATCCGGCCAGCGCCGACCAGTCGCAATCAAACGGATTTGAATCGGATAATGACGCCGACGGTTCGACACTTTCACCTTTTACTGCACCGGTATTTTCAAATGGCAGTGTGTTCGGACCCCTCGTAACCTCCACAACAACAATTAACTCACTTTACAGGCGGGCAATGCATCTGCGCCGCGGAACCCGCCTTTCAGTCTATAATACCGTATTTGCGGGCTGGCCTGTCGGATTGGATATTGATGGTCAGAAAGGGGATTCTCCTGCACAGGCAACTGCAAATGTGCTTCAGATTGAAAACTGCGTGATGTCCGGAATGACCGCAAATTATTCCACAACATATCTGGCGGATGCCGAAGCCTGGTACACAAACGCTTCAAGGCAAAACCAGATAGTGGCTACCAATGATTTGTTACAAATAACCGCTCCCTTTAATCTTACATCACCTAATTTTCTCCCTGCAGCGGGATCATCACTGCTTAGCGGAGCAGCCTTTACAAACACCAGGCTGACTGATTCATTCTTTACTTCAGTCGCCTACAGGGGTGCTTTTGGGACGACTAACTGGACAGCCAACTGGTGTAATTTTGATCCGCAGAACACTGATTATTAATAAAGATTATCTCCGTGGACCTTTATGGCTTCTCTGTGGTACTCTGTGTAACCAAAAAGAACAAAAAACCTACACGAAGATCCACTGAGAAGTCACCGAGAAACACAGAGATTATGTAACTTGCAGCTTTATTTTGAATTATGATAAAAAAGATAATCCTGCCGGCTGTAATTCTTTTCCTGCTTTTCACAGGATCGTTGAAAGCACAGACAATCATTAGTCCGAACTATTCGCTGAAAAGTCATGAAACCCTTAATATAATAAAGATTGAAATTGGATCGGAGGCAACTATATTCTATTTGAGAATAGAAAACAAAATAGAAAAAGGGACCTTCTGCGCAGACAAGAATATTTTTGTTTTTTATCCTGATGGAATGAGAAGTAAACTGGTTTCCTCCACAGGAATCCCCGTTTGTCCGGATACCCATCAATTCAAGTCGCCGGGAGAGAGCCTCGAATTCGTTCTTACATTTCCCCCGCTGAAGAAGGGCACCGAATGGATAGACCTTATTGAGGAGTGCAGTGAAAATTGTTTCTCATTTTACGGTATTTCACTGGATAATGATCTGAATAAAAGGATTAATGATGCCTTTGCCCTGGCAGAAAATGAAGAACCGGTTAAAGCAATCGGAAGCTTTATTAGCATCGCCGGCGATATCGACAATAGCAACTCCGGTATTGAAGGACTGGTCTTCATTAATATTATTAAACTTGCCGTTGCGTCAGGAGATGAAGTAAAAGCGAAAGAATGGTATAAAAAGTTTAAATTATCAACTGCCCCCAGGCTTTCAGAATACATTAAATATCTGAACGATCAGGGGATCAAGTATTGATTATTTCGGATTGAGGATTTGTGATCGCGGATTATTAAATCCGAAATCGACACTCCGAAATTCTCAATTAACTAATAGGTTCCTGTAAGTATTTTCAGCTCCGAAAGAGCAATCCTGTAATTCAGTTGAGCTGCGAAATAATCGGCTTCTGCCTTCGCCATGGCTGCTTTTGCTGAAAAAAGTTCAGATTCAAGGTTCAATCCTGCTATCCTTTCGTTATTCTGAATTTTCAGATCTGCCGCTCGGTATTCAACAACCTTCCCGGCGACCTTAATAAGTTCCTGCGAGAGTAAAAGCTTTCGAGCAGCCTTTGAGATATCTTTATTTACCTGCTCCCTTGTATTTGCCAGATTCTCCTCAGCCTGTTCCTTTATGTATATTCTCTGGCGCTGAACTGTCCTGTTCGAAATCATATCCTGCAGGTTCCATTTTATTGAAGCCCCTATGTAAGTATTATTTTTCGGATATATCATCGTCCCTTTCTGGTAAGAATAACCTCCAAGAAGTCCGAGATCGGGCAGGTAACTTAATTTGCTTGCCTGAATGGCATAATCGGCTTTATTTTTAAAAAGAGTGGCCAGTTTCAGGTCATTGTTCTTAAACATTGCCTCTGTCAGAGAGGTATCGATGGCTTCAGTTAATTCGGCAAAATGTTCATCAGTAACAGGTTCAAGGGCAAGATCACCTGTCCCGGTGATTCCTGTAAGTTGTTTCAGGTCAGCCGTATAATCGTCGGATTGCATTTTTAATTTAAGAAGATTCTGCTGCTCGTCCGCTGCTGATGCGGCCAGGCCATACCTGCTTGATTCAGTTGTTTTTCCTGCTAGCAATGCATTTTCGGCGTCTTTTAGTTTTATTTCAGCCACCATGACCTTAAGTCCTGCTTCCTCAATCTGCTTTTGCAATATAAGAATACCGAAATAGAGCTTTTCAACTGCCTGCTTTATTTGAAGAGCAGTTTTGTTTTCTTCGGTCCTGGTTATCTGCAACTCAGTTTTCGAGATTTTTACACCCGAGCTGATCTTTCCAAGCTGTGTAATTGGCTGGTAAACAGTAATTCCTGCGTTGTAAATATTATGTTCACCCACCTCAATAGTTTCATCCACAGGGGGAAGAGGGTAATAAATACCACCTAAGGGCAAGTTACCAAACCGGCCCTGCTCAATTATAAAGCTTGGAAGGTTAGAATTATATTGGTATAATCCCCCAATGCTGATGGCAGGCAAATATTTTATCCGGTCCTCAATGACCTTTTGCTTTTTCTCATCAATCTGCAGCCGTTTAACATTGATAAGATGATTGTTTTGCAACGCCATGTCAATAGCAGACTCAAGATTAAGTGATTGCTTATCCTGGGAGCAGATGGGCATCCATACAATGAAAAATATTAAGATTGCTGGAGGAATTAACTTCGGAATAGGGTTAGTTCTCACGTTGCTCAGTATAAAGTAATTGTAAATTATCTTTTTTATCTTCAGGTCTGATTGTTTCAATGTACAGGACAGGTATAGTCAGAGTTGAAATAATCATTGACCAGATAACCCCGAAAGCTATAACGCTGGCCAGCGGACTCCATAATGGAGAGCCTGATAGTATCATCGGCAGAACGCCGATTGCGGCTGCCATTGCTGTCAGAAAAATCGGCCTCAGCCGTCTCTTCCCTGCTTCATATGCTGCTGTTGGAATATCCATTCCCTTCCCGATCAGTTCATTTGTGTGATCAATAAGGATAATTGCATTACGCACCTCAATTCCTGAAAGGCTTATTATTCCACAGAAGGCCATAAAACCAAAATCGTTTCCGGTTATCAGCAATCCTGAAACTGCACCGAACAGGCTTAAAGGTATTGTAAGCATTACAAGCCCTACCTCTTTGAGATTCCTGAACTGGAAGAGCAAAACAAGGAAAATTATAATGAGGCTGATAACCAATGCCACGATCAGATAATTGTAGGTCTCCTGCTGGTTGGCGAATTCTCCGCCATAGTAAATCCGGTAGCCCTGAGGAAGAGTCATTCTGGTTATCTCAGGCCTGATTGTTTTCAATAATTCGGATGGAAGAACTCCGTCTGTTGTCTCGCTCTGGATGCTTAACGTTCTTACACCGTTGCGGCGGATGATCCTGCCCGGCTGCCACTGATAGCTGAGATCTGCAATTTGTCTTAATGGAACAGAGGCTCCTGTAGCGGGTGACTGGAGATAAATATCCTCAAGATCTCCGGCATTATGTCGATATTTATCTTCAAGGCGAATAACCACACTGACAGGATTATCGCCTTCGTACACTGTTGACACAGGATAACCTGCAAATCCAGAAAAAACTGTTTGTGAAATACTTGCTGTTGTAAATCCAAGGCGGCCTGCTTCTTTGTTAGGAATTATTTTTAAACCGTAGGAATCTTCCCTGAAATCGGACCTGACCCTGTCACTTCCGGGAGTTCTTCTGATTATTCCACTCACTTCTTCTCCAATCTGTTTAAGCCTGTCAACATCATAGCCGGTTATCCTGACCTCAACATGAGCACTCATTGGCTGTCCCTGCTGCATAAGTTTAACTTGCGGTGATCCCTCAGGTACAAGAAATCTGACTTTTTCCGACAGCTCTTTGTACAAAGATCTTGTTGACTTTTTATCTTTTGTATTAATAAGTATCTGTGCAAAATTTCCTGCCGGCATTTCAGGTGAGTAATTATAATAGAAACGAGGTGCGCTTCTGCCTGTAAAAGTGGCATACGAACTTATTCTTGCATCATTCTTCATTGTACTCTCTATTCTAAGGATTGATTCTTCAGTTTTTTCAAGTTTAGTTCCTGAAGGCATCCATAGCTCAACTGTAAACTGATCCCTTTCCGCTTCCGGAAAGAATTTTTGCTTTATTCCGACTTTGAAGAGAAACGCGGTTAAAACAATGGTAAACAGACTTACAGCAATTGTCATACGTGAATGTTTCAGACACCATTCAATTGATTTATTATATGTCTTCTGAAGTAAATCCAGCAAAGATAGTCTGCTCTTTCTCCCCGACATATCTTTTCGGTGCAATCCCTTGTTTATGAAGATAAAGCACAACAATGGTGTCAGGATCATGGCAACGAAAAATGATGATGAGAGGGCGATTGCCACCGTAATTGGTAAGGCCTTTATAAATTCACCGATCGCCCCGGTAAGAATTATGAGAGGAAGGAACGAAGCGATAATTGTAATGGTAGCTGCAAGTACAGGAACGACAAGATCAGTAGCACTGCGCCATGCAGCAGTCCACCTGTCGTGGCCGCGGTCGAGCAGTTCCACATAATTGTCAGCTATTATTATTGCATCGTCGACAACAATTCCAAGCACTGAGATCAGGGAAGCCAGCGATACCTGGTGGAGCTCAATATCGAATACATTCAAAAGGGCCAGTGTTATAGATACTGTTATTGGAATTGCTGTTGCGGTAACAGCCGCAATACGGAATGGCAATAAAAGAAATACTACAAGTATGACCGAGATAATAGCCATTAGAAACTCACGAAGAAACTGAGAAATGTTTTCACGGACTATTTCAGGCTGGTTTACAATAGTCGTAAGTTTCATTCCCCCTGGAAGCTGACCAGCAAATTCATTTAGCTTCTTCTCTACCTCTCTGCCTGCTTTAACAATGTTTTTACCTTCGTGCATCTGGACTGCCAGCATGATTGCTTTATGGCCGTTTACTGTGATCTTGTTTGAAGGTTCTGAATATTCTCTCCTGAAGCTTGCAATATCTCCAAGCCGTATTACAGCACCTGCTGTCGAAGCCCCTACTATCTGATTTTTGATCTCGTCAAGAGAACGATAATATCCGTCAGTAAAAAGTGGTGTGCTGAGATCTTCTGATTTAATTTCGCCTGTAGGGCTTATTACGTTCTGCGACTGTAAAATCTTGATTGCCTGCTGAATGTTAACATTATACTGAACAATCTTTTCAGAACTGAAAGTTATGCTTATCTGTTCCTTCTGTTCACCTATCTTTTTAAGTTTTGACACAGCAGGAATTGTCCGCAGCCGGTCCTCAAGCTTTGAAAGGAATTCTTTCATAAGGGTATAGTCTGCTTCATCGCTTTCAATTCCTATTATCATCGATTCGGTATCTCCAAAATCAGAATTGACAATAGGACCGATTACACCCTGTGGCAGTTCGAGACTCCTGATTACCAACAACTGGTGACGAAGCTTGCTCCAGAAAATATCTGGTTTCTTTACATTATTCTGAAGCCAGATGTGGATCTCCACCATCCCATCGGAGGTAATTGAATAAGTTTTATCCCTGTGAACCTCCTCATACTGAAACAGGTATTCCTCCAGCTTTCGGGTTACCTGCTCCTCAACCTGGGTTGCATCAGCGCCTGGGAAATATGCGATTACAAGACCTCCCGGGATAGTTATTTTTGGATCTTCCCTCCTGGGCATATTAATCAGTGACCAGACCCCGAAAGCAAATAAAAGCAGCAATACTGTAAGAGTAACCTGCCTGTTTTTCAGAGATGCTTTGACAAAATTCATATCCAGGCTATTTAATTGAAATCACCTGAGAACCATCAACAAGTTTCTGCTGTCCGCCCGAGACAACAATATCAGTCTCTCTTAGTCCGGATAAGACTTCGATTTTGTCATTAATGGCTCTCCCTAGACCAACATCCCGTCTGAATGCCCTGCCTGCCGAAACATCAATTAAATATACAAAGCTTTGATTATTAAAATCACGAAGAACTGCTACCGCCGGAATCAAAAGCATTTCCTGATTCTCCCCTGTAATAATTTTAACCTCAGCAATCATTCCGGGCCTTATCCGCAAACCCTGGTTTTCAATTTCTATTTTGACTGAAAACGCTCTTGATGCAACATCCGCGGCTGAACCCACTTCTGTTATTTTGCCGTCGAAGGTATTACCAAGAGCGGGAATAAAAACTCTTGCAGTTTGGCCGGGCTTTATATATTTCAGTTCACTCTCCGGAATAAAAGCACTTACCTTGATTCTCCGGATATCTGAAACAACAAAAAGAGGGATCCCGGTTCCGGTGATTTCTCCGGTTTCGCACAGCTTCTTCAGTAGTACTCCAGTGATTGGTGAATAGAGTTTAGTGTCCTCCAGATTCTTAGTATGCAGCTTTTGCTGGGCTTTTGCCTGTTGCAGACCATAACTTATTTTGGCAAAATCGCTTTCACTCAAACTATTGTTATCGTGCATCAGCTTAAGCCGGTCGAACTCGTCCTGCACCTGGTTCACCTGTATATCGGCAAGCTCCTTTGCAATAGCATAGTTAGTCGGATCGAGGCTTGAAAGGAGCTCCCCCTCAGAGACCATCTGGCCCTCATTTACAGAAATAAAGTTGATTTTCCCGGCAACAAGAAATCCTAGCCTCACAGTTTTAAAACCTTCAATATTGCCGCTCAGGGAAATCTCTTTCAGCGTTTTTGAAGCTTCTATTTCAGAAGTCTTTACAGGAATCTGAGCTTCACTTGTCCGGGTGTTGTTCTTTCCTTCCCTGCATCCCGGAAGCAGTGAGAGAAGAAGGATAGGTATAAATGCAGTTTTTGTATTCATTTCTGTTACACTTTGTACGATAATAATTATACAAAGTACAGAAATTCTGACTGGAAATAAATTGATTCATATCAAAAAAAAAGGCTGAATGTTTTTCAGCCTCTTTTAGATTGTTATTGTTGCGTATTAAAAATGAAGATCAATACCTGCTGCTATAACCATAGTATCCTTGAAGTAAGTTTCCTTTGCAGGTATTGTTGAACCTGTTGCAGAAAACAGATGATTAATTGTTTTTTCACCCTTCTGGTAGATGGTATATGCAAATCCGACATTAAGCTGAAGATTATCCAGGATGTTTATTGCACCTCCAATCCCGCCTGTATGTGATGTAAGACTGTAAGTGAGGTCGCTCTGATAGTTATCATTTACACCGGTTTTGGCGTAGAGGTAACCACCGCTTAAAAGGATAAAGTTGTTCAGCTTATACTGAAGTCCGCCTGCAAGTTCATAGAAATTCTTATCAATTATTATTGAATTGTCGACATAGACCCCGTTAAGTTTATGGCCGTAATTTGCTGTTTTATCAAAATAGTAGTGAGTTCCGGCTGATACATTCAATTTTGAGGTAACACCAAAATCAACTCCAACAGAAAGCATTGCAGGCATATCGTTCCTTATTTTTTCTCCATTGGGGAACATTGTTACGGGAACACCCTCGGCTGTAAATCCTGTTGTGAAATCCTTTGTGGTTTTATTCTCAAGTTCAAGTTTTGTAGCCATCTCATATTTAATACCTATGTTAATATTCTCAGTCGGTGAAATATTAACACTGAAGAAGGGAGTGTAGCCTGAACCGGTCTGTTCAACATCAGCTTCCTGGTTGCCAAGGAGGGCCGCAGTTGCTGTATATTTTGCCTTGGCGCCCTTGAATACTACATCAGCCTGGGATATTGTTACTGAAGTCGGGGAACCGAATCCGGCCAAAGCACCTTCAAGAGCCTGTCTCTGAGCGGTTGTTATTATTGATGCTGCTTCTGCCTGTGCAAGGGTAAGAGCTCCGGCACCGGCACCTACGAGTGCTGTTGTGCTTGTAGCTGCTGTGTTTGCCTGGCCTGCAATTCCGGTCATAATGGCATCAGCCCTTGTCCATACCGGTGTAGCCTCTGTTCCCATATTTATCTCAATGTTCCTTAGATAACCGTTATAGGTATTCTTTGCTGTAACATATCTTACTCCTGCCGCCACAGAAATATAGTCGTTTATTTTATATGCAACTCCGCCCTGGAAACCGAAGTAAACAGATGTGCCTTCAAAGGAAGTTTCTAGTCTGTAAGCCTTTGCTCCTTTTGCAGCAAGTGAAGGAACCAGATCTGAAGCAGCAAGCTCAAATGAAGGGAGTCCCTTTTCAAATTTTGCTCCGCCACCGCCTCCGATGGGATTAAATCCTAATGAAATGGCAAACTTGTCCAGTTTGTAAGCTGCATAAACACTTGGGAAAATGGGTGCTGAGACTTTCCCTTTGTAGAGACTTTCATTCAGACCGTAAGCACCGCCCGGTCCTGTATAAAAGTTCTCAACCTCCTTATTCTGGGAGATTGTCTGGTTGGATAATGAAAAGTGGAATCCGTTATCCAGTTTCATAACGCCTGCAGGATTGAAATAGACTGCGTCAATATTTGTAGATGCATCCCTGGCCGGAAGGCGGACCCAGGAAGCACTCTGATTGGTATTGGTGACCAGTCCTCCGGCAAATATGCTGCCGGTGATCAATGTTGCCGAAACGAATGTTAAAATTTTTCTCATAGGGTAAATTTTAAGTTTAAAACTTGGGAAATACCTGCATTTTTTGAAAGGATTAGCTCATACTCCCTTGATTTTTAAATAAATTTATTTGATGATTCAAAGAACAAAAGAATCGCAAATGTAGAAAAATATTTGATTTCTCCAAATAAGTCTAAAATAGTATATTGATATCTAATCAATTGTAAGGTCTTTTAAGGCTATTCGAAAAATGGGGCGACAGGCGTCAGACATCAGGCAACAGGCAAGAAAAAATTGGCAGAACAGGAATTATTCACTAAATTAGTTTGCGGAAATAAATATGTGTCTTTAATTAAAATGCTGCAATATGGGAAATTTTAAGGAATTAAAGGTATGGCTTCATTCAAAAGATCTTGCTGTCAACATTTACAAACTAACAGAAGAAGGAGCTTTTATTAAGGATTATGGATTGAAGGATCAGATAAGAAGAGCTTCTATATCAGTACCATCTAATATAGCTGAGGGAGATAATCTCGATACTGATAAACAGGGTATACGACATTTCTATATCGCCAGAGGCTCTGTAGCTGAGCTGAGAACTCAGTTATTAATCGGTAAGGAAATCGGTTATTTAACAGAAAATCAATATTCTTCTCTCGAAACAGATTGTGAGCAAATAAGTGCAATGCTGACGTCATTAATAAAGTATCGGTCTAAATAAGGCCTGATGCCCGACGCCCGAAGCCTGACGCCTATCTTTTCTGTAACACGGTAAACTCATCCATTAACCCGTAATTAAGAAGCTGGTAATCTTTTCCTGGCGGATATGAATTTACATTCCTGAAGGAGCCTGGTGAAACCAGACCTGGCTTGGGATTATTGAAATGCGGACCTAAAAGGTTTTTAAGACTTCCAATTACCTTTACCTTTATTTTGTTGGATCCGGTGCCCACTAAACCTGTAATATCCGATTCATACGGGGGAAAGGCAATGACAGGTCCTGGTTTTTCATTAACAAATACTTCAGCAACAGTCCCGCTCCAGTTATTAAGCCTGATGAAGTATTTGCCTTCGGGCTTTTCAATATTGTATTCCCTGATATAATTAACTCCCCAGGAGTAGAAAGGCATTCCCTGGTCCTTCCAGCTTCCGGTTGTTAACTTTTTAACAGAAGGTCCGATAGTCCACCCTTTTTCCGATGGCAAAACGGAAAAATCCCCGGTAATATAAACAGGTTCAATTTCGGCATGAATTTTCATGGGGTTTGCTTTAAGGGTTAAGGTGTTATCACCTTTCTTAGTAAGATTCCCAATGTTAAAAACCCCAAATTCCCTGTCGAGCCACCACTTACCGGGCTCAGGCCGTATTTCAATCCCATTGAGGGAGACACTCCAAAGTGCAGGTCTCTCAACAACTGCTTTCAGGGAGGAGAAATCAAAACCACTCTTTATATCGAAATGATAAGTGACTGAGAATACTGTATTTGTTCCGAAAGTATCGCGGTCAACAGTCCTGGTTTTAAATTGTACTGAAGTGTTCCATGGATTGCCGTTTTTAAAACCAAAATTCTTATATACTTTATCAGAAGCATTATATGTATGGAGATCTTTAGTCAGTTCACCTCCAAGCTGAAGATCACAGAATTCGATCGCTAATGCATTGTCATTGTCACGGGTGACAAGCAAAGGTGAAGAAACAGGTATAATTTCCTTGTTTTTTAGAACTGCCGGTGCAGAAAACCCTTCCTTTTGTAAATCAGGGACATAGAGAAGAAGACTTCCGGCAGGTGGGAGGTCAACCGAGAAACTTAATTCTTCACCTTCCCTGGCAACGGGATAGCTTTTGATTTCACCAGAGACACTATTCAATTCAATTGCATCAGCCCCGTTGATTCTAACAGTTCCCCTGAGTGAATCAGAGAGACTTGAATTAGACAGGAACAGTATCTGACCGTCAGGCAGAGTTCTCCTGTGATGATAAAGATTACCGCCGGTAAGACCCGAAAAACTTAAGTTTTTGTCTGAGAAATAATTACTTATCACTTCCGGCGTCAGATCCTGTATCTGAATAATCTTACCGGCTGCTTTTGACAAAAAATCACCTAAACCTTTACTTGGGGCACCCTCAACCAGAGAGGGAAGAGAAAAAGCAATAACCCTGCCCCCCTTAAAAACAAATCTTTCAAGAAGTTTATATGTTTCCAGATCGAGGTTCTCCATCATGGGAGGGATAACGACAGTTGAATAGCTGCACTGGCCGACAATGAATTTCCCGTTACTGACCGATCCCTTATCCTTAATTACATTTTCAGATCCCAGATCATATTCAACCTGGTTCTTTTCGAGTGTTGTTATGAATGTCTGAAATGCCTGACCGATCTCAGTTACTTTCTTATTCCTTGCATTATAAGAGTCATATAACCAGGCAGATGTTGTAGGTTCAAGGACCAGTATGTCATTTATCTGTTTTCCGGCAGAGAGTGCCAATGAAAGCCTTGCGTAATGATTATTAATATATTTATAATTTTCCCACCATGGCTCATGATAATCAAATGAAGGAGGGTAATCATATTTTCTGGCTCCGGCTAAAGAGAAGTATGTAAGATGCTGGTTCATAAGGTTTACGCCAAGGGCATATTCCCAGTCCCCGTTGCGTTTCATCTCTGCAAAGGTCAGTTCCCAGCCTGAGCCTCCATAAGTTTCACTCATCTTCCTCTGCCTTCCGGTCTGGTTTGCAGCACTGGCCAGTTCTTTTACAGATCTTACATTGCCAAACTGAGCTCTTGCTGTTGAGTCGTCCCATTGATTGAAGAGCATATCGATAGCGGGCATCTGGAACCATGCATACATAGCCATATTATCGCCTCCGTTCCTCATACTGGGCCATTCATGTTCCCAGTAATGTCCGGTAAATTTCAACCCTTTCCCTTCGCAGTATTCATAATAGGGTTTTGCCCATCTGTCGATGAAAAGCTGAAGCAGAGTCTGCGTATAATTATGTCTGACTCTCTTCCAGTCACCAACCTCCGCAAACAGGGATGGGAGCTGAGTCCTGAGGTCATAATGCCATCTATTCTGAAAGACTTCAAACAGGTCGGGTGTCCATCTGATACCTCCAGGGGAGCTTATCTGAGGCTCATCCGTAAAAATTCCGGGAACGGTTAATCCCAACTCACTGCCAATTGATTTTTCATAACCTGGCATAGTCACATTAAGAAATTTTTGCGTTACTCCCGGATAAAGGAGATCGACATAAGAAAATCCGCCATACCAGTCACTTTTTCCGTTGAATGTTTTCGAGAAGAGGTAGTATTTTCCCATTTCCCCTACTTCAGTATCGAGGGAAGAAGTAATATCGCTGAAAGCCCCGTTTACCTCTTTCAGGCAAAGATAAAACTTGCCTGCAGTATCAGGAAGCACATCTGTCATAGTCATTCTTAATCCCTGACCCTGGTTATATGATTCCGGCATCTGATCGGGAACGTGTCCGCCCGCAAATCCGCTTGGATATGAGTTTTCATCATAGATCCATACTTTCATACCCATCTCCTTGCCTTTATCGACAGTGTATCTGAAAAGATCAAACCATTCATCGGCAAGATATTCTGTTATAAGTCCGGGGCGCGGGTGAACGAAAACCTGGCTGCTTCCCTGGTTTTTGAAGTCCTGAAGGAATTTATCTATTTCCTCTTTTGTGATCCTGTAATTCCAGACAAAGAAAGGAGCTGTGGTATATTCTGCAGGAGGTGATTTGAATTCAGCTGATAAAGATGCAAAATCGTTGATTTTGACTTCGTTCACAATACTCTTTTTGCAGGAATTGCTTAAAATCAATAATACAAATACCAGGAGACTTGGCGCGAATGGATTTTTAAGAGGTTTCATAGACAATAAGATTATAAAAATTTAATAAAATAAAGATACTAATTATTGATTTTCAATTCAGATTATCAGTTTTCCAGGTTTGGATAAATTCCAATATGAGATCCATTAACCACGGAGATACACAGAGTTACACGAAGTAGCACGGAGTTTATAACCGTGAAACTCCATAAAACGCCGTGTTAATCAGTGGTTTAAAGATCAGCAGACCTGAACAACTTCAATATTAAGCAAATCACCTAATTTCTTTATTTTGGAAGCTATATGCCCTACTCCTGCGGCGCAGTGATGTGCCGGACCAAAACTGTTCCATGTGTTGACGAAGTTCTTTACGCCAATCGGAAATTTATAGCGGCTGTTTGTATTCCCTATCTCAAGGATCGGCCCCGGAACTGATTCTCCCTCGGCCGTTAGAAGCATTAATTTTCCATCAGCTTTTTGCACGACTGACAATAAGGTAATTTTCCCATGTTTTACGGACATTTCAACGGATAATCCTTTTCCTACTTTTCCATGGAACACATCGAGCGGTTTTACTTTGGTTTTTCCTTCTGCTATTGCCAGATGCCCCGGACCGTCGTGGCCCATCAGAACAATATCATCCTTAAAATCGAGGGCATAAAACTCAGTAAAAGAACCTCCGGCACCGAAGCAATCCATTATCTTCATAGCCTGTGCATTCTTTATCTCATACTCTCCGGCTACAGGAATCCCCTGTGAGGTCAGCAATGAATTGGCCAGGATAATCGAACTGATGACATCCTCATTCTCCTGCACACCTGTGCCGCAGTGATAATATGCCATCGATCCAAGGTCATGTTTTTCAACCAGTTTATCGAGCGCTACAGAGGTACGGGCTGCCTGTTTCAAATCAGTTTCAGAACAATTGTCATCAATGTCGAATTCCCTGTAAAACAGCATGACACGGTCATTGATTTCTTTGGTGGTTACTTCTGTTCTGAGTTCTGTCAGTTCTTCCACCTCAATCATTTCGATATGACCGCCAAAGGATGTCAGCTGAAGAATGAGATCTGTGTAAACATCAAGCATGCCACCGTAATAATGTCCCATACAACCCAGCCTGTTATGCGCCATCTTATTGGCAACTGAAGCTGCATGGATCCATTCACTGACTTCATTCCAGACCTCTGTTTCGCCATGCAATACTCCTGTAATCTGATGAAATTTAATACCGGCTCTGATGAACACATTTGCTATTTCGGGAACAGGGCATGCCGAAACATTTGCCAGCCATTCACCGGTCATTCTCGTCCTGTCATTTAATTTATTAAAAGACCTGTAGTCAATTGCTTTTTCAGGCGAAAGATTTAAGATTATAACCGGAACCTTTGCCCTTTGCACTACCGGAAGAACTGTGGATGAAAGTGCATAAGTGGTGACATGGAGAAAAATAATATCAACATCTGCCTGTTTGAATTTATGACCTGCCTCCAATGCCGACACCGGATTGTCAATAAGTCCCAGGTTTACTATTCCTGCGTCATAACTTTCAAGCTTTCTGCCGACGTATTCAAGATATCCTTCAAGACGTTCTTTCAGACCTTCGAACTGAGGCCAATATGCATCAAGGCCAATGCCGAAAAGGCCGATTTTGAGTGGGAAGTTAGTACTCATTATTAAAAGATTTTAGGATGAAGATAGTAATTATTGTACTTTTTGACCTTTTCAAGCAGCCTCAACTCTAATCTACATGTACTCACCCCCAACCCCCTCTCTACAAAGTAAAGAGGGGGCTTAATATATTGAAAAGTAGTAAATTCCCCCTCTTTGCGAAGCAGAGAGGGGGAAAACAAGGGGGTGAGTACATGAAATCTTCAAGGGGGTGAGGTTCTATATTTTTCCTGAAAACCTCAAACTGAAATTCCTCTGTGGCTGGATGTCACCTGGTCGACCCATGTATTCAGTGTTTGTTAAATTCTTAACAGCAAGGGAAAGAGTGTATTTTTCATTTATTTTAAAGCCAAAGTTCGCATCGAGCATACCGTAGCCTGTATTATGACCAGCCCAGTAATCGTCAAACCCGGGGAGGATGCCGGTTGTAATGAAAACATCATCTATATTCAGGATCTTCGATTTAATGTAAAGACTTACTCCAAGATTTAACCTCTTCCATCTGGTATCAAGCGAAAGTATTCCTGAGTGTTTTCTCCTGTACTTAAGGTAGACATCTGTATTTTGATTTGTGCGACTGTTGAATTCCACCGGATAAGTGAACGTATAACCGCCGGTAAGTACAGTCTGGAATTTCCCAAAGGAGCGTGATAAAAGAAGTTCAGTTTCCAGGCCGTAAACACGCGATTGTTCTACATTTGTGGCCCTGAAACCAAGACCCTCGGCATAGAGACCGAACATGTATTCAATCATATTTGAGTTCTGAAGCAGGAAGATTGAAAGATCGGCCTGTCCGGAAATATTTCCAAACAGAATCCCCTGTTTTATACCGGCTTCAGTGCTCCAGCCAGATTCCGGCAGGATGCCGGGATTTGGAATTATTCTGATTGATCCGATTGTAGTTGAGGCAAATTTTTCAGCTATTGAAGGGAAACGGTAACCCTGCCCGAACGATGCTCTCAGAAAAGTAAACTCAGCTGCCTGCCAGTTCAGCCCGGCCCTTACGATGGGGACTAACTTATCATTAATGCCGTCAAGTGAGTAATTTTCGACTCTTAAACCCGCAACTGCCTTTAGCCTTTTAATGGGTCTGATTTCAAACTGGGTGAAACCTGCGATATTAAATCCCGAATGATCACCAAAAAAATTTGAATTAACCTTGCTGTAATTTTCCGACAAGCCTGCAGTAAGATCAAGTATATCAAGCAGTCTGTACCAAAGCTGATATTCGGCATAAAGTGAGACCGCATCACTGTTGTTCTGTTCACTCTCGGGCAGCCGGTTAAGAGTTGATTGCAGACGCATTTTAAGGTCGTGCTGGAACCGGCCGGACTTCTTAAATGAAATGAATGGATCGATGGTCAGAAATGTACCATGATACTCATTTGCTGTTGCAGGCGACTGTTTCAGAGCTCCGTTTTCAGCGTCTTCCCACAGGACAAAATCTTTTTTAGTGTTGTAACCAGAATTCACGCTCAAACCATAATTGAGTCCCTTGATTTTGTCGCTGAAGTGTTTTATTTTCAGGTTAATCCTTGCCAGCTTTTCACCATTGAGCCTCCTGTAACCTTCATCGATGAACAAGTTTCCTCCTATCCCGAAATCAGTTTTACCGAATTTCTGGAGATGAGAAAATGAAGTTGTTGAAAAGATCCTCGGAGTATCCCACCAGATCCATTTTTTGTTTTTTGGGTTATCATAAATGCCTGCTTCAGTAAAAAATTGAGTTATCGGAATGTTTGTTGCATCGGCTGTACGGAAATTTATTATTCCGTTAAGAGCTGATGAACCATAGAGGACTGATGATGCACCCTTAATAATTTCTATCTGGGCGAGGTTTTCCATAGGCATATACTGCCATTTAATGTTTCCCGCATCGGCCGACAGCATTGGAAGTCCGTCGATAAGTGCCAGAACCCGGCTCCCGGCTCCATAGCTGAACCCGCTTCCTCCCCTCACCGAAGCCTGACCGTCCATCACCTCAATACCAGGGGTCCTGTTTATGATCTCCTGGGCATCGGTAATATGGTTTTCCGACAGGAAAGAGGTTTTGATGATATCCATAGAAACGGAAAGCTCAGAAACTCTTTTTTCAATTTTGTCGGCGCTTACCACAATCTGGTCGATTTCACGGATTTTCATTTCCATAGCGATATCCAGTGCGGTAGTATCATTCGGCCGGATTACAATGTCCTTCGTAACAGGTTCGTAACCAATAAACTGAAATGTGACGGATATTTTTCCTGAAGTAGTATTGATTTGAAATAAGCCGTTTTCGTCACTTGTAGTGCCGAGATGTTTTCCATAGATAATATAGACTCCCGGAAGTGGTTCGTTTGAATTCCGGTCAGTAACTCTTCCTCTTATAATACCCTGATTCTGGAGACTATAAACAGCTGAAGCAAACAGAAGGAATATGGCTGTAATGATGTAGCGCATCATTTTGCCTTGAAAGTCATCCTGATATTATACGGGTTTTGGAGATCCTGAAGATTCGGAAGAACTGTTGTAAGTTTCAATGAGTTGGCAGTCAGCTCTTTTATATCAGCAATTAAAGTTACGGGCAGGGAATCTGACTTAATGACAAGTTCGGTTTCATCGACATTGAACATCCAGGTCCCGATATATTTGCCGAAAGATCCGGTCCCGTCTTTTTCGAATTTTGCATCGCCTACGAACTTTGTAAGAAGTCCGCCTGCTCCGCCAGCATTGACACCGTTTGCCAGCAGACTGTCGGTTACCCATGTTGGGTCGGTAAGAAGTCTGAACCGTTCGGATTCTTTTTCGCTGCAGGAAAAATACACGAAACATCCTGAAATTATTAAAAGCATCACAAGGTTTTTCATGATATCCGATTTTATGTGAATAAACTCATGTAAACAATTGCAAAACAAACTCAGATCAAAGGTAGTAATAATATGGGAATAGACATATGGTTCACGACTCACGACTCACGAC
>DOTV01000111.1:0-12856 GCA_003520925.1 Bacteroidales bacterium | reverse complement strand
AGGAAAACCCTGTGTCGTGTATCCTGTGTCTTGCGTCGTTATTTAATCTCCCTTATCTTGATATTTTTGAATCCGACCTTATTGCCATGATCCTGCAACAGGATCCTGCCTTCCGTCGCTTCTCCGAATCCTTTTACCGGTTTGAATTTACTCGTGGCAACCAGCTCCCGCCAGGCAGGAGTTGCCCTTTCGTACTCAACTGTCATAAATCCGTTAAGCCAATGCTGAACCTTTTTGCCGTTGACGATTATTCCGGCCCGGTTCCACTGGTTTTCTCCGTTATCCCGCTTGTAAACGGGAGCTATAAGGTCGTATAGACCGGCAAGTGTCCTGTTCCCTGCAAAACCTGCCTTTGCATCAGGATGGTTCCGGTCATCAAGAACCTGGTATTCGCATCCTATAGATGCAAGCGATCCGTTTTCTGCCTCAATATCTACAAAGTATTTTATTCCGCTGTTTGCTCCCTTTGTGTATATGAAATCGACGGAGAGCTCGAAGTTTCTGAATTTCCCGGTTGATACAATATCCCCGCCTTCGCCTGTTTTCCTTGTTTCAGGAGTAACAAACAGAACTCCATCGCTGATATTCCATCCGCTTGCAGGAAAATTCATCGTTTTTGCATTCACCCAACCCTCCGGCGACGAGCCATCAAATAAAAGTTTCCATCCATCCGCTTTTTCCCTTTCAGTGAGGAGATTGTCCAGGAAACTGATCTGAGGTATGACGGGTTCATAAGGTGTGGCATATTTTTCCACATCCTTAGTTATTATTTTGATATTCTTCCATTTAACAAGTAAACCAATCTTTGAGGAATCATTCCCGACCGAGTGAACCTGGAGAGCAATGAATCCTTCTGGAGTCATCGCGTCTATAAGATCTGCACAGGGAATTGCATTAACCCAGGTCCTTATTGAATTGCCGATTGCTTCAACCCTGTAGTGATTCCAGTCTCCGACTTTTAAGGCTTTTTTTGCTTCCTGATTCTTATCAAGAGTATACAGCCATCCTCTCCTGGCTTCGTCATATATGCCACCCGACCAAGAGCGTGACGAAGGATCCATCTCGACCTGGTATCCATGGACTCTGCCATCCTGGTAATCTGGCAGGCTTTCGCTTCTGAATTGAACCCCGGAATTCATCTGCGGGTCAAACCAGGTATCAAATTCAAGAATAAAATCGCCGTATTTTTCTTTTGTACAAAGAAAAGAGTTAGGAGATTCAAATACAGTCGTGCCTGTTATTTCACCATTTTTAAGTTCAAAAGGGGCAGTTCCGTTAAGCTCGATCCAGTTGCTAAGATCTTTACGAACAAGGTTTTCCCATGGCTTATCACTGCTACATCCTGAAATAATTACAGAAAACATTATTAAACAGAGGCCGGAAAGGTTTTTCATAGATTTCTTTGTTTTCATTTTTAGACTAATATCATTTCAAATATATTTAAAAAAGTGACTGTTTTGATGTTTTTAAACCACAGAGTCACACAGAGTTTTGCCCCCTACCCCCTAAAGGGGGTTTGTAAATGCCTATTTATCCCTAAGTCCCCTTTAGGGGATTAAGGGGCAACACAAAATGTAAAGACTTTTTCAACCGCTCCGTTGGGGACGATTAGCTCCGTGTAATCAGATGTCGTTCGAGGTAAAAATCATTTAATGATTAAATTTCTGATTTCATCATATCATTGAAATCAGAAATTCAGATATTATCTGTAATTCATCAGTAATGTTTTTTATTTTTGAAGAATAAACCCTGATGAATATGAAAATCCTTAACAAGCACTTGTGTCAGTTTCCTATAATTATGATTCTGTTCCTCATCTTTATTACACAGAATTTATTATCCCAGCCGGTTGTCGGACTGGATAACTGGTTTAACCGTGAGAAAAATACAAAAACCGGCCAGCCATATCATTACCTGTGGACCGATACGGAATGGAGCGGATATTCGAGGTGGGGCGAGATATTTTCAACGAAAGGAGCAAAAATCACAACTGTAGGAAAGCCCTCTACCCCTGTTCTCAAAGCCATTGATGTTTATATAATTGTCGACCCAGATACTACAACTGAGTCAAAATCACCTAATTACCTGATGGCTGACGATATTAAGGCAATAAAAAAGTGGGTTAAGAAAGGGGGAGTCTTGGCTGTTCTTGCAAACGATGCACCAAACTGTGAGTTCACACACCTTAACAGGCTAATGAAAAACTTCGGGATGATCTTCAACCATGTTACTCTTCACCCGGTAACGGGAACTGAATTTGAGATGGGAGCAAGTACAAAATTCACGGATCATCCGCTTTTCGATGGAGTTTTGAAGATATATATCAAGGAGGTTTCCAATATAAGCCTGATGGGAAATGCAAAGGCAATCCTTACTGAAAATGGAAAGGTACTTATCGCAGAAAACACCTTCGGAAAGGGTTATGTGTTTGCAATAGGTGATCCATGGATTTACAATGAATATATCGATCATGACAGACTGCCCACAAGCTTCGAAAACAGAAAGGCTGCGGAGAACCTGACCGGATTGCTGTTAAAAAAGGTAACCAACAATGAATAGATTCAGCATCCTGTTATTAATCAGTCTCATTTACTTTCCTTATATTTTTTCCCAGTCACTTCCGAAGGAAAGAACCTTGTCAGCCATGGTACTGGCCAACAAATACTTCATGGAGAGTTGGCCTGATAACGGAAAACCTATAGTAACCGAGCGGGAACGCCCAAGCAATATATGGACACGCGGAACCTATTATGAAGGACTGATGGCTCTTTATAAGCTTGATCCTGATCCGGCATACCTGAATTATGCAGTAACCTGGGGAGAATTTCACAAATGGGGATTACGTAACGGGATTCAGACCCGCAATGGGGACGATCAGTGCTGCGGTCAGACATATATCGACCTGTACCTTATGGATCCTTCGAAAGAAGAGAGGATAAAAGATATTAAAGCCTGCATAGATAATATGCTCCTGACTGATAAGGTCGATGACTGGAGCTGGATAGATGCAATTCATATGTCCATGCCGGTATTTGCCAGGCTGGGGTATATTTTTAGTGACAACAGATATTTTGACAGGGCTCATGAAATGTATCTCTTCACAAAACTAAAGCACGGCACAGCCGGCCTTTACAGTTCCAAAGATCATTTATGGTGGCGTGACAAAGACTTTGATCCTCCTTACGCTGAGCCAAACGGAAAAGGGTGTTACTGGTCGAGAGGCAACGGATGGGTGGCAGCCGCCCTGGTGAGAACGATGGAGTTCCTGCCGGTAAATTCACCATACAAAAAAGAGTATCTGAAAACACTGGATGAGATGTTCAGAACCCTTGCAACGGTTCAGCGTGAAGATGGCTTCTGGAATGTAAGCCTTCTTGATCCATCGAACTTTGGAGGTAAAGAATTAACGGGGACGGCAATGTTTACATACAGTATGGCATGGTGTATCAACAAAGGACTGATAAGCAGAAAAAAATATCTTCCTGTAGTAAACAAAGCATGGAACGGTCTTGTTAATGAGGCTCTTCATCCGAATGGATTTCTCGGATATGTTCAGGGAACAGGGAAACAGCCATCCGACAGCCAGCCTGTCGGATATGATATTGTTCCGAATTTTGAGGACTTCGGGTTGGGATGCTTCCTGTTAGCTGGATCGGAAGTATATAAGCTTAAATAGTAGTTGGGACGTTGAAAAGTCTCTTTAACCGCAAAGCACACAGAGCTATCGCAGAGAACGCAAAGCCAAAACATTAGCAATTAGCTCTTTGCGAACTTTATAAATATTTTAGCGACCTTTGCTGTTAATGGATTTGAATTTTAGAACACCCCCGATTAAATAAATTTAAAATTAATAACCTATGAAAAAAGCACTTTTCCTTCAGTTGATTCTGGTTATGTTTTTAGCTGGGTCATGTTCACAAAGAACTGAAAATCAATTAAGAGTATCCACCCCTGAGTCGGTCAGGGTTTCTTCAGAACGTCTTAACCGGATTGACACAATGCTGATAAAAAGCATTAACAATGGCTGGATTGCAGGAGCAGTCGGATTTATAGCACGCGACGGGAAAATTATTTATAACAGAGCATTTGGGGTAAGCGATCTGGAAACTAAAATGCCGATGCAGACCGACAATATTTTCAGGATTGCATCACAGACAAAAGCCATAGTCAGCATAGGTTTAATGATGTTGTTTGAAGAGGGGAAGTTCCTTCTTGATGATCCCGTTTCGAAATACATTCCTGAGTTTGCCAGTCCTCAGGTTCTCGACAAGTTCAATGTAAAGGATACCACATTTACAACGGTCCCTGCAAAGCGTGAAGTTACTATTCGCGATCTTTTAACCCATACCTCTGGGATAGACTATGCCGGAATCGGTTCACCTACCATGAAGGCTATCTATGCGAAAGCCGGTTTTACGGGAGGTTTCGGTAATGAAAAAGTGACAATCGGGGATGATATTAAAATACTTGGAAAGCTGCCGCTTGTCCATCAGCCGGGTGAAAGATTTACTTATGGCCTTAATGTTGACGTGGTCGGCTACCTTATTGAAATTCTTTCCGGAGAAAAGCTTGATAAGTATCTTAAAAGCCGGATCTTCGATCCGCTTGAGATGACGGACACCTGGTTCTATCTTCCGGAAGATAAGAAAAGCAGGCTTGTAAAGGTAATTACCGAAAATTCAGATCATAAAGTGGTACAGATGCCACAGGATATGGTAAATTATCCCCTGGCAAAAGGTGTTTATTTCTCAGGTGGAGGCGGTCTGAGTTCAACGACAATGGACTATGCGGTCTTTCTTCAGATGCTTCTTAACAAAGGGGAGTACAATGGAAAAAAACTTCTTTCAAGCCGTACTGTCGAACTGATTACTTCAAATCAGATAGGTGACTTAAACCTGGGTGTTGATAAATTCGGCCTTGGCTTCGAATTAACTACAGAAAGAGGTCAGGCAATACTTGGGATTTCCGAAGGATCATTTGCCTGGGGAGGCTATTTCGCTACCACTTACTGGGCCGACCCGGAGAAAAAGCTTGTCGGTCTTCTGTTTATGCAGCAGGTCCCTCTGAGCCATGGTGAGATTCAGAGTAAATTCAAGGCGATGGTTTATCAGACACTGACTGACTGAAAAACCCACCCCCAACACCACGACATGTCTCCCCTGCAGGCTGGCTCCTCCCTAAAATTGCCCACAGGGCAATTTCTTTACGTTCGGCCCCCTCCTAGGAGGGGAGCTTATTTGTTTTGCCTTTGTTCCGTTGCGCCTTTATGCCGTTATGCCTTAACGCCTTCTTAATACTTTTTAAGCAGTTCCAGCAGCTTGCTGTCAAGTTTATGACCGTACCAGTCAGTGTACTCAATATCTTTTCTTCCCGAATCGAGAATGCCGAAATCGCCCCTGAAATTCCACAAAGCGTAACCTATTTTGTGCTGAGTCAGAATATCAAGTATATCACCGAACCAGGCAAGAAAAACAGGATGAGGAGTTTTATTGTAGCATCCGCCTTCGCCGCAGTGGACACCAACTCCCTTTTCAACTAGCCCTATCCATGGCTTGTAGAATTCTTCAAGCTGTGCACGGCCGAACTGTTTGCCATCGATGGTCCCGGGCCAGACCGGCATTGGAGCCTGTGAAGGGTCTTTCCATACCCACGATGCCTGATAATGTGAAACATAATGAGGATAATAGGCTCTGCAGCTTTGTGCAAGGTTAAGATCGGTCAGTTCCGGAATTATATTGCTCCCGCCGCTGTTTCCGTCAACAACAATAAGACGGTCCCTGGTGGCTTTCCGGATTACCGCTGAGGCTCCCTCGGCAACCTTTCGGTAAATTTCACCAGGAACCGGTCCCTTCTGCGCAAACTGGTCATTCATATCTTCAATATATGCCGGTTCATTTAGAAGATCGAAGCTGAGCTTTTCCGTTGAAATATTCCGGTAGCGTTCTGCCCACATCGACCAGTGTGCATTGAAAGCATCCTGGGCTTCTTTGTCTTTCCACAGGTTAAAAGGTTCGTGAAATCCGGCATTTATGCAATAACCCGGACCGCGGTGAAGATTAAGGCTCACATGAAGTTTGTACTTGTGAGCCATAAAAATCAGCTGGTCAATTTCTTCCAGGATTTTAGGATCGAAATTGAGCATTTCATCTTTTGTGATATCCCTGCTCCGGTCGAAAGAAAGATACCTGGGATACGCCATGGGGATCCTTACGAAGTCAAATCCCCAGTCGGACATCCATTTCAGATCATCCTCAGTTGTTTTATTGGAACCCGGATTTCGTGGCGGGGTGGGGGAGAACAGATCGAGAAGGTTAAAGCCTTTCCAGCGGGGAAGATTGTTCTTCCCTGCCATTGGTGATGCTGCCAGGATTTTTGGTCCAGCAACCGTCACTGCTGCCGCTGCTAATGAGGTATTCCTCAGGAAGAGACGACGGTTCATTTTAGTTGGGTTCATAATCAATTGTATTATAAATCATTGTTAAACACGGAGTTGCACAGAGTTAATACGAAGTTTCACGGATTTCAATTCTTTGTCCCTTCTCACAGCCAAATGCTATTTGACCTTCCTTACAGGTGTCAGCGTCACAGGTCCGATAAGTCCCGACTCAACTGGCTCCCATGCAGATGCATCGAATACTCCGTTCTTGCTGTTCTGTTTAAATTTTGCAGCCATGTTCACGTTGTAAAACTTTTTCCATTGTATGCTGTTTTTGTCCATCCAGGCAATACGGTTTGCCATCAGGTTTGAAACATTAATCAATAGAGAATTATTGGCTTTTAATAGTTTTTTGCTTATGACAACCCGAAAGTCAGGCCCGGGAAGGACCGCAATTTCTTTTCCGTTAAGTGTCACGTTCGCACTGTGGCATACTTTACCCAGGTCAAGCAGCCATGCATCTCCACTGCCAGCCGGTCTGCTAAAATTGATCGTATATCGTGCTGTCCCTGAAAAGCTTTTATATTCTTCGTTTCCAAGATCAGTCCATGAGACAGGTACTGGAATCTCCCTGGAGGGAGGAAGTGCCGGCCCGCCTTCAGTAAACTCGATTTTCCAGCTGCCTTTAATAACATTCGGAGAGGATAAGGGATCGTAAAAATCATACAGATTACCTTTTGGCTTTATATCGTATGTATTAATGATCAGTGATTCAAATGAATTCAGCCTGGTATAGACTTCCAGTCCTCCGTTTGATGATGCTCTGCTTTTTGCCAGGCCATATTTACCATCCATCGGGTTAAAGATAGCTGCCGATGAGCCAGCTGCCAGAAGCGGTATCCAGCCGTCAAACTCGTTTTCTCCACGGTTTGTTACAAAATAGAGTGTTCCGGTCTGAGTCTGGCGTCGGCAATAGGCCAGTTTCTGATCTGTCATTTTTTCCCTCTCTATCCCGGCAAACAGCAGAAGTTGTTCAAGATTATTACCTGTGAGGATCATACCTTTTCCATATGCGGCTTTTAGTACCTCGGGGTTATTTGTGGCAGTAAAATTTATGCCTGATTTCATTCTTTCAAAAAAAGAAGTTTTTTCCTCCACATTAGCCCATCCGGAAATATTTTCGGGAAGGTTTCCATAGAAAATTATTTTAGCCCCATCGTTGGCGAGTCTCAGGATCTGGGTAAAAGTCTCAATTGGGATATACCTGCACCCGGGCAGGATAAGTGTACTGTATACATTTCCTTCTGTCTGCAACAGGCTTTCATTACAGAGCGTGTTTTTAAGCTGGAGATCAGAGACAAAATCATAGCTGTATCCTTTTTCAATCATTGTCTCTGCTGAAGTTTTAAAATATGTTCCGTCGAATGCCGGACCTATGCCGTCGAAATGTTCAAGCATTCCTTTTCCATAAACGGAATATCTGTCAAAAACCGGGAAATATAGGAGCATATCATTATCCGTCATTCCCTGCTGGAGGAATGACTGGACCCGTGTTATGTAACTGTTCAGACCTTTAAAATCGTTCCAGAAGGGATTAGAGGGTGTGAATTCCACTGCTGCGTAAAACAGGAATCCGGGCCATGGTTCATTCTGAGGGGAAAAGCATGTACCATGAAAGAAAACATGGTTTATTCCACCGATGAAAAAGAGATCGACGGCTTTTTTGACATCGGAAAGGGATGACAAGAAATGTTCATTAAGCCATGTTGCTGCTTCGCTTGAGGCATATTTTTTCCCTGTTACATTTGCTGCTGAAGATGCGAACTTAAACCTTATTATCTCATTCCCTTCAGTTTCGGGAATATCAGCCGCGGCATAAAGATCCAGAATGTTCCCGGGCGATCCATGTGCCTGATTGCGGGTTGTCTTGCCCTGTTTATGAGCCCACCCGGTCCACCCGGAAGTAAATTTTTCTAGCAGAAGGTCAGAAATTGTCTGCCTGTAATCCGAAAGAACCCTTGCATTTTTGTCCGGCTCATCTTTCTGAAAAAGAGCAGGAAGATTATATCTCAGTTCATAGCCTCTTCTGAGATTAAACTCATAGAAGAAATCATTTGTCCAGCTTGCCTGTCCGGTTGCATCATCAACCTCGTATGAATCATTGAAATATCCGCGAAGTGAACGGAGATCATAATCTTTGAAGATTGTGTCAAAATGTTTCAGATAGTTATCTATTGCCCTGCCGGAGAAATGATCTATCACATCTCCCTCACCACCGGGCCCCGCGCGCTCCGACATCTTTCCATGCCAGCCTTCAAAAAGGGCATATAAAGTCCAATTACCGGGTGGTGCAATCCATTCAAGCTTTCCCTGGGAAGTTATTATGCCTGTCAGATCTGCTATCTGTCCGCTGTCAGAAAATGCCATTAATGTCTGTAAAGGGAGCGGTTTTTCAAACCGTATCTGATCGAGCGCGTACAGCTGGAGATTGCCATTTTTACTTATGGGATCCTTAAGTTTGGTAATGTCAGGCCTCTCCCCGACGGGCCTAACGAGGGGCTGCTGAACTAATTCTATTTTTTCGTTCAGAGTCTCTCCAGTCTTCAATGACCAGGTTTTATAATTAATGTTTTTGCAGGCATCTGTAGGTCCTACCCATGGTCCTCCGAACGGCCATCCGGAAGCATTGGCAAGCTCTATACCCATATTCAGACGATCAGCCTCTTTCAGTGTATGGGTAAACATCTCCATCCATTTGGGCGACAGGTAGTTGATGAACTTGTCTTCCTGTCCTTTAACACCGTAGATTACTGCAACTTCCATTCCTCCAAGACCCGCCCTGCTGTACTTTTCCATTGCAGCTGTGAGGTCAGCTGGGTTAACAATGCTACCCGGCCACCACCATCTCGTCCATGGCCTTGTTTCTCTTGTTATTTCCGGCCAGGTGAGTTCCTGTGCAGGTAAAGCCCGGGATAAGAGTAGAAATAATAATAAATACGTCCTGATTATTTTATTATTCATGATTAAAAATTGGGTAATGTAATTGTAAATTTACCTAATAATAAAACAGAATTCATTTTTATCTGATTTAACTTTTGAGGAATCCATAAAGATTTTCAGATACAGACAAGAATTTTATGAAAGATTTTGATATTCATTTAGCTGATGACAAGGAAAAGAATCTTGCAGCTCATCTTCTTGCCGGATCGGAACCATGGATAACGCTCCGGATTACTGAGGAACAGTGTAAAAAGAACTGTTACGATCCTGAATATCTTCTTTACCTGGCATTTGAGAAAGAAAAGCCTGCAGGAATACTTCTCCTAGATCCAAAAGGAGTGGCCGGCTCTCCTTACATAAAATCAATAGCAGTCTTTCCCGAATTCAGGGGGAAGGGTATAGGAACAAAACTTCTTTCATTTGCAGAGGATCTTTTCAGTAGCAATTCCAGGCATCTTTTTATATGTGTGTCATCATTTAATAACAGGGCACGCAAACTCTATGAGAAATTCGGATTCGAAACTGTCGGGGAATTAAAGGATTACATAATCAAAGGTGCATCAGAGATCTTAATGCATAAGGGAATATGAGAGGATCAGATACAAGGTCATGGTCGATTGTGGCGATGCTGTGTGCAACCGCTACTGCAGGCTATATTTGCCGTGTCAATGTCTCAACCGCCGCTCCCCTTCTGATGAAGGAATTTGGATTATCGCAGATAGAGATGGGCAGGATCTTCAGCGCCTTCCTTCTTGGATATGCACTGTTTCAGATCCCTTCGGGTGCCCTGGCCGACCGTTTTGGCGCCAGGAGGATCTTGTCAATAGCAGCCTGGCTCTGGTTTATAATTACAGTTCTGCAGACCGCCATTGGCCGGGGGCCATTTCAATCAACTGCAGCTGCTTCTCTGGTGGGATTCATGGTCTTCCGTTTTATTACCGGAATAACTGCGTCACCAACTTATCCGGGATCGGCACAGGGCGTCTCAAAATGGATTGTGCCGCAGTACCAGGGGAGGGCCAACGGAATTGTTATCGCTTCCATCGGACTTGGATCGGCTCTTGCTCCGCCATTGGTTTCCAATATCATGGTCCTGTTTGGATGGCGTCCGGCTCTGGTTGTTTCTGCAATTCCTGCATTGATAATAGCTCTGATATGGATACGTGTTAAAGAGCCTCCGCATATCAATTATATTTTGTCTGACCAGAATTCTCCAGATTTAACTGAACCTTCAGTAAAAAATGGAAATGTAAACTCACTGAGCTTTTATTTACTCACAATCAGTTATACTCTTCAGGGATATGTGGGCTATATCTTTGTTTCATGGTTTTACCTATACCTGGTCCAGGAAAGGCATTTCGGGCTGTTGAGCGGAGCGTGGATGAGCAGTCTGCCCTGGGTGCTTTCAATTGTCTCCATTCCACTTGGCGGGCTGATTTCCGATCGTCTGGCTGCAGGAAAATCAGGTCCGGTATGGGGGAGAAGAATAGTCCCTCTGACAGGAATGGCATTATCAGGGATTCTGATATCGATCGGGGCTCATACCGGAAGTGCAGTTATGGCCGCTATAAGTCTTGCTTTTGCTACTGCACTTATCCTTTGTGTGGAAGGACCTTTCTGGGCAATGATGATGAGGATAGCAGGAAATAAAAGCGGTACAGCAGGCGGAATTATGAACATGGGAAGCAACATAGGAGGATTGATCTCACCGGCACTCACACCAATCATCGCCAGTTTGATCGGATGGGAAAATGCGCTTCATGTGGCGGCCGGACTTGCGCTAATAGGCGCTTTATTATGGCTCGGGATAAAACCGGATAGCCCCCCAACCCCTCTGAAGGGGGGCTAAAACTTTGACTATATTTAATCCCCCTTTAGGGGGACAGGGGGCGTTATCTGTTATTTCTCCAGTCTGTTCCCAGTTTGTAGAACATCACTGCCGAATCGTTTATTACAATCTGGTAATTTTTAATGAGATTAAGCATCTCAGCACCGGCCAGGATAACCGGTCCGTACCCATGTGCAGCTGCAATATTGACAGGTCTGTGATAATAAAATGCAGGATCAAAGGCCATTCCTGTACCGACACAGGTCCCCTCAACCTGCCCCTGCCCGTTTACCCTGGTCTGCACCGCATTCCATCCAAGAACCGCAGCCGGCCCATAGGCCTGTGCATCGAGCCATCCCATATTTATGCCATGGGCGATACAATAGGTGAAAATTGCAGTTGATGATGTTTCAGTGTAGGAATCATTTCTGTCCATCAGCTGATGCCAGAATCCGGTTCCAGTCTGAAAGGAGACAAGTCCTTTGACATGGGAACGAAACTGTTCCAGAATATCTTTTTTAAGGGGATATGCTGAAGGCATGGCATCAAGCAACTCAGTCATTGCCAGCAGGGCCCATCCGTTGCATCGTGCCCAGTAAAATTCAGGATGTGGATCCATACTCTCAACCCATCCATGCATATATATTCCTTTTTGCTTATTGAACATCCTCAGAGAAAACCGGATTATCTGCTCGCAGGCATCCTCAAAGTAATCATTATTGCCTGTAAGCTTTCCCATCTGTGCAAGGGCGGGAACACTCATATATAGGTCGTCAAGCCAGAGAGTATTTGGCAGGGGACGGTTCCGTGCAAGCGTACCATCCGGAAGGCGGAATTGTTTTTTGGAAATAAAGTCTATATAGTTATCGATATAGGGGCGCAAAGCCCGACTTTTAGTTATATTATAAGTCTTTATCATTGCAGCACACATCGATCCGGCATCATCGAGAGCACGCGGATCCAGCACCGGTCTTACAGGGTTGTTTCCGGCTGTGGAGGCAAGATTAAGTGATTTAAAGTATCCGGCCATATCTGCAATAAGGCTGATCCTTTTCAGGGTATATTCGTTGAATTTATTATCATCTGTGGCATTTCCTGCAAGGAGCATTGCACCATATGTAACACCCCATTCATAGCTGATAAGTCTGAAAACACCAGGCTTAAAAACAGCATCCGTTGTAAGCCTGGTAAGATCATTGAGCTCCGCTTTGGTTTTGCTGTCAATTACCTTTGCCGGTGTTGAGGCATCAAGATATACATAGATACGGTTCAGGACTGCTGTAATATCCTCTGCTTTTGAAGGGCCATAAGGAACCTTGTAATCAGGTTGAAGTTCATGAAGAGGTGTGTTCGAATCGGTTACTTTTTGGGGAGTTGTCTGCGATAGAATTGGGATCAAACTAATAACAAAGAGAATAATGGAAAGCGTTAATATTTTTTTCATTTTTTGATTATTTGTAAAATATCAGAATTCTAAGCCCCCCTTGGGGGGTTTGGGGGTTATACTTTCAGAAATATCTTCTTCTTATACAAAAAATACAAAAATACCCAGCCGATTGCCGTAATTGCTACTCCATCCAGAAATGGAGACCAGGTTTCAGGAAAGAGCTCAATGAAACCGCCAAAGAAAAACTTTGATGCACGATCGAAAT
>DOTV01000222.1 GCA_003520925.1 Bacteroidales bacterium | reverse complement strand
AGAGTGAGAAATAAAACAAAATAACACAAAACAAAAAAAAATAAAAAAAAAAAAAACAACAACAAACAAAAAAAAAAAAAAAAACAAAAAAAAAAAAAACTAAACAGGCGAAAACAGTTAAGAGTGAACTCAAAGGAAGCTTTTCAATCAGCGGTGCCTATGCTCTCTATCCCCTGATTTTAAAACTTGCTGATGAATTCATGAGTATTCATCCTGGTGTAAAAATTGAGGTTTCAAAAATAGGAACCGGCGAAGGTATCACAAGCCTTCTTGAGGGAAAGTGCCAGCTGGCAATGATATCGAGGCCACTTACAGATGAAGAGGCAAAAGCCGGTATATGGGTGGTTTCAGTTGCAAAGGATGGCGTGGCTCCAATAGTAAACCAAAAAAATCCGCATATTGAACGATTATTAAAACAGGGCGTAAGTCCTGACGAATTCATACGGGTCTTTTCTTCAGGAAAGCAGGTAACATGGGGTGAGATCCTCGATACAAATGCAAGAGATAAAATTACTGTATATTCAAGGGCTGATGAATCGGGAGCAGCAGAAATATGGGCAGGGTTCATGTATAAGAAAGCATCTGATCTTAAAGGGATAGGGATCAGCGGGGATGATGAAATGATCAGAAATATCCAGGAAGATCCCCTCGCCATAGGATTTTGTAATTTTTCATACGCTTTTGATATCACAACCGGTGAAAGGAAGAAAGATATTCAGATAATTCCTGTAGATCTTGATTTTGACAATAAGATCGACAGGGTGGAAGTCCCTTTCAGAAATCTTGAAGAAGCTCACAAAAGTTTATGGCTTGGCTTTTTCCCTGATCAGCTCTGCAGGGAACTGACTCTTGGATCGTTGGGAAAACCTGCTGATCCGGTTATTATTGAATTTCTTAAATATGTTCTTGGTGAAGGCCAGTCGGGAATCAAAAAGACCGGATTTTGTCCGTTGAACGATGTTTATATAAAATACTCACTCGATCTCCTGAAATAGATTAATCTCCAATCAGGAAGTACCGAAAAGTCTATCGCCTGCATCTCCCAGCCCCGGCAGGATATACCCATTATCATTGAGTTTTTCATCGAGTGCAGCAAGGTAAATCTGTACATCAGGATGATCGTGTCCGATTTTTTTGACCCCTTCAGGTACACCCACAACACATACAAGTTTAATTGTTTTTGCCCCGTTATCTTTAAGTACCTGTATTGCCGATCCTGAGCTGCCACCGGTAGCAAGCATAGGATCAAGAACCATAACTATGGCATCAGCAAGGTTATCAGGAAATTTAGTGTAATAAGTCAAAGGTTCAAGGGTTCTGTGATCGCGGTACATGCCTATATGTCCAACCCTCGCTGTCGGTATAAGTTTTGTTATTCCGTCAACCATTCCAAGTCCTGCTCTTAAAACAGGGACAAGAACAATATCTGTTGCAAGGTCCCTGGTCTGACATTCGGCCATGGGAGTAGTTATGGTCACACTTTTCAACGGGAGGTCCTTTGTGACCTCATATGCCATTAATCCGGCAATTTCCTCCATTATTTCCCTGAAATCTTTTGTGGTTGTCTCCTTCCTCCGCAGTTGGGTGAGCTTATGGGTCAGTAACGGGTGTTCAAGTAAAATAAGCATCTGACGTATGTATTGTTAAATAAATAACAAATATAATCTGAAATTTAAAACAGGAAACCCGATAAATCCGGAGAAGGAAATAGATTTTTGTTTAACTTGGAAAATTAAAACCGGTTTTTCTCCCTTAAAGTACCTGTTTATGAGTGAGCCTATCCTGAGAGCATTAATGCAGCTCTTTGCCCTTGTAAGTGATATTGGCAACATAAATGAAATATCAACCAGGGAGAAAGATGTCGTAAAATCATTCCTGGCCCGTCATCTTAACAGTGAACTGATAGAAAAATATATCAGGATTTTTGACGAATACCTTGATCTATTCTTAAACAGGGAGGCAATCAAGGAATCTTCGGGAGGAAACGAGATCCAGGAACTTAAGACATTGCGCATAAAGAGGATATGTGAAGGAATTAACAGAGAGCTCCGCCAGAAGCAAAAAATTTATATTATTATCCAGCTTATTGATTTTATCTCTTACGGAAAAGAAATAACTGAGAATGAACTTGATTTCCTTATGACTGTTGCACTGGCACTCAATATTCCGGAAAATGAGTATAAGAATATAAAAAGCTATATCCTGGATCCTGTTTCAAAAATCCATGAAAAGGATAAGCTTCTGATTATTGACGGCAATACGGTCTGCAAGTTCCGCAAAGCTAAACATATTTACAACCCAAATCTTGCCGGAGAACTTATGTTCCTCAGTACTGCAAGCACAAAAGCATTCATATTAAGATATACAGGCGACTCAAATCTTTACCTCGACGGTCAGCATATCTTCCCAAGACAATCTTATTTGTTTGATAACGGATCAACAATAAAGGGACAGGGATTAAATACCCTGTATTATTCAGAACTGACAGGTTATTTCAATGAATCAAAGTCTGAGCCAAAGATTTTTCTGTCTGCCAGCGATGTGACCTACCGTTTTTCAAACAGTGAAAACGGTATTCATGGTTTTGACTTTTCAGGTGAGTCAGGCCAGCTGGTCGGAATACTTGGAGTCAGCGGAACCGGAAAGTCAACCTTGCTTAACATTCTCAATGGCAATATTAAACCCAGGAGCGGGAACATACTTATAAACGGATATGATATCAATAATGCCAGAGATAAAAACAGGCTTAAAGGTATTATCGGATATATTCCGCAGGATGATCTTCTAATAGATGAGCTTACGGTTTATCAGAACCTCTATTACAATGCAAGGCTGTGTCTTAGCAACTTCCCCCTGAAAAAGATCAGGAAGATTGTAAGCAGGATTATGACCGAGCTCGATCTGTGGGAGATCAGGAATCTGAAGGTAGGCAATCCACTTGATAAAGTTATCAGCGGCGGGCAAAGGAAAAGGATCAATATAGCTCTTGAACTTGTGCGTGAGCCTTATATCCTTTTTGTAGATGAACCAACCTCGGGACTCTCTTCGGTCGACTCGGAGATTGTTATCAACCTGCTTAAGGAACAGACGTATAAAGGGAAGCTTGTAATAGTTAATATTCATCAACCTGGCTCCGACATCTTTAAATTATTTGATAAAATAATCATTCTTGACAAGGGAGGATATCTGATATTTAATGGCAATCCAAATGCTGCCGTTGTTTACTTTAAAACCATAAGCAGACAGGCAAATCCCGGGGAGGATCAATGCATAAGGTGCGGGAATATAAATCCCGATCAGGTTTTACAGATAGTCGAGGCAAAAATAGTGAATGAAAACGGGAAACTGACGCAGGCAAGGAAAACTGCCCCTGAAGAATGGTCGATTCTGTTCAGGCAGAAGTACCAGGTTAAACAGGGGCTGGAAAATATGAGGCAAAAGAAACTGCCTGAGATCATTTACAGCATCCCGGGGAGGCTGAAGCAAATGGGAATATTTTTTATAAGAGATCTGCTTTCGAAGCTTGCCAACAGACAATATATCCTGATCAGCATGCTTGGAGCCCCATTACTTGCCCTGTTACTGGGATATTTTACCAGATATTCAAAAGGCGATTCTTACAGGTTCATCGATAATGACAACCTGACAGCTTATATTTTTATGTGTATTATAACAGCCCTGTTCATGGGACTTATTATAAGTTCGGAAGAGATATTGAAAGACAGGAAAATCCTTAAACGTGAATCATTTCTTAGCCTGAGCTGGTTTAGCTATATCAATTCCAAAATAGTCCTGATGTTTCTGATCTCTGCAGTTCAGACGATTTCCTTCATTTTTGTGGGAAACTCGATTCTTGGAATAAAAGGGCTGACATTTCAGTACTGGAGTGTCCTGTTCACAACATCCTGCTGCGCAAACCTGATAGGGCTGAATCTTTCTTCTGCACTAAATTCTGTTATAACAATTTATATTCTGATCCCATTTATTATCATTCCCCAGTTGCTGTTCAGCGGGGTGCTTGTGAAATACGAAAAGCTTCATACAAGCAGGAAAGCATCTTCATATGAATATGTCCCTTTTATCGGGGAACTGATGCCGGCCCGATGGTCTTATGAGGCTCTGGCAGTTGAGCAGTTTAAAAATAACAAATATGAAAGGTTGTTCTTCCCCTGGGATGCGGAATTAAGCAATAACAACTGGTGTGCCGGATTTCTTGTGAATAGCCTGAAAGGAGATCTTCAGCAGTGTGAAAGTGCGAAGACCTTCAATGATACAATCAGAAATGATCTTACAAAATTGCAGGTACATATTACAGAGATGTTTGATGCTCTCAATTATGAAGTACCGGATGGATTTGATAAGCTTTTCGAGGAGAAAAAACCCGATTCTTCAGCTTTAAAACAGATAGGAAACTGCCTGGCATTCCTTGAGCGGAAGTTCAGATCAAACTATAAGAATGCCCTCCGTTCAAAAGATTCATTGTACAGGGTAATAGCCAGTAACAGGATTGACAGCGAAAAGCTCGATCGTCTGAGAATTGACTTTTACAATAAAGGATTGGCCACTTTTGTTCTGAATGGTGATTTAAAGGATCAGTCGGTCGAAAAGCCAAAACGCATTATCCGGAAATATGAACCCGTCTTTATGCCGCCGACTGCAAAAAACGGACGGGCACATTATTGCGCTCCTTTCAAGGTGATAGGGAATATAAAGATCGATACTTTCTGGTTTAATCTGGCAGTTATCTGGCTGGTTACTTTTTTACTTTATATCGCTCTCTATTTTGGTATTTTACGTAAGATTCTTTCCGTATTTGATAAGAGCAAAAGCTTAAAAGATTCCAATTTTCTGATAATTAAAGAGATCTCATCCTGGTAATTATTTCTTGAAGAGGGCAGGGTCAGTTATCCTTTGATTACCCTTTGTTGCTATTATGAATGCATCGGAATAGCCCTCCTGTTTAAACTGCTTCTGAAGGCTTGCCGCTGATGCAGGTGTGCTGAATTCACCTGCGCATGAACGGTATGCTCCGTTATACATATACTCGAAAGTTTTATATTTTTTCCCTCCGATAGATATTTCATAACTTCCTTTTGATTTCATGTAGGAAGAGAATTGAACACGAAACACTATATTTTCTGACGTTAATGCAGCCTGTGCTGCAGGAGGCCTATCGGTTGCTTCTTTTTTGACTTCAGGGAGTTTCTGTTGATTTGAGGTTTCTGTCATCGTTTTCTGAATTTTCTGTTCCTGAGCAGTTACAGTTGAAGAAACAGCACCGGTAGCTCTTTCATTTCCTCTAAATTCTGCCACAAAGGCATTTGGATACCCATTCTTTTTCATAACAGCCAGAAGGTTATCAGCCTCAGCCCTGGATGTATAATCCCCGACACATGATTTATAAAGGCCATTGTACCGGTATTCGAATGTTTTATAAGTTTTTCCTGCAATAGTAATGTTATAGCTTCCTTTGGGTTTCGAATTTGACAGGAACTGAATACGGTAAATAATCTCATTTCCTGGTTCTGCTGCCTTTTCGGAAGGAGGCTTTACCTCTGGTTTGCTCTCAGGGACCTTTACAGCCGATTTGTTTTCAGGAAGCGGTTCAGGTTTGGAAACGATCTCTTCTGATGCATGCACCATACCTGACTGAGCAATATACCTGAATGCATTCGATAAATTTGTTAATTCCTTAACAGCATACTGATCGCGGAAAGCAATCCGAAACAATTTCGGCGGCTTGTTGCCTGTCTTATATCTTGTAGTATAAAATCCTGATTTTCCGTCAAGCCTGCTCAATGTAAAGGCAAGTTGGTCATCCTGAGTATTTATTATTCTTGTAAGATTTGCAGGTTTTTCCCAGCCACGTCCATTGTACCTGCAGAAATAGATATCATATCCGCCGAAACCTTCAGAACGGTCGGACGAGAAGAAAAGGTTATTATCCTGATCGAGATAAGGTGACAACTCATTGCTGCGGCTGTTTATCAGATTTCCAAGATTTATTGGTGCCGACCATCCGCTATTCTCTTTATAAGAAATAAACAGATCAAGTCCTCCGGTACTTTCGCTTCTGTTGCTTGTAAAAACCATTTTCTCACCGTCGGCCGACAATGCAGGGTGAGAGTAAACTGATTTATCGGTACAGAAGCTTAAAGGTTTGGTGTCGCTTATCCAGTCGTGTTTGCCGTTTTTTGCCATCTGGTATCTTGCCTGATATATCTTTTCAGGTTCTCTGTTTGAAGGCCGCCTGGTGAAGTACATAGTTGAATAATCGCTGTTGAAAGTCATGGCTTCGCATGGAATCGCCCAGGAAAAAGATTGTGAAAACAGGATGGGATTACTGACAGAGGTATCTTTCGGAACTCCAAAGTACGCTTCGGTTGCACCAAAGGAGGTGTGGCTTTCGAGCATTTTAGCCTCACTTTTAGTCTGGAAAAGAAAGACTATCCCATCACGGTAAAACTGAACGCCGGATGA
>DOTV01000226.1 GCA_003520925.1 Bacteroidales bacterium | reverse complement strand
GTAATCCCAAACCTGTCAGTTAGCACCCGGAGTTCGGAATTCATGCACCGCTACTTCCCCCTGACAACTATCGAATCCTGGAATGATTGGAAATGGCAGCTTAGGAATGCTTTCACAAGCATCGACGATCTGAAGAAGATTATGAAGCTGACCGAAAAGGAGATCATGGCTATCAATAACCTGAAAGGCCGGCTTCCTTTACGGATCACCCCCTATTTTGCTTCATTGATCTATGACACCAAGCCGTCTCATCCTCTTCGCCGTAATGTTGTACCTGTCGTTGAAGAGTTGCTTGAAAGCAGCAGTGAACAATCTGATCCTTTACACGAGAAATCTTTCTCACCTGTTAAAGGCATTGTTCACAGATATCCCGACAGGGTTTTATTTACTGTTACCCAGGTTTGTTCAAATTATTGCAGGTACTGTACCCGTTCACATTCAGTTGGACGACTTGATAAACTGGGAAGGCAGGATTATGAAAAAGCTTTCAATTATATATCATCCCATAAGGAAGTCAGAGACGTCCTTATAAGCGGAGGTGATCCTCTTACTCTTTCCGATGAGACACTCGATTACATACTTTCGAATATCCGCAGGATTGAGCATGTTGAGATTATCCGTATCGGAACAAGGATACCTGTAGTTCTGCCTCAGCGCATAACTGATGGTTTGATAAATGTTCTCAGAAAATACCATCCTCTTTTTCTGAGTCTTCATTTTTCACATCCTCTTGAGATAACTGAAGAGTGTGCAAGAGCCTGCAATAAGCTTGCTGACGGAGGATTTCCTCTTGGAAGCCAGACGGTTCTGCTGAAAGGTATTAATGACAATGTTCCGGTTATGAAGGAACTGATGCACAGGTTACTTAAGGTAAGAGTCAGACCTTATTATCTATATCAATGTGATCTGATACCCGGTTCGGGTCATTTCAGAACCACGGTGGCCAGGGGTCTTGAGATCATTAAAGGGCTCAGAGGCTTTACAAGCGGCTATGCCATTCCGACATTTGTTGTCGATGCTCCCGGTGGAGGAGGCAAGATCCCTCTTCTTCCAAATTATGTTGTGGAACATAACGACGAACATATAGTCCTGCGCAATTACAAGGGTGTTCTTTGTGAATATCCTGAAAAATAGGTCTGAAAACAGATGAAAATCGGATTGACATTTGACTTGCGGTCCTGGTATCTTGACCGTGGTTATTCTATGGAAGATACAGCTGAATTTGATAAACAGGATACTGTTGATGCAATAGATGGTGCTCTGAAAAAAATGGGATTCGAAACTGAACCCATCGGAAATTGCTTTCAGCTTATCGATGCACTGTCGTCAGGAAAAAGATGGGATCTTGTATTTAATATCGCGGAAGGGCTATATGGTGATGGAAGGGAATCAGTTGTCCCAGCTATACTTGACCAGTATAAAATACCATATGTGTTCAGCGGGCCCGTTATTATGGGCATATCTTTGAATAAACACCTAACCCGGCTGATTGTCTCCGCTGCAGGGGTTGCGGTAAGTCCCGGAATGCTTATCTCCGAAATGAAAGATATTGAAAGGTGCAATCTGGTCTATCCGCTCTTCATTAAACCGGTTTCAGAGGGAACGGGGAAAGGAATTACAGAAAAAAGTCTTGTCCATTCCGAATCTGAGCTAAGGGAAATGGTTGAATATCTTCTTACAAGATTTAATCAGCCTGCTCTTGTTGAAGAATATCTTCCTGGAAGGGAGTTTACAGTAGGAGTCATCGGATCAGGTGATGATGCCAGAGCCATCGGAGGTATGGAAATAGAATGTAAGGATAACCTGCCGTACTCAGTAGAATATAAGGAAAACTACCAGGTGTTTTGCAAGTATACACCTTTGCCGTCCGAGTTTTCTGACGAATGCAAGGCTGTTGCCCTGAGCGTATGGAAAGCGCTCGGTGGAGTAGATGCAGGAAGGGTGGACGTAAAAGCCGACAGGAATGGCCGGATCTGTTTCATGGAGGTAAATCCGCTTGCCGGACTTCATCCTGTCCATTCTGATCTTCCTATTCTTTCGAATATGTCAGGAATACACTACCAATCTCTTATAGAAATGATAATGCATTCAGCAATAAAACGATATCATTTATCCGTATGAAAAAAAGAAATTGCTGTATTTTGTTCAACCAACCACGCGATGGGGCTTTACCTGATGAACTCGATGTACTTGAACAGGTCGATTTCGTGGAAGAGAATCTGAGGAAGTTGGGAATAGAAACATACAGGAAAGGAATCACTTCGGACTTCATGAATGAAGTTGCCGGGCTTGTAGGTGAGAAACCTGACTTTGTCTTCAACCTGGTTGAATCGATTAATAATAAAGGCGAACTTTGCTATTTTGTACCTGCATTGCTAAATATGTATTCGATACCTTATTCAGGTAATCCGCTGGAAGCTCTCTTTATTACCACAAGTAAAGCATTGACAAATAAGATATTACGTGAACAGAATATAGATTCGCCGGCGTCGTTTTTCCCGTCACAGTACAAGATGATGAAGCCTGGCACCAGATATATTATCAAACCTGTCTGGGAAGATGGATCACTGGGTATAACCGGTGATTCGGTATTCACTTTTACAGACGATTATGGATTGAAGCTTAAAGAATTTGACGACTCGCACTGGATAATTCAGGAATATATTGATGGCCGGGAATTCAACATCAGCGTTCTTCCTGAAAAAAACGGGCCAGAGGTGATGCCTCCTGCTGAAATGGTATTTCATAATTTTGGCGAGAATATTCCCAAAATAGTTGATTTTAAGGCGAAATGGGTTGCCGAAAGCTTTGAATACGAAAATACTATAAGAGAGTTCCCCCGTAATAACCTTAACCCGGTACTTGGTGAGAAGATCAGAGATCTTGCACTGAGATGCTGGAATGTATTTGGATTAAAAGGATACGCAAGGGTCGATATGAGGATCGATAAGGAAGAAAACCCTTATGTAATAGAGGTAAATGCAAACCCCTGTATGTCTCCCGACAGCGGTCTGGTAGCAGCTACCACCGAAGCTGGCTTACCTATCACTGTAGTACTCCAGCGAATTATCAACGACCTGAATTATTGATTCTATATGGCAAATGTTTCAAAGGGTATTAAACCCGAAGACAGAAAAAATATCGAGGAAATATTAAGGTCCTCGGGGTTTTTTTATGAATTTGAAATAGAGACAGCTCTTGAAATTGCTGATGAAACCCTGGAGAAGGGAACTGAGAGAAGCGGATACTACTGGCTGAAGGCCACTGACGAAGATGGGGTGATTGCTTTTGCTAATTATGGAAAGAATGCTTTTTCGACTCATTCCTGGGATCTATACTGGATAGCAGTGCATCAGAACTCGAGAAATAAAAAGCTTGGCTCGGTGATGCTGAATGCAATTGAGGATGATGTAAGAAAACTGGGGGGCAAGATCCTTTGGATCGAAACTTCCGGCCGGCCATTATATGCATCAACTGAAGGTTTTTACAAAAAAAATGGTTACAAGCTTGCAGCCAGCCTCCAGGATTTCTACGGACCCGGCGATCCCAAACAGATTTATACCAAAGAACTTTAGATTAAATTTGAATTAAAGTATTCTGGTTTTCCAGTAACCTCCTCCCCTAACCAGTCGGGTTTCTCAAAAAATTCATCCTCGCTCTTCAGTTCGATTTCAGCTATTATAAGTCCTTCGTTCCTGCCATGAAATACATCCACTTCAAAAGTATGGCTGCCGAAAGGGACAAGATATCTTGTCTTTAAGATTACCTCCGGAAGACAAACCTTTAAAATTTCTGAGGCCTCTGAAAACGGGATCTCAAATTCCCATTCATGCCTCGAAAATCCACTTTGCTTTTCAGTTGCCTTGACCGAAAGGATTGCCTTCTTGTCGCTGATGCGGAGCCTTATAATCCTTGCAGGGTCAACGGAAAGATAGCCCTGTGTAATTTCCAGCTTCCTGACTGAATACATTTTGAACTCACCTCTTACAAGAAACTTACGTTCAATCTCTATTGCCATTGTTTTTATCGCAAAGTTACCAATTTACATTCGGTTTATAATTTTGTCATTTTGTTAACAAAATGGTCAAATATGATTAAATATATTAGGTAATATCCAGACTAAAATATATATTTGATTTAGAAACAATGAAAGTATTTTAAAATCAGTTAAGGATATTATCTAACCGTAATTTGACAGATATTTTCAAAGTACTGTCTGAAAGAGAGTTTCTTTTGTTTTAGGTTGTGTGGTAGATTGTAGCGTAGTCAATGGACTGATGTTAAAACGTCAGTCCATTTTGTATTAATTGATTTGATTATTTTGAGTATTTTTAAATATGGATGTAAAAATTGAACCAGGCTGGAAAAGCAGACTCAGTCAGGAATTTGACAAGGAATATTTTGTAAGGCTTACGGGGTTTGTACGGGATGAATACCATAACTCCCGGATTTATCCTCCCGGCCCGCTTATCTTCAATGCATTTGATGTTTGTCCGTTCGGCAGGGTCAAAGCAGTTATTATCGGCCAGGATCCTTATCATGGTCCGGGACAGGCGCATGGATTATGCTTTTCAGTAAAGGATGGTGTTGATTTCCCGCCAAGTCTGATAAACATTTTCAAGGAGATTGAATCAGATATTGGCATTCCACGTCCCGTTTCAGGTGATCTGACCCGTTGGGCAGAACAGGGCGTGCTTTTATTAAATGCCACACTTACAGTACGGGCGCATCAGGCAGGATCACACCAGAAGAAAGGATGGGAAGAATTTACTGATTATGTGATCAGAGTTCTTAACGGTGAGAAAGAGAATATTGTCTTTTTTCTCTGGGGAGCGTATGCACAAAAAAAAGGTGAATCAATCGACCGTTCAAGGCATCTGGTGCTTGAATCGGTTCACCCTTCCCCCCTTTCAGCTTCAAGGGGTTTCTTCGGCAACCGGCACTTCAGCAAATGCAACGAGTATCTTGTAAGCAAGGGAATTGAACCCATTGACTGGAGATAATATCAGATTGTATTCATTCAACATGCATAAGGGCATCTGCTATTGTTTTTTCAAGCTCCTTCGAATCCTCAAAGCCAACAGATAACCTTATTAGTCCGGGCTCAGGATATTTGGCACCCCATACCGATTCAACAGGCATCAGTATTGTCTTCGGATCGCCAAGCGACGGAATGACTTTTATCTTTTCAGAAACAGACTGTACAAAACTATCGCGCTTTTTCTTTTTTTCATTGTCTGATTTTCCGGTGAAATCAAATGTGACCATTGCCCCATATCCTCTCTGTTCGAATAATTTAAGTGCTTCAGAATGAGTAGGATGTTCCGGTAACCCCGGGTACCACACCTTTCTGATAACAGGATGATTTTTAAGCATTTCGACTATCCTCAGGGTATTCTGACACTGTTTCCTGAACCTAAGTTCAAATGTCTGTATCTGGGTTTGCAGCCTGTATGCATCGTCGGGAGAGATCATATGACCAACGTACTTTCTGTACTCTATTGCATCTTTCATTATTGCACTGTCGTTCCCGCATAGTACGCCGGCAGTCAGATTCCCATGTCCTGAAAAATACTTTGTGGCGCTGTGTATAACAATATCAGCTCCAAGTTCAAGAGGCTTACAGAGCAGAGGTGTAGCGAAAGTATTATCTACCAAAACCTTTGAATCCGATTTATGAGCCAGTTCAATAACTTTTCCGATATCGGTTACTATAAGCATCGGGTTTGAGATTGCTTCAACATAGATAAGTTCAGGATTAATGTCCCGGATCACCCTCTCAAATTCATGAAGATCATATTTATCATTAACCGGGTAGAAACTATGAACTTGCAAACCCCTTCTTGTCCTTAAAACCGATTCGGTATATGAGAGGGTGCCTCCGTATATTTCACTGAAGAACAACCATGGCCCTGACGATTCAGCATGCTGAAAAACTGATACGGCAGTGTCAATTGCCGACATGCCCGACTGAGTCAGAAGGGCCCAATTGCACGACTCAAGCTTCATTATCTCTTCCTCGGCAGCAACAACAGTCGGATTCCTGTACCTTGAATAAATGTAAAGCTCAGGAATTCTTTCATTTTCAGTCTCCTTCGAAAATGCATATTTGGTTGTTTCAGCATCGAATAGCTCAAATCCTGCATCTCTGTATACAGGCATACGTGAACTGTTGACAGGTTTTCTTTTCATTTTTGGTGCCAGTTTAAAAGAGCGGTACCAAAATAGCTATTTTAGATCAAAGGGGTGAATCGAGGGTGACATTCTTTATCGTAAGACGATTGTTTTCCAGATTTACATCATAAGTCATTTTAACTTGACCGAAATAATTCATGTAAGTGAAATCAACAGGTCCTGTGGAAATAGTGTCGCCGTTCATTCTGGCGGATATGTAAGCTTTTGAAAAGGCAGTCCTGAACCGGTGATAACCAGTTGTATTGTTTATATCAATTGTTCCGAAAGGTATCTCTTCTTCTTTAATCCTTACAAGAGTTTCAGTCAGGACTGATCCTGTAAGATTTCTGATGCGTACATCGGTAGGACCTTCTGGTGAGAATGGTGTTTTTTTGCATGAAAGACAGCAAATTAATAGTAATAACAATGTAATTACATATAATTTCTTCATAATCCGGTTTTATTGAATGGTCTGTCACAATATAAACCGGAAAATTAAAGAATTAGTACACCTTAACTAAATTATTGTGAGGCTGTTCGAAGGCACCCATCCCTTGTTGCCATCTGTAAGCTTTATCTCATACCATTCTCCCACCTGATCCTCAATAGTAACCTTTGAGCCTTCATGAAGCACAAAGAGATCGGTTCCGCTGTTGTCAGGAGAACTTTTGCCGTTTACTGAGGGAGTAAAAATAACTGCTTTATTGCTGTCGTAAACAAGAGCTTTATTTCGAATAGTAAATGAAAGAGATGACACTGAGATTAAAAGAAAAAATATTGCAGCCCAGAATCCTGTTACTTTGATCCTGTACCTGGCGGTATAAATATATGCCGATAAAAGTAAAAGAAATAGTATGAAAGATAGAATGCTTATTACTGCCCATGTATTTGTTGACAGCAGCAGTGAAAGAAAATCAAACCACCTGACAAAGAAAAGCTCCGGTATCTCTTCAAATTTGTCAACAACAAGGGTTCGGGCAATCTGCAGGTTGTAATTAATATTATTGTCAGCAGGTTTTAAGAGACGGGCTCTCTCAAAAAACAGGATTGCCCCGGGGACATTATTAAGCTTAAAATATGCATTCCCGATATTGTAATCAAGTTCCGCAGAACGATAACCTGTGTTATAAATCTCAAGCCATTCATTAACAGCCTCCTGGTATTTTGAGGCAGAATAATATTCAACTCCTTTATTAAATTTTGCAGATCGCTCCTCCTGTCCTGAAACAAGTGCCGGGGTTAAAAGAACAAGCAGTAGTAAAATAATATGCCGCAATCGTAATCTCATCTGTCAACCAATTGAATTTTCAAATAATCTGATAAAGCCCGAGGCCTCATCATAAATTTTCCCAGCCTCTTCAGCAGAAGAGGATGGTGCAAACCTTGCGTATTCGCATTTATCGATCACAGAAGCAAGGTTATTTACTTCTTCTTCGTCTATTCCTTTCTCAATCAATGCATTAACAGCACTGCTTCTGTTAAGTTCCGATACCGGGATATTAAGTTTATCACTCAGATATCCCCAGAGCGCCTTCAGTATTTCCTCATAAAACTTATCTGATTTATTTTCTCTAAGGCACTTTTCCGCTTCCTTAAGGCGCTTCCCCGCGACTTTCCCGGCTTTTCTGTTTTTAACGGCAGAAATATCCGAATTCCTTCGTATATGCTCTCTTCTGATAAAGAGTACTACAAGAAATACGAGGAGCGCAAATGCATATGCGCTATAGAACGATCGTTTTGAAGCGAAAATGTTGCCTGTTTTTTTCAGGAACCCGGGTTTTGAACTGATAAACCTGATGTCCTTACCAAGATATTTTACATCTTCCTTGGAGACACCTCCGTAGACTGTTATCCCGGGATTCTGATCATTCACTTTACGGGCATAGAAATGAAGCTCGGGGCTCTTAACTCTCTCATACTGTTTCGACGAAGTATTGAAGAAAGAATATGTCACCGGGGGTATTGTGAAGTCACCGTAATGCCTTGGAATAAGCAGATATTCAAATGTTTTCTGTCCAGTGGTTCCGTTCATGCCGTTTTTCAGGTCGTCCGTAACCTTCGGGTCGTAAACTTCAAGATCAGCAGGCAGCTTCAGTACCGGTGCACCGGCCATCTTGAGGTTGCCGCTTCCGGCAACAACTATTTTCAGGTTAACCGCATCATTGACATTTACAGTGTCCTTGTTAAGTGAGCCATTCAGATTAATTCTGCCGGTAATTCCTGAAAAATCATCAGGCTTTGTTCCGGGCAAAGGATTGACTTTTATTCTGACCGGCTTGCTGATAACTGCTTTTGGGATTGTGGTGTATGTTGAAAAGAAATCTCCAAAGAAAGGGTCTGACTGACCTGTTTTCTGGCGGATAAGTACAGATATCTGCACCGGATCAACTGTTATCTCACCCTGTATCTGAGGATAAAGAAGAAACCGCTGTACTACACCTGTTCCGTATATGGTACCGTTTATGCTTTCGCGCTGCAGGGAAGTAAGTGGCGGAGTTTCAAGATCAGTTTTAAGAAATCCCTCAAATGCCGGGTATTTGATTTCATTAATGCCCGAAATATCAACCCTTGTATACAGCTTAACAGTCACCCCGATATTTTCGCCTATGTAAACATCCTTTTTGTCAAGTGAAAGACTCACGAATATGTCATCACCTGTCTCTTCAACCTGATCGGCCGTTGTACTCCGGTCTCCTCCCTGAACATTCTGCTGAGCCTTGCCGCTTCCTATTACCTCGATCCTGAGTGAATCGGAATAATATGTTTTATTCTTAATCTTAAAGGCAGCCGGGGGTATAACAAATTTTCCCTCTTTTAATGCCTGAATGTAATATACATATGTGTACGAAGTCTCTTTCGAAATCTTGCCGTTAATAATCTGGGTGCTTGAACTGTATGAAGTCTGGGGACCCATAAGTTTGTAAAATCCAGTAAATGCGGGTTCCGAAAATTCTCCTCCCCCGGAATTGATTGTCCAGGAAACATTGAACTGCTCACCAGTCCGAACCACTTCAGGATAATCCGCCACGACAGAAATCTCTTGTCCCGCCGCAGAGAGACTTATTAGCAGCGCAACAATCGCCAATATGATGTACCTTACTTTCATTTTGCCAATTTACCAGTTTTTAGTGGTTCTGACTCTTGCCTTTGCTGCTTTTTCGAGCTTTACCTTCTCCTGAACATTTTTCTCGTCATTGGCAATCGCATTTAATAATCTTTCAGCATCCTCCTTTGAAATAGCCTGTTGCTGATCCTGTTGTTGTTGTTGTTGTTGTTGTTCCTGCTGTTTTTCCTGCTTGTTGTTATCTTTTTTTTCCTGATCTTTCTGTTTCTGTTGTTCCTGGTCTTTTTTCTGATCCTGATTATCCTTGTTCTGTTGCTGCTGTTGCTGTTTCTGCTGCTCCTCCTGTTTCTTAAGCATATCCTGAGCATAAGCTAGGTTATATTTAGTTTCCAGGTTACCGGGATTCAGCTTCAGTGAGTTTTTGTATGCCTCAATGCTTTCTTTCAATTTATTTGCCATAACCATTGAGTTTCCAAGGTTGTACATACTGGCTGATTTCTTTTCTTTTTCTTCAGCCATTTTCTGACTCTCAATGAATTGTTTTGCTGCATCCTCATATTTCTTTTGCTTATACAGTGCATCTCCTGCATTGAAAACCGCATCACCTGATGCTTTATTTTTATCGGCTGCTCTTCTGTAGGATAATTCAGATTCGGAGAATTTATTTTTTTCATATTCCCTGTTACCCTGTCTAATAAATTTCCTGTCAGCCTGGGCATTAAGTGTCCCGGCAAAGCAAACCATAAAAAGCAGGAGCATGGCTTCAGGCTTAAGGCAATACTTTAAATGTAATTTGTCAGACATCAGATTTAAAATATGTTGTTAAATCTTAAATTTAAATAATCTTACGTTCTGCAACCTTCTGTTTTTCCTGTCCATTATGATTATTTCAAGGAGCATGAATAAAAGAGCCAGAGCTGCAAATACCTGAAACTGATCATTATATTCGGTGTACATTGTACTCTCGAGTTCATCTTTTTTCATCTTCCTGATATTGCTGAATATTTCATCCAGACCAATGCTGGAGCTGCTTGCCCTTATATAACTTCCTCCGGCGGCCACAGCAATTTTTTTCAGAATATCTTCATCCAGCTTTGTAATTACAGTTACACCATCAGGGCCTTTGAGGTAGTCTCTCCTGCCGCCTGCTATTACCGGTACGGGGACTCCTTCAGCTGAACCTATACCGATTGTATGAATTATTATGCCTGCCTTTGAAGCTGTTTCAGCCTCAGAAACCGGGTCATCCTCATGATTTTCACCATCCGTAATGATAATGATGGCTTTACTTTTCCCCTCTCCGGGAGTGAATGATTTTTCTGCCAGTTTTATTGCGGCCCCGATGGCAGTTCCCTGTTTGGGAACCATTTCGGGATTAATTGTGGACAGGAACATTTTTGCAGAAATGTAATCGGTGGTTATAGGGATTTGTGTATACGCATCCCCCGCAAACACAATTAATCCGATTTTGTCGTTCTCGAGGTTATCGACAAGTTTCGAGATTGCCTGTTTTGCCCTTGTGAGCCTGTTTGGCTGGATATCTTCTGCGAGCATCGAATTGCTTACATCGAGTGCGATTATCACCTCAACTCCCTGTTTTTTTATTTCCTCGAGCCTCGAACCGAACTGTGGTCTGGCAAGCATTAAAATAATTGCAGAAACAGCAGTCAGCAGAAAGATAAATTTAATGACAGGTCTTATTCCGGAAAGCTCAGGCATGAGCCTCGATATTACAGTTGATTCACCCAGTTTTTTCAACGAATTTCTCCTTCTAACCTGATTAAATATAAATATGGCGGTCATTGCCGGCAGCAGAAGCAACAGGTACAGGTATTCCGGATTTGCAAATCTGAAGAGTTGCATGGTTAATTTTTAATTAAGTCAGCTTCTTTAAAACCGTATATCTTGCAATAATTTCAAACACAAAAAGGCAGAAGGCAATTATTGCAGGTATCAGGTATTTCTCATCTTTTCGTATGAATTGCCTGACATCGATCTTAGATTTTTCAAGCTTATCGATTTCAGCATAAACCTGCACCAGCTTATCATTGTCGGTAGCCCTGAAGTATTTTCCTCCGGTCATCCCGGCTATGTCCTTCAGTATAGCCTCATCTATTTCTACAGGCATATTCTGATACTGTGTCCCGAATGGTGTCTGAACCGGATAAGGAGCTGTTCCCTGTGTTCCAACCCCGATAGTATAAACCCTTACTCCGAAAGTTTTGGCAATTCCGGCAGCTGTAGCCGGTGCAATCTCTCCCCTGTTGTTTATTCCGTCAGTCAGAAGGATTATTACCTTGCTTTTGGCATCAGAATCCTTTATCCTGTTGACTGCATTTGCAAGTCCCATGCCGATTGCTGTACCGTCCTCTATCATCCCGCTCTCTATTTCTCTTAATAGATTAATCAGCACAGCATGGTCGGTCGTAAGCGGACATTGTGTAAAACTCTCACCACTGAATACAACAAGACCAATCCGGTCATACGGCCTTCCCGAAATAAACTCTGTTGCTACGTTCTTGGAAGCTTCGAGCCTGTCAGGCTTAAAATCCCTGGCAAGCATACTGCCTGAAATATCGAGTGCAAGCATAATATCGATACCCTCAGTTGATACATCCTGGAACTTATTGGAGGTTTGCGGACGGGCCAGTACAATTATTATCAGAATTACTGCCGCCATTCGCATCCCGAAAAGGATGTGCTGAAGATAGTTTCTGATAGTATTTCCCGATTTCTCCAACGGTTTTAAGCCCGGCATCCTGATTGATGCAAAAGCATTATGCTGTTTAATTATATAAAAGGCTGTTATAGCCGGGATAATCAGCAAAAGGTAAAGAAAACCGGGATCTGCGAATGTCAAATTGCTCATAATCCTTTTTCTCCCTGATTATCTTTAAAATCACTCTTTTCTTCAATTGCATCAGCGGCCTTAGTGGCTGATACAAAATCGTATGAATCAAAGAATACCGATTCGTTTTCAGCAGGCTCCGGTTTATATTTGGCGAATTTCACAAGGTCAGCTCCGGTCAGTACCGATCTTAACTTATTATATGAGCCGTCCTTCCTGAATCCTGTTTTAACCAGAGCTTCCAGAGTCTCTGATGTTGTGAGTTCAAGCGAATTAACACCAAACCTGTTCTCAAGATACTGCCTGATTATCTCTGTAAGCCGAATGTAATATTTCTTTGCTTCCCCTCTCTCCCATAGCTTTTCGTTCTTTAGCTTTTCAAGTTCACGAAATGCAATGATATGGGCAGGTTCGTAAATTACAGGTACAGTTTCTTCTTTTTTTACTTTCCTGAACTTCTTTATTAATCTTATTAACAGCCATATAATTACTGAAACGAGCAAAATAAGCAGCACCCATGGAAGGATCTCACCCAGAGTTAGAGGGGCATGGTAAGGAGAAGCAATATCAAATATCTTTGCGGTAGTGTCGGACGGCGTTATTTTGACCCTTGCCACCTCAAGAAGTGAATAGTCAGAATAATATCGTTTCAGACCTCCTGAATCAATCATCTCAGCGAATACCGGATCGATCCTGTAAAAACCTGAATCAAATGAGGTGACCAGATATTTTTCAGTGATCCTGATCTTGTTTCCGGGAATTCCGCTGGTGTCGACTGCCGGCCCTGCCAGTATTTCAATGTTTTTTATTAATGTATCCCTTAGATTTGGAAGGGTAAGCCTTATATCAGCTGGCTGTTCGATCGTTACAGTGAAATTGACCTGATCGCCTATTAATATCCGGGTAGTGTCAAAAGCAGCTGAGACAGAAATATCCTGACCGTTCATCTGCTGACAGAAGAACAGGAAAATAAATAACATAATATAAACCGGTCTCTTCATAAAAATCATCTGCTCTCAAACAGCTGGATAAGAGGTCTTACATAGTCATCTTTTGTACTGAGTTCGGTAAAATCAACACCGCATTTTTTAAATGTATTCCTTATCGAATCCATATGTGTGATCCACCAATCTGAGTATGCTTTTCTTACGTAGCCCGATGTGGTGTCGATCCATTTTTCAGACCCTGTTTCAGAGTCCATAACTTTCATCAATCCGACATCGGGAAGCACCTTTTCAAGAGGGTCTGAAACCTTCAGGGCAACAACATCATGCTTGCTAGATGCAATTCTCAATGCCTCCTCAAATTCGGGAGCCATAAAATCGGAAATTACAAATGCTGTACACCGCTTTTTTATTGCATTTGTAAGAAATCTGAGGGGTTCACTAAGACTTGTATCGTTGCTTTGTGGCTTGAAATCAAGAAGTTCCCTGATTATTCTAAGAATATGCTTCCTGCCTTTCATGGGAGGAATGAATTTCTCAACTTTATCGGTGAAAAAGATGACACCAATCTTATCGTTATTATATATTGCTGAAAACGACAGCACTGCAGCAACCTCTGTCATGATGTCCTTCTTAAAGCTAATTGTTGAGCCGAAGTTTCCGGATCCGCTTACATCAATTAACAGCATCACTGTCAATTCCCTTTCTTCTTCATATACCTTAACATAGGGGTGATTGAACCTTGCTGTAACATTCCAGTCGATGCTTCTTATATCATCACCATACTGATACTCCCTGACCTCGCTGAAAGAAATACCCCTTCCCTTAAAGGCACTGTGATACTCCCCGGCGAAGATATGCCTGGTCAGACCACGGGTCTTGATCTCGATTCTTCTTACTTTTTTTAATAATTCTATCGCTTCCATGTTTCTTGTTCCTAGTTCCTTGTTCCTGGTTTCTTGATCCTGGTTACTGGTTTTTAAACAAGCAACCACCAACCAGTAGGCAGCAACATTTTAGGGTACTTCAACAACATTAAGTATTTCAGCGATAATCTTATCCTGGTTAACGTTTTCAGCTTCGGCTTCATAGGTGAGACCAATTCTGTGCCTCATCACATCAGCGCACACTGTTCTGACATCTTCCGGAATAACATATCCTCTCCGTCTGATGAAAGCATAGGCTTTTGATGCAAGTGACAGATTTATTGACGCTCGGGGCGAAGCTCCGTAGGAGATCATATTTTTAAAATCCGGAAGGCCATATTTCTCAGGATTACGACTGGCGAAGACAATATTGAGTATATAGTTTTCGATCTTCTCATCCATATAAACCTCCCTTACAACATTACGGGCCCTTATAATATCATTTGTTTTAAGGACACTATTCGCTTTTGGAAAGTCCTTTGCCAGGTTTTCCCTGACGATAAGCTTTTCTTCCTCAATGGAAGGATAATCTATCAGGACTTTAAGCATGAACCTGTCAACCTGTGCTTCAGGAAGAGGATATGTGCCCTCCTGTTCGATCGGGTTCTGGGTGGCAAGAACAAGAAAGGGCTCATCGAGCCTGTATGTCGATTCACCGATTGTAACCTGCCTCTCCTGCATTGCCTCGAGGAGGGCACTCTGAACTTTTGCAGGCGACCGGTTGATCTCATCAGCAAGGATGAAGTTGGCGAATACCGGTCCCTTCTTTACTATGAACTCTTCCTTCTTCTGGCTGTATATCAGTGTGCCTGTAAGGTCGGCAGGAAGAAGGTCGGGCGTGAACTGAATCCTGCTGAACTTAGCATCGATAACTGATGCAAGCGATTTAATAGCAAGTGTCTTTGCCAGGCCCGGCACGCCTTCAAGCAGGATATGACCATTGGCCAGAAGTCCGATCATAAGCGAATCCGTGAGATGTTTTTGGCCAACAATGACTTTGTTCATCTCCATCCTTATGATATCGACAAATGAGCTCTCTTTTTCAATCTTCTCATTAAGAATCCTTATATCAGATGTTTGCTCCATAGTTAAAAATTTAAGGTGCAAATATAACAATTTGAGTTTGTGTAAGGCATCTTAAAACCGCCTTTAAATTCTGACACAAAAGAACAGGACAGAAATATAAGAAGGAGTTAAAATGTGTTAAAGTTCTGTTAAATGAGGGAGGGAAAGGGGGTTCCAGGAAAAATTCGCCCTGACTGAACTCCTGAGTATTAGGATGAATATCAGCGGTACAAAAGCATTATTTATGTGCTGCGGCAGAAATACAAGAAAAGCAAGAAATCCGGCAGCCAGAAAAAACACCAGCCTGAACCATATATAATGATCTTTTTTCAACAGCAGACTTATAAAGCAAAGTATTATAAAAGGATTAAGCCATATGATATTAAGATTCCATTTCATCTGCTGATGATCGGTAAAGAAATTGAAGAATATCATTAAAAGGGCAAGAATTGAAAAGAGACCAAAAGTGGCAATATCAATTACATTGTTCGCTCTCTTTCCTCTGAAATAACCAGTAAGAATAATTAAAATTATAAGGAGAACAGAAAAGACAACTACAGGTGATGTCAGGAGTTTACCCTGATATGTTGGCTGCTCGAAGTCAATAACAACTTCCGGATTGGTAAGAAGGGGTATCATTTTCCCGTTCCGTCTGATTAAAAGTTCAGAGAGCCCGTTCTTAAGCTCAACAGGAAGGAACATTTTGTCTCTGAATGAAGCCTTTTTATCACCCGGGGAACCCATTATCAGGTCAATTCCAACCTTTGTCCATGGTACAGTTTTTTCGTATTCACCTGTAAGGTACCGGAAGGTTGGCTGGTCCCTGCCTGATTCAGGCGGAGGATATATAAGATTTTCTCCTACTGCTTTTTCAATAATATCACGTATTCTTGTTGAGCAGTCATCGTAGAAGAAATCATATCTGTAATTCAGATTTTCAGGTTTGAGGTTTTCAGCAATAAGAAAAAAAAGCTTTTCAATTTCTGTTGTTTCCAGGTTTAATTTTTGGGAAACTACCCATCTGCCTTCTGAAAAGTAATCTTTGAGGAAATTGTCATAAGTACTGATACCCAGTGAATAATCGAGCCTGCCCTTTGCAAATTTCCAGGCAAAATTGGGAGTGGCGAAGTCGAAAACTCCCCAGTTATAAACCAGATCGCTGTTTTTCTCCTGAATGACTACCCGTAAAGCACTGTGCCCGTAAACAGAATAAGTCTCAGTCCCCGGACCACAGGTCAGCAAATAAATATAAGCCTTTGGTGTCTCCTGCGAAATCAATGTTTGATTCAGTAGAAGAAGAAAGAACAGCAGGTATTTGAGCTTTTTTAGCATTATTGTAAATTCTAATGTAAACCTACAGGTTTTTTCTGAGAAAAGAAAACGACCGAAGACCGAAGACCGAAGACGAAAGTAATCCTATAGGCTCCCCTCCCTGGAGGGGCTGGGGGTGGTTTTGCTAAATAAAGAAAACTGGATTTTACCATACAATTCGCTCTATTTTATTAGTTTTGTTCCGTCTTTTACCTGGAGAATATTTTCTTAACCAAAAACATTCTAAAATGAAAAAACAACTGTTCCCTGTCATAGCTTTAGCTGTCTTGTTTCTTTTTAGCTGCACAAGTAAACCACAGTTTAAGATCACTGATCTTCATGTACACCTGAAGGGAAAACTGACAATAGACGATGCTGTTGCAAAATCAAAAGCTGAAAATATAGATTATGGAATAGCTGTGAATTGCGGAATCGGGTTCCCTGTCCACAATGACAACCAGATTGATTCGGTAGTAGCCCTTTTTAAGAATTACCCGCAGTTTTATCTGGCAATGCAGGCCGAAGGGCGTGAATGGGTGAACACTTTCTCGAAAGAATCGATGGCTAAATTTGATTATGTTTTTACTGACTGCATGACCTTCACCGATGAAAAAGGCAGGCGGAATCGTATATGGATGCCAAACGAGACCTGGATTGACGATGAAGAGCAGTTCATGGACTATCTTGTGAACACTCTTGTCAAAATCCTTAATACCGAACCTATTGATGTTTACGTAAATTCCACATTCCTTCCAACCCAGATGCAAAACAGGTATGACATATTCTGGACCCCTGAAAGGATGGATAAGGTAATAAGTGCTGCCAAAGCCAATAACATCGCAATAGAGATAAATAACAGATACAAAATCCCTTCAGAAGCTTTTATTAAAAGGGCTCATAAAGCCGGTGTTAAGTTCACTGTCGGAACGAACAACGCTGATGAGAATTTCTCAGGAGCAGCTTATGCCCTGGAAATGATAAAAAAATGCGGCCTTGATGAAAATGATTTTTACCTGCCGGTTAAAAAGGAAAGGATCTGAGGCAGGATGGAGCATTTTGAAATAGCCCGTATATTAAAATTCCTTCCCGGAATTATCCTTGGATTGACTGTTCATGAGTTCAGTCATGCCCTGATGGCCAAAATGTGCGGGGATCTGACATCGGAACAACAGGGCAGGATCACATTGAATCCTTTCAAACATATTGATGCACTGGGCTTTGTAATGCTTCTTGTTGCCGGGTTCGGCTGGGCAAAACCTGTTCAGTTCAATGAAGCCAATCTGAAGAATCCGAAGAAGGATGTTGTTAAAATTGCCATTGCCGGTCCGTTATCAAATGCTTTGACAGCGATGTTACTTTCTGTGATATTTTCTATTTACAGTCATTTTACTTCCGGCAATTACAGCAACATTATTCAGGTCGTGAATGAGGTCTTCATGTATGCAATTTATATAAACTGGGGATTATTTATTTTTAATCTCATACCCTTCCCTCCTCTTGACGGATCACATCTTCTCCTGAACCAGTTCAGGAAATTTCCCAGGCTATATGATGGATTCTATAAATACGGATCATATATCTTCCTGGGTCTCATACTGGTAACCATATTCACCAGTGTAAACCTGTTCCCGATCTGGCCGGCAATGGAATTCCTTGGGAAAGGATTTCTGTCGCTTGTCGGCTATAATTGATCTCCTTTCTTTACCTCCAAATATTCACATTCTTCTCTGGCTTATTACTTTGAAATATCATGAAAATGGTTTAAATTGTAAGAAACAGCTGAGATGTGAGATATCTTCTTTTCATATTTTTATTAGCCATGGAAGGTTCTAATCTACAGCAGGATGCAAGGTATGCCGAAGCCAGGGAAAGAATGGTTTCAGAGCAGATCATAAGTCGAGGGGTAACCGATCAGTCAACGTTGCAGGCGATGAGAAAGGTGCCGCGGCATCTGTTCATACTGAAAGAATACGAAAGCGAAGCTTATGATGATAATCCTCTTCCGATCGGTTATGGACAGACTATCTCCCAGCCATATATTGTGGCATATATGACCGAGGTTGCTGAACCTGATCTTTCAAAAACAGCACTTGAGGTAGGAACCGGATCAGGCTACCAGGCAGCAGTTCTGGCAGAAACTGTCAAAAGTGTTTATAGTATTGAAATTATACAAGAGCTTGCGATAGAATCAGGAGAAAGGTTAAAGAAGCTCGGATATAAAAATATCACTGTTAAGAATGGCGATGGATACAATGGCTGGAAAGAGTTCTCTCC
>DOTV01000152.1:1293-5863 GCA_003520925.1 Bacteroidales bacterium | reverse complement strand
GATGCTGACAAGGCGATTTTAAACCTGGCTGATGGAACCGTTAATACTTTAACAGATGGGACCACCTATATAACTGATGAGAGCGGAGAGCCAAATGCCGCACTTTTCAGCGATGCGGACCTTGTAATATACGGCGAAGGATCACTTAACGTCAATGCAAATTATAATGATGGTATTTCATCTGACGATGGTCTGGTGGTAAAGAGTGGAACTATCACAGTGAAAGCAGCAGATGATGGGATCAGAGGAAAAGATTTCCTGATTATTCAGGATGGAAACATAACAGTAAACTCCGTTGGTGATGCTCTTAAATCAGACAATGAGACCGATTCTTCAAAAGGATATATTACTATCGAAGGTGGAACATTAAATCTTACTGCTACTGCCGGAGATGCAATAGATGCCGTATCAAACCTTATTGTTAACGGGGGTATCTTTAACATTAAAACCGGAACAGGAGCAGGCACTTCAACAGGAGGCACCGGTCAACCCGGAGGAGGTTCAGGCGGATATTCAGGAACTATATCGGAAAAAGGCCTTAAAGGCGCTGTCAGTGTGAAGATTGAAAAAGGCTCATTTACAATTAATTCAGCTGACGATGCCATTCATTCCAACGGGACTATAACAATGGATGATGGAAACATTTCCGTGGCGACGGGAGATGATGCGATTCATTCTGAAATATCTGTTACAATAAACGGAGGGACTCTGGCAGTTACAAAATCATTTGAAGCTATTGAAAGTGCCTCAATTACAGTTAACAAAGGCAACCTGAACCTTGTGGCAACTAATGATGGATTCAACGCTACAAAAGGATCCGGAGGAGAGTCCGGTGATGGAAGTTTACTTACCTTTAATGATGGATATGCTGTCGTTAATGTCTCCTCCGGGGATGGTCTGGACAGCAATGGAAATATTGTAATGTCTGGCGGTACAGTAATTGTTCATGGTCCCCAGTCAGCACCAGAAGTGGCCTTTGATTTTAACGGGACGTTCATAATATCGGGTGGGATACTTGTTGCCGGCGGACCTAACTCTGGAAATATGATCGAGGTACCCGGATCCGGATCATCCCAGTGCTGTATAAAAGCAACCGGTTCATCAATTATCTCTGCATCCACTCTGATCCATATTCAGGATGCTTCAGGAAATGATGTCGTGACATTCAAACCGGTAAGGAACACTTATTACTTTGTTTTCTCTTCTTCACAGCTTGCAACTGGTGCCTCATATTCAATTTATACCGGAGGTTCTTCAACCGGGATCCAGACAGATGGTTTATACTCCGGGGGTACTTATTCCGGAGGAACATTTAAAAAAACATTTACAATTTCAGGTAAAATAACGAGTGTTACATTCTGAGCAACTCATCGATCCTCTCGAACCGGTAACCCTTTCTTTTCAGCTCCTTAATAAGGTCGGGCAGCAAATAATAAAACTTGTCCTTTCTCCCCGGATCTGTCCCTATGTGAACAAGCAGAATAAATCCGTTCATGCCTGAAACTGATTTCTTTTCAAAAGATATTATGGAGTCGTAAATAGTTTTACTGTCGACATATCCGCTTCCCATTTCCGGAATTGTGTAGTCGGCGTTGCTTCGAGTGCCTCCTGTAAAATTTATAAGCTTTGTCTTTGACTCCTCAGTCCATAAGGCAATGGAATCGTTATACCACTCATAGGGTGGTAAGAAATAAACTGCATCATTTTTTTCAATTCCGATCTTTGACATCTCTGTGAATGAATTATTAAGGTCTTCCATAAACTCATTCTTACTGACCAGCAGACTATCCCTCTTAGTCCAGTCACAATAAAGCAAGTGCCTGTCGGAATGGGATCCCAGGTAATTACCGTTTTTCAGAAGCTCTTTTATTACAGGTTCAAACTCCCTGTTTCTGTAAAAATTGCCAGTAAGGAAGAATGAAGCTTTGACGTTTTCTTTTTCAAGGATTTCTGAAATATAACCTCCTCCATCGCCGAATTCATCACCTGTAAATACAAGTGCAATTTCCTTTGAAGTTGAATCACCTCTGACTATTGCCCCATAGCTGTAAGAGAAATGTTTTTCCTCTTCATTGCAGGAAAATACTGCAAAAACCATTATGAAGAGATTTGTGAATTTAAAAGTATTTCTCATTTCAGTCATGCGTTCATGCGGTGTGGTCAAAAACATCGCCTTTCGCCTGTAATACATAATACATTCCTCTGCCGTTACGCCGTTATGCCGTTAATAAATACCTGTTCCACATTATAATCCTTGTCAAAAACAACCAGATCGGCTTTAAACCCCGGTAATATCTTACCCCTGTCGCCGATATTCATTACCTCAGCCGGATAAGATGACGCCATCCGGAGAGCCTCTTCAAGAGGTATACCGACATGTTCGACACAGTTCCTGACAGCTTTCATCATTGTAAGCAGAGATCCCGACAGGGTGCCGTCAGGTAACGTGAACCTGTCGCTTTGACGAACATGAAGATAAGTACCCTTAAGGTTTTCCTCAACTGCATCCGAAACCAGAAAGAGCCGTTCCTTCATAAGTTTTTTTGCAATGGAGATCATGCTGTAATCGACATGGATCCCGTCAGCAATTATACTTGCAAACGCATTGCCGGTTTCGAATACTGCGGCTGGCAATCCCGGGTCGCGATGATGAAGCTGCGACATCCCGTTGAACAGATGTGTGGTTGTCTTTATTCCCCGACTGAACCCCTGAACAGCTTCCCTGAATGTTGCATTGCTGTGTCCTGCAGCAACAACTATCCCATTGTCATTCAATAACTCAATTGTCCCTGGTCCGCAAACCTCCGGAGCTACTGTTAACATTTTCACAACCCCTTTCCCCTCGTCAATCAAAGCTTTTACATCTTCTATAGTTGGTGTTTTTATCAGTTCCTTATTATGAGCTCCTCTTCGCAAAGTGCTTATAAACGGACCCTCGATGTGGAGACCAAGAACAGCAGGTTGAGGGTTTTCCCTGACCACCCTGATAACCTCATGATATACTTCAGGTGTGTCGGTCGGAATTGCAATAAGAAACCCGGTTGTACCGCTCAGGGTAATGGCATCATTAATAGCTGCCAACGCCTCTGGAGTCGGGTTAGCTGAAAAGAGGTATCCGCCTCCTCCGGCGATCTGAAGGTCAATTAGTCCGGCCGAAATGTATTTTCCATCGCAATTGATGACTTCTGCATCCTCCGGTACCATTTCAGGACCTGCGATTGATTCAATTCTGTCATTTCTTATGAGAAGTGTTTTGCCGGAAATGGTTTCAAGTCCTGTAAAAATTGTGGCATTTGTAAAAACTGTCAGCATAATACATCCCCCCACCCCCTTCCAAGGGGGAATTTGATATTAATAAATTTCCTCATTTTACTTCACTTTAAGTCCGGTCTCTGTAACCGGTACATTCCACCCCGAAACCTTCAGCACAGGCGATTTGCCAAAAAGTTCCGTTGAAGGACATGAAACAGTTACTTCTGTGGTCTCACCCGGGGCAAGTGTGAAATAGCTCGCTGACCAGAAAGAAGGAAGTATTTCAGTTCCGTCCGACATTATCTGCGGCCTGATAAAAAAAGCAATTTTCACGGTACCGTTTGTTAATTTGAATTTCCATTCACGTTCGTTCTTTCTCTTCCCTTCCCTTATGTCCGAGATATTGATACTGGTCTCAGCCATTTGATTCATTGATTTATAATCACCATCTGCAGAAATCCAATACGCATTATTTGAAATAACTTCTCCCGATCGGTTACTCAGTTTCAGTAATACAAATTTAATTCCTCCGGTATCTTTTAATATTTTTTCGAGATCCGTTGTCTCCCTGACGGCGGTCGGATCCATATCTAAATTTACATCAGCGCTGAACAGCTGTTTCGAATCAAGACCAAAAACATTGGCCTGAGCGGTCAGACCTGATACCTTCTTATATGTCCTGTTCAGTACAATCACTTTATTATTGCTCAGGTTCAGCTGGATATGCACCGGTTCACAAGAATTCTGCATAAAATAGTAGCCTGAATTAGGCATAAGAAACCAGTCATATACCTGCCAGACAACGCTTGGGAATGCTGCATTAAGCTTCCAGAGCATAACACCACCGATATCGTTCAACTTATGACCTGCGGCTTCAAATATTCCCTGGTAACCGACAGCATTCATAAGCTGCATTTTGTCGCAGAATCGCTCCATGCTTTCAGGTTCACCATAACGATTTATCATTTCCCTGTAATATTGGTCCCATCTGCCATTGCCGGTGCAGGCATCGTGATATCCCCATGTATTGTTCAAAGGGTAAGGAAGTGTCTTATCCCATACAAGGTCCGGAACTATCTTCGGCATTATATTATATGGCTGCATGGATGGCAATCCTGTTTCATCTTTAAATACCCAGTCTTTGCCGGCAACTGCCCTGCCATATGTCCTTAACGGATCCTGCCATGTGTACGGACCGCCGCTGTAAACACCACCCGGATGATTATCGGGCCACGATGCCGGCCAACCCTCAGGGAGCCTGGCAAATCCTGACGAGCTGGGGATGAAGGGTCTGGTCCCGTCAAGGGAAATGACACTG
>DOTV01000152.1:0-985 GCA_003520925.1 Bacteroidales bacterium | reverse complement strand
AGACTTGGATGATTTCGGATCCTGAGTATTGTGCTGATTACATTCTTTTTGAAGACCTCTCCCTCAAAGGGCCAGTCGGGTGATCCCTTGAACTCACCCTGTGTATCGCCTGTAACCCAGAAATCGGACCATACAAGAAGCCCGTACCTGTCGGCAGCATCAAAGAATTCATCACATGGTGTTACTCCTCCCCCCCATATCCTGACAAGATTTATATTTGAATTGCGGCAAAGGTGCATTTCATAATCATATCTCAGTGAATCACGGTTAAGCATAAAATCGGGGACCCATGCTCCTCCCGTCAGATGAACTCTTCGTCCGTTCACATAAAAATCGCGGCGCCAGCTTCCGTTCACATCCACCGCCCTGGAGTCGACACTCCTGATACCAAAGAGGAATGTTGTATCGTCCGAAACACCCGACTGACCTGTGTATTGTAATCGTATCCTGTAAAGATTGGGTTTTCCATAGCCATTCGGCCACCATATCCCTGGCTTATTTACAGTCAGCTCTTTGGTATTGCCGGAATTCAGTTCGACAAGGTTACTGGTATTGCCAGCTACGGCTACATTTTTTGTGAACTGGAATGATCTCCCCCTGAAATTCTCAGGAGAGATTTTTACCGTAAGTTTTCCGATTTCATTTGTGTTTGTGTGGTTAAACAGTGTGAGGTTCAGGGATAGTTTTGCGACTGATGTATCCTGCTCACCCGTAAAACCCGTCGTGATTTTGGTATTCCCGATTGTCACTCCCCCCGATGTTCTCAAATAGACCGGGAGCCAGATACCTATGTTCCGGTCGCGTACAGGTGGAACCCAGTCCCATCCGACAGAACAGAGCATTGTGACATTTTTGCCGATATCTCCTGTCGGACCTCCGTTCTCATAAAAATCACCCAATGCTTTCAGCTGTTCTGTTGAGGGCAAACCGGGATAGTCGAGCGGATAAATTTTTACAGCCAGGACATTCTTCTCTCCAGCTTTGA
>DOTV01000188.1:44607-59261 GCA_003520925.1 Bacteroidales bacterium | reverse complement strand
GATGTTTTAAAAAATTTCTAAAAATGTTTGGTTATTATGTTATATATATCTAACTTTATGTTAGAATTTATTCACAGTAACCTTGCCAGAAATTTTTGGATTGGTTATGAGTAGAATTATTCAATAACAATACCTTTTAGTAATAACAGATATGATTTAATTATTTCTTAACCATTCAAACTATGAAAAAAATAACTTTTCTTTTGATTACTAATTTAGCATTAAGCTCATTGATCATTAATGGTCAAGTCATTGATACATTAGTAGATAATGGAGGATACAATCTTCACTTTTCTATCATTGCAGGAAAGGGAATACCAATTCTATTTGAGACAGGTTACATGGATAATACAAAGATATGGGATGGCATTATACAACCTATTGCCGACATAACAGGTGCGCCCGTTATAACTTACGATCGACAGGGATTTGGTAAAAGCACTATTGATTCAAAACGTAAAGGCATAGAAGATGAAATTAAAGGGCTTGAAACAGCATTGATAAAACTTGGATATTCCGAAGAGATAATGCTCGTATCACACTCCTTAGGAGGATTTTATAATTTTATTTATGCTAACCGGAATCCTTTAAAAGTAAAAGGAATTGTTTTTATCGATGCTAGTATGGCCTGTATCTTCCCTGATGATATGCTTGATAAGATGGGTCTTAATCCATACCAGTTAGAAATGATTAAAACAATGAAAAAGCTACCCTCACTTCCTGCAAGTATTCCTGTAACTGATATAATTTCCGAGCAAAATATTATGAGAGACAATAGGTGGAAAACCTGTCATGATGAGTTTGTCTCAGAAGCTCCCAATCGCAAGGGTATTTTTGCCTTCAAAACAAGCCACTACATTTTCAGAGATAATAGCAGACTGGTAATTGATGCTATTATTTCACTTTACGCGGATATTCAAAAGTCAAAAGTCAAATCAGCAATACTTGAAAAGGCATATGCTTATGAACTGGCTTCCGCCAATGAGGATTATCGGGAATTAATCGAATACCAGCATTCTTACGAAGATTTAATTGCGTGGGGTAAATCATTATTTCAAAATAGCGATTTGACAAAAGCCCTTAAAGTTATGGAGTTGACTGCAAATTTATATTCGGATAAGCCAGAATCAATTAATAACCTGGCCGAAGCTTACCTTAAGATCGGAAATAAAAAATTAGCCGCAGAAAATTATAAAAGAGACTTGGAACTCGACCCTGATAACAAGAATACAATAAAAATATTGAACCAGATCAGCAAAACGATTGAGCTGTCTGATTCACTTCAATCTGTATATGCAGGGAAATATGAGCTAAACCGGATGCCGATATCAATTATGAAAGAAAATAACAAACTTATACTACATTTCAATAATACTCAGAGCGCAATGTATTTTATATCAGATTTTGATTTCTTTATTGCCGAATATAGAGATGAATTTAAAATACTGCATGGTTCTGATGGTGAAATCAATGGATTATTATTTCGTGGTATGAAAGCAATGAAAGTAAAATACTAATCTTAAAATAAAAAAATTGCTATAAAAATCTAACTTTGTGTTAGAATTACTTAACTTAAATATTTCAGATATGAAAAAAGCATTGATCATTTTCATTGTAGCAGCACTTGTAATCGCTACATCCATACTTTGGTTTATGTCATTTTCCGAAAAGCTCCGGCTGGCTGATCTTGTGACCGCTGCAGTTTTAATTCTTGTGGTAGGATTTGCACTTTTTATTGGATTTAAAAAGATGAGCAGCGCCAGAAGAGGAGAACCTGTTGAGGATGAAATGTCAAAAAAGGTGATGCGCAAAACGGCATCGTATTCATATTATATTTCACTTTATCTGTGGCTGGCTATTATGTATTTCTCAGATAAGATGGATTTTGAGACTCATGTAATAATAGGAAGCGGTATTCTCGGAATGGCGCTGGTATTTACCGGTTGCTGGCTTATTTTTAACTTCAGGGGTGTCAGAAATGAATAACAGGATAAGGGAATACCGTGCCAGGTACAGCCTTACGCAGGAGGATCTGGCAAAAAAAGTTAATGTAAGGAGGGAGACAATTGTATTTCTCGAAAAAAACAAATACAATCCTTCCCTGAGGCTGGCTTATGACATAGCAAAAGTTTTCGGATCAAAAATCGAAGAAATATTCATGTTTGATCAGGAAACTGACTGAAACTTACAAAGAGTAAATATTACCTGAGCTTATTCCAGCTGGTTGTTTGCTTGTTCTGCAATTATTTCCTGAAAAATAAGATATACCTGGCGTTCGATCAAAGTGGTATAAAAGGGATATATTGCCATATAACGCCCCTCAACAGCTCAATAGCTCCAGCTCATTTTAATCCCATTTACGACTTCCTTCGTGTTAAAATTTCAACAGACTTCCTTTCACCTTAAAAAAAGTTCCATTTAAAAATTGGATAGGCAGTGATCATTTTTTTTGTTGCAACTTTGGTCCTTTCCGGGTACTGAAAAAGAGCGAGAGTGAGAGCGAGAGCGAGCACTCTCGTCTCTTTTTCCTCAAAACTCACTCTCACACTCACACTTAAATTTAATCCTACGTTTACCGAATATTTCATAAATTAGCTTTTGCATCGCTGCAATAATTATTCTATAGTGCTAACCTAAAACTTATTATCATGTTTGATTTTCAAAAACTTGATGTCTATCAGAAGTCAAAGAATTTCTGTAAAGAAATTTATTCTATCCTTGATAAAAGGAGTTTTGACAGGGTAACAAACGATCAACTCAGACGAGCATCCTTCAGCATTATGTTGAATATCGCAGAAGGAACTTCACGATTCAGTAACAAAGACAGAAAGAATTTCTTTGTGATATCCAGAGGAAGTGCATTTGAATGCGTAGCAATTCTGGAATATTTGTTCGAAATTTCAGAAATAAAAGAAGAAGAATATCACAATTTTCTCAGTGGGCTTGAGCAAATTTCTAAGATGCTGTTCAGCTTAATACAGCATTTGGACAAAAACTAATGACCTGCCAGTACAGTTTAAACCCTCACTAATTCAAAGGATGAAATGTACAGTAATTTTCGGGGAGAGGGTTGCAACTATTAAATTCTGAAATTGGGATTTTTTGGCAGAGTTGCAACCAATTGTGAGACGGAATGAAGTGCTCCGACAAATGGATTTTTCACACTTGTTTTCATTTTTTCTTTAGGGTTAACAGTATTAATATCCAGTTAAGTTTGATTAAATTTAAATCAAGTTTTCATTAACAATAATTATTTAAGCCATGTCCGTAAAAAGGAATTTTATAAAACAATATGGCAAAGATATCTCCCTTAAAAAAAACGGTTTTTTGTCATTGTTGAATCTTGTGATAATACTGGTTATCATACTAATTTCAAGTTTCGCCTGCACACAGCAGGCAATTACTTCTGGCTTTGATCCTTCAAATTTGAAACAATTGGGTGACAGTGTGCATTACGGTTCCTACTTTATTTACAAAATTGGGGAAGACATATATAAAATCAGCGACCCCGGCGACCCGGAAGCTATATTGGGAGGGCTTATAGGCACGGATATTTATCTGATTTGCAGTGAAAGCAAGGCTTTGATGATTGATCTGGGCAATAATTATATCGATGGTTTTGAAAAAGATCTCATTAAACCCCGTGAAAATGCAAAAGAAGAGTTCCTGGATGTAGTTAACAATCTAATTGGCAAACGGTCGCTGGAGGTTGCTGTCACCCATATGCACCCTGACCATAGTGGTATGACTAAAGCTTTCATTGACACAAGGGTATCTTTATGGATCGGTGAAGGGGAAGATATGGAAAGGCTTAGAACGATGCATAACATAGAACCTTCAGTTTACAAAATTTTCAGGCAAGGAGAAAAGAAGTTTGACCTTGGAGGCGGACGCATTGTCGAAACATTTTTGTTAAGGGGTCATTCAAACGGCGGTACGGTGTTTCTTTTAAAACCTGACATGATGCTTTTCACAGGAGATGCAATCAGCCCGGGGCCAAGAAGGAAAAGAGAGTTGCGTTCTGCAGAGGCATTTAATAATTTCACAGTAGATATAAACAATCTTGTAAATAACCTCAAAAACAACCTTGCTCCCTATGACAGGTACGGGTTGCAGGTTTACACCGGCCATTCAGGGGAGATGATGTTTCATGCAACAAAAACGGATATTGCAGATACATTGCCCGAAGATGAAGGTTATGGTGAATGGCGATTTGTCCAGGATATGGCCAACGTTGCAAACGCGATAAAGGATGGCACATGGCTTGATGCTACCAGGGGATTTCATCACTTTGAAATACCAGCAGGAATTAACAATCAAAGGCAGATTCAGATTGTCTTTTACAATGGGGCACTGATTTTGCCTGAAGATGTTGCATATGGGGCATCGGGCATGAAAGCGCCGGAGGTACCAATAAGTAAATGATGCAGATTTTTTCTAAGAGGAAATACCTGAGGACAGACAGCGTCAACTATGGGAATCATTCCGGCATCTTCAAACCAGCTGCCTCATAGGCTTGTTTGAGCGGTATTATTATCGTGCCGGTACCACAGACCATAATTGCTCTGCCTTCGGCGGAAGGCCACGCATCAGTATAGGCCATATTACCTATATAGCGAATCCCGCTGCCGTCAACGAGCCACTTTCCCTGGAGTATTCCATTTGCACAGGAAGCCACATCCTGTATGAAACGCCAATCAAGGTATCCAATGTCAATCGGTAATTTGTTCGGGTGCAGGAATCCACCATAAGCATTCTGCCACCAGTGGCCGGTATAGACACGTAGCCTATAACGCTCGTAGGGAGTGAAATTTGCCTTTAAATATTCAACCAGCTTCTGAGAGTCTTCTGCCACCTGTTTGAGCTTTTCGACAGTAGGAAACGCCTGGCCAAACCCCGATCCAAGGGCATCACCCGAAAAGATCAGCATATCTTTTTTTATTATAAACACATTACCTCCATTGCTGTGGCCCCTTACCAAAAAGGTTTCAATTATTCGTCCATCGCCAAGATCGAACGATTTTTTCCAATGTGTAAATACCTGATATATTGCCGGATCAAGATTATGCTGAGTCTTCAAAGCGCTCAGATCTTCACCTTCTCCAGCCCAAAATGTCACCTTGCGGTTGATGAAAGCACCGGTCATGCCATCGTGATCGGGGTGCATGTGGGTGACTGCGATTTCAAGAGGCAGTTTGCCAGCCAGCCCGTCTATGACAGAGAGATACTCTTCAGTTGCATTCCTGCGGGGGTTCAATAAGTCCTTTTCATAACCTGTAATGTAATTGTTACCCAGATCGATCAGCAACGCCTTTTCCGTACCGCAAACAAGATACATGTCTACGCCCCATCCACCTCCTTTTGTCGTCTTATCACCTGGGTCGTTGATCTGATAGACTCTATCCCCTATTTTACGAATGAGGTATGAACCATATCTGACTTCGTCACCCGTTTTGATAAGCGTTGATGCATTAAAAGGAGTCACCTGCTGCGAAATTGCGGAAGTTGTAACTAAGGTCTTAAATGCGTCCGCCCAAAATTGAACAGGATATTCTCTCGTTCCATCAGCGAATTCATTGGGGAACATATGTCCAACATTTTTTAAAACAGAATATTCATGCTTAATGCCAAGAGAATCGAGATAGCTGCTAAATTTCTTTGTAATGAATTTACCATTATTGTTATATAACCAATCCTGATCGCCTACGATAAGCCTTATTTTTACTTTTTTCTTTATCAGTTCCGCATTCTTTGCGGCATAAAATCGTGGATGAACCGAGTTAAAGTATTCAATAGATTTTTCTGAGCCGGGGCCTGTTGCAGGGCCAAAAGTATTTACGAGATATTGAGGATTATGTTCGTCCTGAAATTCAATCAGTGCTCCAGCAAGTGATGAAGCGAAACCAAACAATTCAGGATACTTAAAAGCAAGTCTTACTGCTCCAAATCCTCCCATTGACCAGCCTTCCAGCCCACGGCCTGAGGAGTTGGCGATTGTACGATAATTAGCATCAATGTATGGTACAAGGTTTTTAATGAAAACATTTTCAACAGGTCCGCTAATTACACCTTTTGCGCCAACATTGGCATTGCAATACCAGCCGATTGGTAATGCCTGCACACTGACAATGATTACCGGCGACATTTTCTGGGCTTTTATGGCCTTATCCAACTCTTTCATCAGCCATTGTCCCTCTCTCTGATTTCCGTTTCCTCCATGCAAATAGTAAATTACAGGGTACTGCCTGGTAGTATTTTTATATTCTTCAGGAAGATAAATCATAAAACTTCCAAAAGTGCCTTTTCCTCTTTCCGTACTTGGATAAAGCTGATATGTTGCAAAAGAGGGCACTGACTTATTGGGTGAGACCCAGGCTGTATCAGGATCAGAATCCTGAATCCTATCAGGCATAATTTGGGCAACGCTTTTATTAACAATGAGAATCAGAAAAAAAAAGGATAAAAAGGTTTCATATTTTATTATTTTAAAACAAACTGCAATTATTCTTTTCATTTCTTGTATTTTTTAATCTTTGTTTTTTCCACTCTCTAATACATAAATAAAATTAACAAAAATTAAATTAATCATTTTACAGCCATCTCCTGAGATTATTAAAACCAATCATAAAGAGACTTTTCTCTCATTGATGTTTAAACTTCCCGTTGATCCCTGAATATTTTTTTATAAAAATACATTCGGGGAAAGAGCAAATCTGAATAAATTCTGTGAAATGGTTAAAAACAGGGCCGAACAATCATTTCTTACATATAAAATATTCAAAATCTGTTTCTCAGATGCATTTAAGGAAGCCATTAGGCAAATCCTATCGATCTGTAGAATTTAAAAATCTGTAACTGTTGAATGTATGTGACCTGATTATATTCAAAATAAATTATCGATTAAATTGTTTGCAACTAATGTCCGTTCGGGGTACTGAAAAAGAGCGAGAGTGAGAGCGAGAGCGAGCACTCTCGTCTCTTTTTCCTCAAAACTCACTCTCACACTCACACTTCATATTCTGACTCGTCCTGAAAATAGTTTACAGTTAAATAATTAAATACTGGCATTAATTTAAAAAATGTCATTTCTAAAATATTTTCCTAAGCCACCTTTCAAAAAAATAGCATACCTTACAATAGAATTTCCCTTATGGGGCTAATGCTCCTGGACTTTTTACAAAATATAACGGAAAAAACAGCACCATGAATCAAATTAGTCCTGTAACTGCAGGTCTGTTTAGGATCCATAAAATTATTTCGAGGGGACTAAGCATTTCCATACGGAAGTGTGATGAGTACCTCTCGAAACAGGGCATTCCATCCGGGGAAGCGGATGGTTTTTCGATGTATGTATCAACATTGAAATGGGTAACGCATTCACATCATCTCAGCGAGGATGACATAGCATTCCCATATTTCAAAGACTATGTTGATGCGCCCTACGTTCAATTGAAGGCTGACCACGTTGCCATGGCACGCATTTTGGACTCACTGGACCAGTGTCTTCCGGAGATATCTTCGGGCGGAGTTGGAAAGCTTAAAGAGGTCCTGTACGAATTTGACAAGCTATGGGGTCCCCATATTAAAATCGAGGAGGAGAATTTCACATCGGAGAAGTTGCAAGCGGTCATTGAAATGAAGGAACAGATAAATCTTGTAGACAAGCTTGCCGAACATAGTGTCAAAAACTCAGGCCCCGGACCTCTTACCCTGCCTTTCTTGTTCTATAACATTGAAGGTAGGGATAGAGATGACTTTATGAAGCCCATTCCCTGGATTGTCAAAAAAGTTCTTGTCCCGATTATCTGGAGAAGTCAGTGGAAACCAATGAGTCCGTTCTTTCTATAGTGATCCAGATACAAACCTTTCAGGGGCAGGATAAGAAAGAAGGTACACTCTTAATCTTCTTCCTCAAGACTCGTACTCACAATCACACTTTCTGAAGGAGGGTTGCAACTTATACGTCAATCTAAATACATATTCTTAAAAGTCATGATAATTATGTGCCAGTCTTGTCTTTTCTGTAAATAACCTTAATCATGGTTATGTTATTTATTTATAATTGCCAGGGAATAAGTCGGACAGCCGAATTGTCTAAATCCATAAACCTGGTTTTTTTACCACACTAACCTAACTTTAATATCATGAAAACAAACCGACACGTATTATCAATTTTTGTATTGCTTTTGGTAACTGGAATCGTTATCTCCTGCACTAACAATGCAAATCAGAAAGTGCAGCCGGTACTTGGGATAAGATCTGTACAGATAATCAAGGACAAAGGTCTGCAATTCAAGGATCTGAACAAAAATGGAAAACTTGACAAATATGAGGACTGGCGACTATCAGATGACGAAAGGATCGCAGATCTAGTCGGTCAGATGACACTTGAAGAGAAAGTTGGTTTGTTGTTCCATCCCAATATTGCCGTTCCTGCTGATGGAATTGTAAAATACGATTTCACAGAGGAGGAGAAAGCTGCTATTGCGAATGCCGCCAATGAACAATATTCAGGACCAATTGGTCCGGGAGGACAGGCACCGGCAGGTGGTGGAATGGCTATGGGCCAGATGAGAAGAGCTGCAACAGCTAAATCATTTATAGAAGAAAAGAATTTCCGTAATATCCTCAATAATGGTGTTGCACCTATCAGGGAATTTGCTTCCTGGTCGAACAAAATGCAGGAGATTGCTGAAGCCACAAGACTTGGTGTGCCAATAATGTTTTCAACCGACCCGAGACATGGGGCTACATTAGGTGCTCATGTAAGCGGAAAACAATACTTCTCTCAGTGGCCAAGCAAGGAAGGCCAGGTTGGAATTACCTCATCACGTGATACAGCCATTGTAAGAAAATTTGGCGAGGTTGTTGCAGAAGAGTATCGTGCAGTCGGGTTACATATGATCCTGGGTCCACAGATAGATGTTATGACAGAACCAAGATGGGGACGCAATATGGGTTGTTTTTCAGAAGACGCCAACCTTACCTCAGAAATGCTTGCTGCCTTCATGGATGGTGCCCAGGGTAAGAACATTGGGCCAGGCAAGATACTGGTTCATCTGAAACACTGGCCCGGATCAGGTCCGCATAAAGGCGGTACCGGCCAATGGCTGGTTTATCCCGGAAATAATTTCGATTATCATCTCATCCCATGGAAAACAGGTATAGCAAAAGGAGCCCTGGCTGCAATGGGTTACTACAGCGGGACCTATTTTGATTCTCTCAATGTGAATTACTCATACCACATGTCGACTGAAGTTTTATATAGTCAAATGGGGTTCAAAGGTGCTATCTGCACCGACTGGGGTGTGGTAAGCCGCGGCCCGCTTAAACCAAGTTTACAGGGTAAAACGACGCTGAAGGATAACATGGAAATGATAATCAATGCCGGCGTTGACCAGATGGGAAGTGAAACAAATAACAACCTGGTTCTCGACCTTGTGAAAGAAGGAAAAATAACAGAACAGAGAGTAAATCAGGCAGCATCAAGGATACTTCAATGGCACTTTAAACTGGGGCTTTTTGAAAATCCTTACGTCGATCCTGAGGCAGCCGTAAATATTGTCCGGAGTGATAAAAACCAGAAATTAGGATATCAGGCTCAGCTCGAATCAATTGTTTTGCTTACAAATGACGGTGTACTTCCTGCAAAGGAAAACATTAAGATTTTTGTAGACGGAATTGACAGGGAGCTAGCAGCAAAATATGCGACCCTTGTTGATGATCCAAACCAGGCAGATCTTATTCTTATCAGAGCAGTAACACAGGAAGAGAGAGGTTTCGGTGGAGCTCCTGCAGCTCAGGGAGGAAACACTGTTAACAGACCTCGTACAGCAGCTGGACAGGGTGGAAACAGGCAAGTTGCAGCAGGTCAGCAGAGGAATGCTCAGCAGATGGCAGCAAACATGAATCCTTTCGCTGCCAGGGATGTTGACATTGCATTCCCATCAGCTAAATGGGATAACATAAAGGCACTTGCCAAAACAGGAAAACCTGTTGTTGTTGCCTTCAATCCTTCAGGTTCAAGTTGCGTATTACCTGCTGATTTAAAGCATGTTGTAAAGGGGACTATTATGATCTTTGACGCTCTTGATAATGCTCTGCTCGATGTTGTGTTCGGAAAATTCAATCCTATCGGAAAACTCACATTTGAGATCCCATTGTCAATGAATGATGTAAAGAATCAATTGGAGGATGTGCCCTTTGATGCTCCGAACAAGGCTTTTAAATTTGGTGACGGATTATCCTATTGAATGCTGATAAATATTTTATGTTACCAGTCAGATTCGATCAATCCATTAATAAACCTGAGGATACATATTAATTAGCTGCAACTTTTGTCCGCCTGCCTGCCGGAAAGTAATTTCGTGGTACAGCGCCCGCCGAAACCTTGGCGAAGGAGGGCTGAAAAAGAGCGGATGTGAGAGCGGGAGCGAGCACACTCACTCTTAACTCCGACTCACAATTATATTTTTTTGGATTCCATGATTACCTTAAGAACTGGCAAAAGAAATCGCCGGTTTAGATATATTTGCTTTAAAAAGTGTTTCTAGGTGACATTTTAAGCCTGTGAGTTGAAAAAACAATTTAAGATAAGGTTTGTTAACAGATAAATTGTCAGTTATATGAAAAAACGAATTGGTCTTCTAATTGTATTCATTATGGCTTCAGTAGTAATGTATAGTCAGAAAACACTTTCAGTCGGGGACAAAGTGCCCCGTTTCAAAGCCACTGCTGATGACGGATCTGCCTGGGATATCAGCAAAAATATTGGCAAGGACTACCTTGTTATCTATTTTTTCCCTGGCGCGATGACCAGCGGATGTACTAAACAAGCCTGCTCCTACCGCGATCACCAGACCGACCTTGCGTCAGCTGATGCAATCGTTGTTGGGATAAGTGGTGATAAACCTGAGAATCTTAAGCTGTTCAGACATGCCGAAAATCTTAACTTTCCCCTTTTATCTGATGAAAAAGGCAACATAGCGGAAAGTTTCGGTGTCCCTGTGGGTGAAGGTGCAACGATAAAGAGAACTGTTGATGGCATTGAACATGAGCTTGTGCGCGATCTTACTATAAAGAGGTGGACCTTTATTGTAGGAAAAGATGATAAGATCGTATATAAAAATGAAGCCGTAAATGCAGAAAAGGATACTGAGGAAGTCCTTAATTTTCTCCGTGCACAAAAATAGTCATCCCGGTTTTATAAAACTTATCCGGTCAGATGTGCAATAATAAAGATCAAAAATGAAGAAAGTCATATCTGTTTTGAAAAGGCCGCAGGTAATTTTATTATTTGTGTCTGTATTTCTGTTTTCTGTAAGAGAATCAAGCGGAGACAATAATCAGCCGATAAACGACACTTTGGTTACCAAATTAACCCATCGTACTTCAGGCAATCCATATCTGCCTTTTTGGGAACATCTGCCCGACGGTGAGCCTCGTGTTTTTGAAGATCCCGATAAACCAGGGAAATACCGTATCTACATTATTGGGTCCCACGATGTCAGGTTTAAGAGTTACTGCGGACCTGATATCCGATCCTGGTCTGCACCTGTGGAGGACTTGTCAAACTGGCGTGATGAGGGACCCATTTTCACCTACCATGTTGGTGACCAGTGGGACGTTATGTATGCTCCCGACCTGGTTGAGGTGAAGAAAAAGGACGGAACAAAAGAATACTACCTGTACCCTCACAGCCGTGGCAGGAACAGAGAAGCCATGGTGGCAAGAGGAAGCCGCCCGGACGGTCCCTTTACCCCCATTAACATGACTGACGACGGAATGAGAACCCTACCAGGTAGTATCATGGGATTTGATCCGGCAGTATTTATTGAATACTTAACGGATCCGATAGACCCTGATTATGAGATTGGCTTCAGAGCGTACGGATTCTGGGGATTCCAACGGTCCCAGGCTGCTCAGCTCGATCAGAAAACCATGTATTCTATCAGGCCCGGAACCCAGGCTATTGGATATTTTATCCCTGCCAGCTCCAGGTATGGGGTCATAAGAGATCCGGCAGGAACAACCTACCCCAGTGTATATCCAGACCAGGATCCCGGTATGTTCAACTTTTTTGAAGCCGCTTCTATACGCAGGATTGGTAATAAATATGTATGGGTTTACAGCGGATATTCAGGCCCTGAATACGGACTGAGCAGTACTAACTCGGCATTACGCTATGCCTATGGCGACTCTCCGCTGGGCCCTTGGAAAAGCGGCGGCGTTCTTGTCGACTCACGTGCGCCGGTGCCGGATAAGGAAGGAGCAACTCTGAAGACGAGTTACTCAGGACACAACACTCACGGCAGCATCGAGCTGATCAATGACCAGTGGTATGTGTTCTATCACAGGGCGCCGAGGGGTTACGGATACGCACGTCAGCCGATGGTGGCCCCGGTAACGGTTAAATGGGATAAAAAACCGGTATCAGAAGGCGGAAAGGTCACCATCAGGGGATATAATCCGTATTCGGAAGATAATATCTGGAACGCAAAAGACAGCCAGGGAAAAGAATATACCGGAGCTGAAGTAACCTCGGAAGGCTTCCACATATACGGCCTCGATCCCTATCAATTTTACTCTGCAGGATATGCATGCTATCTTTCAAATCCTGACAGCCAGCAGGATTCGTGGGATATATGGGATAACGATATGCCCATAACAAATGTGGAGAACAGTCACATTTTAGGATACAAGTACTTTGGATTTGGAGGGCTTGATAAAGACAAGAAAGGATTGAAAGCCTTCAGGGGGACAAGGCACGGTAACAAAACAGCATTTAATCTGTTTCTTACGCCAAAGACAAAAGACGCATTTAAGGTCTGCGTCTGGTTAGACGGACCATGGGATAATAATATATGGAAAGGCAAAAAGATCGGTGAAATAATTGTCCCCGCCAATTCTGAACAGATTATAACAAAATTTACTACGGACGTTTCAGCGTTTGTTGATAAGCTCGACAAGAAACATGCTATTTTCATTGTAGCCGAAGGTCCTGATCAGGGCGCTCTTTTCGATTTGTCAGGACTTGGATTCAGCTCGAAGAAAAACAAAATCGTCCGTCCGGTAACCCCTATTGTAAGCATCATGGTCAACGGAGTTGAAATTGATCTGCCGGCCACCCCTGTCAGGTCATCAAATGCTAACGGGATTATTGGCCTTGATCTTTATGAAGCTCCTTATCAAATTCCGTCAGAGACAACCGGAATACCTTCCGTATCTGCATCAGCGAGTGATCCGGATGTAAAAGTGACTGTAACCCAGGCAAAATCGAAAACCGGAACAGCCGTTGTGCGGTTTGATTACAGAGGTATAATTAAAACATACAGAGTCGTGTTTGAGCCAACTACGGCAGACGTTTCTGACCGGAATAACAGTGCTCCTGTAAGGTTCACCACTGAGCAGGATCACCAGAATATGATGGATCAGATTGGGATAAAAAGTCTTCGCCCGGGACCAAGTGGTAATGAATCAGCTCCCAACCATGCCAATTATGATGAGTCCCTGGCAACACCATATCCTGATCTGCCAGATTTACTTACATTGAAAAATGGGAAGAAGGTTACAACACCTGACATCTGGTGGGAACATAGGCGTCCTGAGATCAGGGAAGATTTAGAGAAAGAAGTTTATGGTCGCCTTCCGAAAAAAATCCCCGCTGTTAAATGGAATGTGGATATTTCGGAGAGAGAGATGGTCTCCTTTATTCCCGTTATTGCCAAAAAGCTCACAGGGCATGTCGATAATTCGGAATATCCTCTTATTGATGTAAATATATCGATGGTTTTGGTCACCCCGGCAAATGCCAAAGGACCGGTACCTGTGCTAATGATGTTCGGGAGGGCAGGTTTGCCTGCTCCCGCACGACCCTATCCTCCATCAACACAACAGCTTCTAATGGCAGGCTGGGGTTATGCACTTATAGATCCTGCAACTGTTCAGGCTGATAATGGTGCTGGTTTGACAAATGGTATTATCGGACTTGTGAACAAAGGTCAGCCCCGTAAACCAGATGATTGGGGTTCACTCAGGGCCTGGGCCTGGGGTGCCGCCCGCGGACTCGATTACCTCGAAACTGATCCAGCAGTTGATGCAAAACATGTTGGTATTGAGGGAGTCTCACGATATGGTAAAGCTGCTCTTGTTACACTTGCTTTTGAAGAACGTTTTGCCCTGGCGCTTGTAGGCTCATCAGGCAAAGGAGGAGCCACTCTGCACCGTCGTAATTTCGGTGAAGCTGTCGAAAATCTTACAGGAATCGGTGAATATCACTGGATGGCTGGGAATTATTTGAAATATGGCGCTGCCGAATCAAATTCAGGTGTTGGAAACGCAGGCCAGCTGAATGTGGATTCTCATAGTCTTATCGCAATGTGTGCTCCGAGACTTACATTCATCAGCTATGGCATCCCTGAAAAAGGAGATGCGAAATGGCTTGACCAGAAGGGAAGCTATATGGCTACTGTTGCTGCCGGAGAAGTGTTTAAATTACTCGGAGCAAAAGATATCGGTGTGTCAAATGATTACAGAAAAGAAGTAATGCCTCCTTACAATACAGGTATGCTGGATGGAGAGCTTGCCTGGCGCCAGCACGACGGTGGACACACTGATGCCCCAAACATGAAATACTTCATCGAATGGGCTAATAA
>DOTV01000188.1:35568-44329 GCA_003520925.1 Bacteroidales bacterium | reverse complement strand
AATTGTCGATAATGAAGATAGCAGGTATTCTTTCATTTCTTTGCCTTGAATTCATCGGGCAAATACAATCAGGAGCCCAGGTTACACATATTCAGGAAATTTACAAAACAGTTGACACTTCCAAACTGAAGATTGATATCTTTTATGACAAGAAATCTCTGGAAAGAGACAACAATACGGCCATTGTATTCTTACATGGCGGCGGTTGGTCAGGAGGTTCATACTCAGAATTTTTTACAACATGCGAACGGTACGCCCGAATGGGAATCATCTCATTTTCTGTGGATTACCGCTTGTCAACAGACAATGGTTTATTCTCACATAATCCAATCAGTCCGATAGAATGCCTTATGGATGTAAAATCAGCAATCCGGTGGGTAAGGGAGAATGCAGGAAACTTCCATATCGATGTGAATAAAATTGTTGCAGCCGGCCAATCTGCAGGTGGTCAGCTGGCTCTGGCAACTGTCATGACCGAGGATTTTAATGAAATATCAGACAATACAAAAATAAGCTGTAAACCAGATGCAGTGTTGTTGTTCTCTGCCTGCGTAAACACCCTTGAGGGCTGGTGCGACAGGTTGCTGGCCGATCGCAGGAATAAAATATGGAGCATCTCCCCAACACACAATATGAAAAGCGGACTACCACCAATGATAGATTTCCATGGTACTGACGATGAACAGGTCCCGGTCTGGACAGCCAGATTTTTTGAAAGTGAAATGAAGAAACTGGATAACTATTTCGAACTTCATATCTACAATGGCAGAAAACATTACCTTGGTGAGGGAAATCAGAAGTACTCACGATATTATAATGATGAGATCCTTGGCATCACAGATGAATTTCTTCGAAAATTCCACTTTCTGGAATAATATTTTCAAACCCCGATTCCACGATTTACTGTGTTCCTTTGTGCCCATAGTGTCCCCCATAATAAAATCTGATCTTTCTTTCAACCCTACTGCGAGAGGGAGCACTGCATTTTAAGAGAATAATTAAATTTATATCCAAATCAGATAGACATGAAATCCGATAAAAAAGTCACGGTCTGGATTCTCACCTTAGTCAGGGTAATTATCGGATGGCATTTCCTCTACGAAGGGATAGTCAAACTGTTTAATCAGGCCTGGTCCTCAGCCTCCTTTCTTATGGAGTCAAAATGGCTGCTGTCAGGATTCTTCCACTGGCTTGCCGGGGATTCAACAACACTTTTCATAGTTGATATTCTTAATACATGGGGATTGATCATTATCGGATTATGCCTGTTTGTCGGTGTTTTTACAAGGATAGCAGGTGTTTTTGGCGTTATGCTTCTGATACTTTACTATATCGCGAGTCCCCCGTTTGTATATTCTTCCCTGCCTTCAACAAGCCATTTCTATATAATCAACTATAACCTGATTGAAGCATTTATACTTGCCGGGCTTGCTTCCTTGCCTGCTGGTTATCTCTGGAGTATACAGAGACTTTTTCTTTTTTACTATACAAAAAGAAGAGAGGAGAGATTTCCCGTTCCGGATAATCAGCAGAAACAGACGGAATTCGGAACGACTCGTCGTGAGTTAATTAAAAACCTTGCAGTTATACCTGTTTTTGGGACCGTTTTCTTTGGCATGCTAAGAAAAAGAGGGTGGCTAAGTTTTGAAGAGAAGAACCTTGCTGCAAGGGTTGACGCAATCTCAAGTGCATCGTTGATCAGTGCGAAAAAGATCGATATTAAGGAATTGAAAGGCAGGGTACCAGCCGGTAAAATAAAAGATTTGGAAATAAGCCGCCTCATCGTCGGTGGTAACCTTATCAGCGGTTTTGCCCATGCACGTGATCTGATTTATGTTTCATCGTGGATGAAAGCATATTTTACAGATGAAAAGGTGATTGAGACCTTATGGCTATGTGAGGCCTGCGGCATCAATACTGCTATTTTACGCACAGATGAAAACACCATCAGGATTTTAAACGCTTACCGCAAGCGCGGAGGCAAAATCCGGTGGCTTGCCCAAACTTATCCTAAAGGTCAGGATATTACAAATATTAAATCAGCAATTGATAATGGAGCAATAGGGGCATTCGTGATGGGGAATATTGCTGATCTGGTTGTCAGAGACAACAGGATTGAAGACCTGGCGATGCCTATTGAATATATCCGTAGTCAGGGAATAATTGCAGGAACGGCTGGACACTCCATGTCAGTTCCTGAAGCTTGCATTGCAAACAATATCAATGTTGACTTCTTCATGAAAACATTCCATAGCGATAAATACTGGTCTTCCACTCCGGTTGATCCGGCCGATCCGTACCTCCCCGAACAGGGTAACGGACACAATCAGTCGCATGATAACTTATGGTGCATGGGTGAACTAGCTGTGACAGATTTTTTCAGGAACAATTCCACTCCATGGATCGCTTATAAGATTCTCGCTGCAGGCGCAATCAGGCCGGAAGACGGTATCCGTCATGCATTTTCAAGTGGGGCCGATTTCGCATGCATTGGAATGTTTGATTTCCAAATAATTGAAAACGCGAATATCGCTTATAATGCTCTGAAATCAGATCTGGGCCGTGAACGGAACTGGTATGCATGAAACTGGCTTTATGCCGACAATGAAATATCTTTTATCAATTTCATTTCCAGAGCTTTTCCCCGTACTCCCACCCTTTGCGGGCAGGCTCCTTAATATAAACTCCCAGTTCGGGATGATTCCTGACCTTCATATTTGTTGCATCATATTCAATGCGGGTATCGAATCGTTGTGCTAGAACTCCAATAAGTGCCATCTCAACCAGTCCTGCAGAATAATCGAAATTCGAACCAGGCAGTGTATTGTTCTTGATGGCTTCAACCCATTCGCGCTGTGGATTTTCCTCAAAGACTCTTGGAATAGTCTGAGCCGGTAGATTTTTCTGAAATCCAGCCCATTCATTGCCAGGTAATAATATTGTTGGAGTATTCGGACGACCACCTGTCATAAGGCAATGTTTATCTCCAACCATAATCATACCGCTTCCAGGCAACTTTTCAAGGTTCCATTCCGGTCGGTTATCTGGTTTCAACCCACCTTCGTACCATCGCATAGTAACAGGAACTTTATTTCCCCGTGCCGGGAAATCCCAGCGTATAATGGCTTTGTCTGAGATAAATCCGGTATCAGGAACGGGTGTCTTGAACTCACATTCGGCGACATCAGGCATTCCCAGATCCAATGACCAGTAAGGAGCATCGAGGGTGTGACAGCACCAGTCTCCCATTTCACCATTGCCGAAATCAAACCAGCCGCGCCACGTTAATGGGGCATAAACACTATTATATGGGCGGTATGCTGCAGGTCCTAACCACAAATCCCAATCGAGATATTCAGGAACAGGTTGTTCTGGCGGTGGAAAACTTATGGGCTTGTCGAAATACATTCCCTTTCCAAATGCAGGTCCGTCAAACCATGCAATGACTTCGCTAACGTTGCCCAATATTCCGGCGTCATACCATTCCCTGACAAGACGAATTCCATTGGTGGCATGTCCCTGGTTAGCCAGCTGGGTAACTACCTTGTAGTAGCGGGCTGCTTTCTTCAGGGTTCTTAATTGCCAGACATTGTGTGCAAGTGGTTTCTCCACAATAACATGTTTACCAAGCTCCATTGCAGCCATGGCTGCCGGGAAATGAACATGGTCCGGAGTACAGACCATTACTGCATCAATTTCCTTATGCATCTTGTCAAACATCACCCTGAAATCCTTGAAGCGCCTGGCATCCGGCATTGCTTTAAAACCATCTGCAGCCCTTTTGTCATCAACATCGCACAATGCTACGATATTTTCGTTCCAAAGGGGATCTTTCTGATTAATCAGTCTGCTCCAGTTTCCTTTGCCTTGTCCGCCAACTCCAATAACTGCAACATTTAACCTGTTTGTTGGTGAAGCACTTATCAGGTTGGGAATAAAAAATGCACCTGCTGTAAATGCACCAGCTGATTTAAGAAAATCTCTCCTTGTATTCTTCATAGTTTTTGTGGTCTTAATATTCTGATCTTTAAATATATGACAAATTGATCCGACTTTATTTTATAAACCTGATATATTCCGGCATATAAATATAAGCAATTTCAGTTCAAAAAAATCAGGTGAACCAAGTCGATCTGTAAATTAATTGTAGGGAATTACAGAACATTAAACTGCATATGTCACCTAATTGATTGCGACTTTCATCTGTTGGGCGGACCGAAAAAGAGCGAGAGTGAGAGTCAGAGTTGCAACCGGGGATTGGTTCAAATCACCTTTTTCTTTTTCCTGACCTTCTTAAGACCTCACTAATTAGAAGGATGAGTTGTATGGGCTCTTTGAAGACAGGGACTGTTACTCACTCCTTTACCACAATCAGTATTTCGGCATTGATGACAATAAGTATTTACTATTTGCACCATTGGACTTTCTGTAATTTTCGTACAGTAGTCATATACACCAGTTTAAAAAAGTAACTTTGTTAACAGGTAACCTATTGAAATAAGTATTGTAACCAATTTAATTTATATCATGAATCAATCAGACGATCGGTCCCGCAGAACCTTTCTTAAAAAGGCCGGAGGAGTATCCCTGGGATTAACTGGCTCATCATTATTCAATTGTTGCTCCGGAAAAGGAAATAAGCAGAAGTCTGATGAAGCAGGCACATTGTTTATTGGAAAACCACATTCCGGTGAGGACAGGATCGAAAGAGTAAAAATTGCCGCATTAGGCATGCAGCGTTATGATTGGGAACAGGGAACTGTTGGTCAGGCTTTGTTGGAAATGGGAGAACTGGATCTGGCTATTTCGTTTGCCCGTGGGGCAATCCTCAGACAGGAAAACGGACGATTTTCTGTTTTAAAAGGAAACGGACCCATAACAGATTGCTCAAGTATTGGTGAGGTTGTGTTATTTGCAGAGGCTAAAACCGGAGATCCTGTCTTCAGAAAAGGTGCTGCCGAGATGCTTGAAGTATTTCGCAGGTCTGAGCATAAAACTCCTGAAGGCATTTTATTCCATACACAAGAACCCACAAAGTGGATTATGAGTGATGCCAATTATATGTTACCTCCTTTTCTTGCTGCATGTGGTGAATACAAAGAGGCTTTAAAACAAATTGAAGGATGGCGGCAATATTTATATAATCCAAAGGAACATTTATACTCACATATTTACGACTACGAAAATCAATCATTCAAACGCGAAGAATTCTGGGGGACTGGCAATGGCTGGTCAGCTGCAGGATTTTGCAGGGTAATTAAAATGCTTCCTGACAGCATGCCTGAAGAAAAGCAGAAACTGATAGAGCAAACAAAAGATCTTATTGATGCCTGCTTAAACTATATGAATAATGATGGTACCTTTCATGATGTTGTAAATAAACCTGAGACATTTATTGAAGTAAACCTTTCACAGATGCTGGCTTATTCTATTTTCAGGGGGGTAAGTGCAGGCTTTCTGGAGAAAAGTTATATAGAAAAGGCTGAATTGATGCGCAAGGCAGCAAATGAAAGGGTAGATAATCTTGGTTATATTCATGATGTCTGCGGATGTCCAAACTTCGATAGAAGTTATTTTTCACCTGAAGCTCAGGCATTCTATCTGCTGATGGAAGCTGCAGCAAAAGATATTGTCAGATAAGTATTACTTTTATATATCAGACTATCAGTAAATAATTTAACCTTCATTAAAATCTATGTCATGACAAACAGAAGAAATTTCCTGAAGTTATCCGGTACAGCTGCTCTTGGATGCCTTATTGCCCCTGATCTTCCGGACAACACTATGATGAAGAAGAAAGCATTTGCCGGAGCAGGAATTCAAACATTCTCCCTTAATGCTATCATGGAGAAGGACCCGAAAGTGACTTTTAAGAAGCTTGCCGAGATCGGATTCAAAAATATTGAGACGGCTGACTACAGGGATGATAAATACTACGGCATGAGACCAAAGGATCTGAAAGCTCTCATGAATGACCTTGGATTGAACTGGATAGGGAACCATGCCATGGGGGTACCATTAAGCGCCTTATCCATCCTTCCGGAAAATCCGACAGAAGAACAGAAAAAACAGTGGGAACTGATCCAGCAGTTTTCAAAGATGATGAAAGCCCCAAACCTGACCGACAATCTGCAAAAGATCGTTGATGATGCTGCAGAGGGAGGACTTAAGTACCTTATTTGCGCATCGACAGCAATAAATACTCTCGATAATATCAAGATTGCAGCTGATATGTTCTCCAAGGCCGGAGAAGCCTGCAAGAAAGCCGGATTACAATTCGCCTATCACAACCATGCTACCGAATGGGACCAGACAGGAGATACCACTCCTTATGATTACATTCTTTCACATACAGACAAGGATCTGGTTAAAATGGAACTTGACCTTGGCTGGGTTGCAACCGCTAAGAAAGATCCGGTTGAACTTTTCAAAGGACATCCGGGAAGATTCCCGCTGTTCCATGTGAAAGATTTTGTTCTTGCCAGGAATACAATTGTTCCGATCGGTATGGGTGATGTTGATTTCAGTACTTCGTTTGCCAACGCGAAGCTTGCAGGGATGAAGTATTATTTCTACGAGCAGGATACGGCCAAATCGATGGATGAGGTTGAGCTCTCATATAAAAACCTACAGAAATATCTTTAGAAGAGAGACAGCAATCCTCCCTGCTCTCTGTGCCAGTGCAATAGTCAGCTTAGTTGATTGAATATATCGACTGATATTTCCACTGCTGTTGTCGTTCCTTTATTCTCAAGCCAGTGGTTGGTGTTCTTATCCTCCGGCCAGCCTAATCCAGGCCCATAATCTTTAGCCACACCGTTTCGATGATCAGTTATGGTACCTTGCAGTATGTAAACCACACCCGGCCTGTCTTTATGGTCATGAACCGGGCCGATGACACCTCCGGGTTCGATGGTCACAATACGCATTCGAAGCTTGCGCCCTGCCATACCCTCTATTTCAGGTCCGAGGTCAACCGCTGCAAGTTGCTTTACAGTAACACCTTTTGTCTCAGAAGCTGCTCCTTCATTTCTCATGTCTTGCTCCTTTCTATTGTCTATTATAAAGTTATTTTGAACCAGATATTTTCCATTAGTAAAATTGGTAACGCAGAGAAATACAATTGACAAATTTGCCTTCAGATCTATTCAGGCGGTCTGCCTGCAACAGGCGGAACGCCATACTTTGCCGTACGGCTGTCTTTGATCACACCCGACCAGTTTAGACCGAATGCAAAGTCATAAGTATTGCCGTCGCTGTCGATATGACATTTCATGTCCCGTGGAACATCCTCGAACTGTGCCTCAACGGTCTCCATGTTTGCAGGCATCTGAAGCGGCAGAAGCCCTGATGGCTCCACCCTGCCGGCAATAATTTCAAGGAATGCCTTATCTGGCAGCCAGGATGATCTGTCACCACCGAATCCCACAAGGATAGCATCTGCCTCGCTTTCGAATTCCCTGAACACCATCGGATTTGAAATATTCAGTGCAACAATAACCTTGCCGGCAGCCGATGCGGTCTTCAGGACGAGATCCAGATCACTTTCATTCCTGATGATCCCTGTTTTGCCGAAATAGGAGCGATTTTCCTTTACAAGTGTCTTTGTATCGCCATAACCATCCGGCGATTTTTCTGTCACCTCGATCATATCTCCGCCGATGGACTCCCTTCGTACGAATTCCGAATTTGCTGTGTAAGGACGATATTGCAGTGAAATAGGCAGATAAGTATACTCCTTGCCTTCTGTCGTAGTGCCTCCGAATCCCATATATGTCGGATTTCCGTTTTGAGGACTGGTCATCCTTACAAGAGCGAAGTCACACTGTGCTATTTTTGCTGTAGATGCACGTATGATGTCTTTTGGTGAAACAGTCGGATTTCCCTTTTCATCTGCCGGTCCGGTAAGTTTCCTGGCAAGAGCGTCAGTCACGACATTGAAGTATTCTCCGGCCGTTTCGGGATTAAATGCAGGATTGGCAGATGCCGGACTGGACTGCCTACCGGTTGTGGCCGCTGAATATACCATAGGAATATACACTGTTGGCTTTTCTGTTCCTGCTGATGCACTGTGAATTATGCCACCGCTGTTCTTAAGCATCACAATGGATTTGAGCATTGCCTTGTATCCTGCGGCATTATGCTCAGCGTTGTTTGGAACTGTATCCGCAATTCCGATGCTGAGATATGGATTGTCGACAATGCCGACATTGAAGTGAGTTTTCAGTATCCTCTCCGTCGACTTTCTCATGATCTCATTCATTCTCTCTTCACCGAGTTTCCTTACTCCCAACCTGTAAGCTTCCATGGCCAGGTCAACGCTCTTCCTGCCGTCCCTGCCCTCTCCGCCAAAGGCATCACATCCGGCTTCAAGAATAGCCAGCATGCATTCAGCCGGAGTCAGTTTTTCCACACCGTAATTTTTACCTGTAATGATCCCAAAGTCGGTCAGTATATAACCATCCCATCCATATAGTCCTCTAAGCACAGTGTCGATTTTGTATGAGCTGTAACTGGTTGCAACACGCTCTCCGCCAACAGGTGAACCATCAGCTTCAATACCTACTGAAAAGTTAGTCATGGCAGCCGTCACAGTCTTTGTCTTACCAGGCAAATTCATGCAGGCGGCAAACGGCAGGACATGAGTCCAGAACTGCCCGCCAGGGAATACGTTGTATGCCCCGTCACGTGTGTGCGATTCGCGTCCGCCTTCAGCGGCGCCATCTCCAGGGAAGTGCTTCATCTGGTTGTTAACGCTGTG
>DOTV01000188.1:14386-35213 GCA_003520925.1 Bacteroidales bacterium | reverse complement strand
AAGGTACCGGAAATACGTTTCCATCGTGGTTCTGTAGCCAGGTCCATTTGTGTGGCAACCTGCATGGAAATTCCCATAGCCCGCCATTCTTCCGACATGAGTCTTCCGTATTCAGCTCCGAATTCAGGATCAAAAGTTGCTGCCAATGCCAGGTTGCTCGGCCATTCTGATACATCTCCTGACCTTGGGTCAGCTATCCAGACCGCAGGAATACAGACAACACTGTCAAGACTCTCAATGTATGCCTGTACCATGTTATTCCATGAAGCTTTTACTTTCCCGGAGGCATTCGAACCGGGTGCCCGTAACTGCCTGTACCCAAGGTCCAGTGCACCCTTAATTGCATCATCCAGTACATCAGAGTTGACACTTCCCAGACCGAAGGGATTCATCTTCAGGCCCATCATCTGCTCAACAGGGATTTCACTGACAATTGCTGCCGCCCTGACATCTGATTCAACACGCCAGTCTTCGAACATATCCAGCAGGTTATTTCTGTTGAGATCTTTAAAAGCGTATCCGTCATCCTGGATAATTTTAAGTCCGGAATTCTTCGAATAACCAAGGGTGGTCCCGGTCTCATTTGTTACAATAGTCCAGCCGTCGGGGGTCAGTGATTCCACCCATTTAACCTTACCCGATCCCAGACGGTCAGTCTTTCGCGGATAATCCCCTCTTTTACATGTAGTAAATAATAAAGTGGAAATCACTGCAAGTAATACAAAGATAAACACCATCTTTTTTGGTGAAGCAACCTCTTTAATAAAGTTCATTGGTTTTTCTCCTTCCTTTTAAAAGTTTTTAGAAAATAATGTGGGAAAGTCAATATAACAAGCTGTAGAATTTCGCATCAGATTTGATCTGCCTGGCTATTTGAAATTAATTCTAAGTTAAAGATAATACGATATAAAATATCACCGATCCAATAAACAAAGCTATTTTCAAACCAAACAGTGTTTTCTTTAGCAGACTGACAATCTGAACAGGAAATGAAATATGAGGATCAATCTCCAAATAATCCTTTAAAAATCTTATCCTGAATTGAACTTGTATTTTCCAGCTTTATAATTGAAAGTCTTCTTTTACCATTTAATCCGTCTTTTGTTTCAGCGATCCCCAATCCTGCAAAGGACAGATAATTATTATAATCAATCTCCCTGGTTGTATAAACATACTCAAATTCACGACTTAAGGAGATGCCTGCCACTGATTCTGCCGCCTGTTGAAATTCAGCATCAGTAAATCCGCGCTGAAGTATCTTATAATACCTGTTATACAATAGCCTCATCAAATCATCCAGAGACTTGTCATTTTCCGTTGCATTCCGGATCGATAAATCGAGTATTAATCCGGTTACCGCGCCCTTGTCATAATATGAGATGGATTTGTCAGCACCTTTGCCCGGGTTTCCAAAGGGACCATCAATCCAGGTATTATAGCTTGACTGGACAAGAGACTGGTAATATCGCCCTGAGTCGTTTTCGAGGGCGTTAATATTACCTTCCAATTCTGAAAGAAACTCCTTATTGTTTATTATTCCAGCCCTTTTAACTATCAGATACTCATAATACATTGATAATCCTTCGCTTACCCATAAAAGATTAGTCCTGTTCTCTTTTTCATAATCAAACGGACCAAGCTCAAAAGGCCGGATGCGTTTGACATTAAAGTTGTGAAAGTATTCATGCGCCAGGTAACTCATCATACTGTTCATTGATTCTTTCTTGTCAAGTCCATTCCCGTTGAAACTTACCGTGGTATTATTTAAATGTTCTATTCCGCCGTATCCCGGGCCAATACCAATGAATGTGAATTGCTTATAAGGGATTTCCCCGAAGATACTTACTCCTTCCTTTACAACTTCTTTTAATTTTGCCATAAACTCTATCTTATTGAAGCTACCTAAATTATAACCGATGAAACGATGCTTTATCCCATCAATTTCAAATGGTGGGAGTTCCTCAAGATTTCCTGCAAGAATCGGACAATCGAATAGCATGTCAAAATCTGATGTTGTAAATTCATTTGCTTTTTCAGGTAATGAATCCAGTCCTGTTGCTGTTTTGTCCCATGGACTGTTTACTTTTATCCTGATCTGGACCGGCTTATTGATAAGCTCTTTAACATACAGGAATGTTGCTTCCGGAACAAAGTAGGCGTGTGTTGTATCAAGATAGTTATTGGCAACAAATCTTCTGTCAGCTTTTATTTCGTATCTTACTCTGAAAGTCATATTTATAATGCCTGATACCCTCCAGGTATTGCTGTCCGGTCTTGCTACGGGCAGGTTTTTTCCTTTATTATCCAGCGCCGAAAAGCTGGTAACTCCCTTTGCATAATCCATTATCTGGTAATATCCCGGCATCCATTTAGCCATTTTAAGGTCAACAGTATCCCTCATCCACCCGCTGAAATTTAATTCCACATGGAAGCAATGGGTGGATGGATCCTTAATTGAAATGGTGTATTGCAAATCAGGTAATGGAAGATCTGCGGCAGTTTTGTTGTTTAAGGTGCATGCCGATAAAATCAGAAGAGAAGAAATTATCAGACAGGATTGGAAAAAAGAATTTTGTAGTTTTGACATATTCGTTGAATTAATATACAATGTTCCGATTTCCGGAAGTGGTAAAAGCTTCCGGGTTATTTGTTGAAATAAGTAATCCCTTTTTAAGCTACTCTTTTGACGGTTCAAAGGACGAAACCAGCTCAGCTGGGCCTCCGATATATTTTGGATAACAGGGATACGAGCAGAGAAGATATCCTTTGCCCTCAGGCTTAAATCCTATATGTCCCTGCGGATCAATTACAAGTGTCTTCGGAGGCGCCTGTTTATTTTCGACCCATCCGATTAAAAGGTTTATATTATCATTCATGTCAGGAGCGGGGATCAGTTTTATCATAACACTTTTGCCTTCCCCGTTTACCTTATAGCTTTTTCCGGATAAGCCATGGCCGCCCTGAGGAACAACATACATCCTGGCAAATTTGTCTGTTTTTTTCTGCCCCATTTTATCAATTACCGACTGGTAATAATCGAGCTGTGCTCCCGATGAAGCGATATTATCCATTGCTCCTATTGTAATTATCAGTTTCCCTCCATGCCTGTAAAAAGCTGAAAGATCAGGATTCGTAGCATCGAGCCATTCAGATATCACTTCTCTGCGCTTATTATATGCAGCGCCCTCAACATAGTCGAGAGGATTAGCATTAACATTCTGCATCAAAAAACCTGTTACCCCGAGGGTCCCAAGAGATGAATGTACCGGTGCATTTTCACCTGCTCCTTCCTGTCCTTTGTATCTCTGTTCGGTTATCATCCCGAAATCGTCAGGATTAACAGTCGGAAGCCACATCCCGAAGTACCTGACACCATAAGCCAGAGGAGTTGAGAATTTGTAGGGGCTGTAACAGAATTCGAGGGTTTTTATCTGTCCGTCAGTAAGCCTGACAGATGAAGAAGTATCCTTGGGATTCACATCAATTCCGTTTGGTGCGCGAAGTGCGGCCCATGGATCTGAAGGCCCTTTCCCGTCGTTGACATTAAAAAGCTCCCGGGCAGCCATGTAGTTATTGATAATCCCGTCGGCCAGGCCGTCCAGCTTATCGCATTGTCTGAGAAATTCAGCCCTGATTGAATTAACCTTTGCCGGAGTGACCCAGTTCGCTACCGGCTTTTCCTGAATTCTTATCAACTCTGGTGCAAGCATTAAAGACGAAAAATTCACTATCGGAACATTGGAGATGATTCCGTCATAATCTTCCGGATATCTTTGTGCAACCACGAGCCCTTCACGTCCTCCCTGGGAATTACCGACATAATAGTTGTATCCGGGTCCCTTGCCATATATCCTCTCCATAATTACAATAGCAGCATCATGAGTCTTCTTCATCTGCATATAGCCAAGATTACGGATTGCTTCTTCGTTGACCGCCCAGTCATTGGATGAAGTTCCCGCGGGTCCCGTAGCAAGGGGTGCACCCGGTTTACCACCCGGACCACCCATTCCGACTGCCTGATGACCAGAATCGCTGCCATACAGGGCAAATCCTTCGGAGATCAAAGGATTACTACCGGCTCTTACCGTAATCATGCCATTCATCCCTCCGCCGCCCATTTGGATGGCACGTTGCGACCAGGCAGCCGGAAGTATTACCCTGAAATTGATGGGCCAGCCATTTGGGTCTACAGGAAATATTGATCCCTCAACCATAGCGTAGGCAGGGGTATTACCTGTCGGTTCCACCCAGCGGGGCGGATAGAGTTTTACCGAACTGACCGGTTCGCCGATCGCTGAGACCGGTATCGCGGATCCTGTTTTTTCAATGTCAGCTTTTGTTATAACAATATCAGTACCTGCTCCGGTCTGGCTAAAAGTCCCGGGGATGGCCAGGAGAAAAAACACCTGAATAAAACACAATAATTTCTTCATGGTAAATATTTACGATTAATTCTATTCCGCACTGATTCGTCCATTTATAATTAACTTAACATTATTTAATTACATAATATATTGCGCAAATCCAAATTTATGGAGAACTGCTATGGTGATCTCTACGTTTCGCTTCCCCGATGACACCTCTGACTGATAGCAGGTCAGGTGTTTCACGATTATGTAATCCTCTGCCTATACAAATACTTTTGAAAGTCTATTAACAAATTCCTCTTTTTCCCAACCCTTTTTCATATCTATTTCCGGCTATCGTATTTTAGTTCTTCGGTATCGTTAGTTTCGGCTTCGCTCAACGAGCGGCCTGTGTCCGCTGCCTGAGCGGAGTCGAAGGCAGCGGTCTCATTCCTGCATCTTGCCAGCTCGTGCAGCAGGTCAGGCCTGTTGTCAATTAAAGCTTTCTTTTTTGCCCTGCCCCACCCCTGAACCAGTTTTTCCCTGTAAAAGGCTTTATCAATCCTGTTGAATTCCTCAAAATAAACCAGCCTGACAGGAAGTGTTTTACTTGTTTAGTTGGCGCCTTCACCACGTTTATGCTCATTAATTCTGCGTTCAAGATCGATTGCAGATCCGGTGTAAAAGCTATCGTCGGCACATTCAAGGATATACATATAACCTTTCATAACAGGTCTTTGATATTCAATATGATCTGATTTCCTTCATCGTCAGGTTTTTCAGGAAGAGGACCCACTAAGTCTGTTCCACATACTCGAGTTCACTGCAGCAACCAGCTTCTTTGTGAAGTATATTGTCAATATTCCTGAAGGTTTGTTCAAACATTATAAAATCATTTGATTATTATTGCTGTCCTTAAAAATAGCAATTAAAGATAAAAGAATTGGGACAATTCAGATTTTGTTTTTCAGTGGAAAAGAATATGAACCGGTGCCCGGGATCAATATGACATGATGCCACCATAAGTTGGTTATTGGGGAATTAAAGAAGTTGCTGCATTCATTGCCTGGAAATTATTGCCGACACAATCAATCATTATATAGTAAAATTAAAGTATCATGAAGCGAATATTTACAATTATTATCCTTCTCTCACTCTTAATTTACGGATGCACTCATCAGATCCATTATTCGGGCAATCCGGTCTTTCCCGGATGGTATGCTGACCCGGAGGGAACAATTTACAATAAAAGGTTCTGGATATTTCCCACATATTCTGCCCCCTATAAGGATCAGGTTTTTATGGATGCATTCTCGTCAAAGGACCTGACAAACTGGAAGAAGCATGAAAGGATAATAGATACGGGTGCTGTGAACTGGGCTGAAAAAGCCATGTGGGCTCCATCAGTCATTAAGAGAAACGGTAATTATTTTTTGTTATTCGGGGCAAATGATATTCAGTCCGATGAACAGGCAGGAGGTATTGGTATTGCAGTTGCCGTCAAGCCCGAAGGTCCGTACAGGGATTACCTGGGCAAACCCCTGATCGATAAGTTCCACAATGGTGCCCAGCCGATCGATCAGTTTGTTTTCGAAGATGCTGACGGCAAGCTTTATCTTATTTACGGGGGCTGGAGACACTGTAATATTGTTAAGTTAAAGGATGACCTTACCGGAATTGAACCAACGGCGGATGGTACATTGTTCCATGAAATAACACCTGAGGGTTATGTTGAGGGTCCCTTCATGTTCATCCGCAATGGCAAATATTATTTCATGTGGTCGGAAGGTGGATGGACAGGTCCGGATTATAGCGTTGCATATGCGATAGGCGATTCACCCTTCGGACCTTTCGAAAGGATAGGTAGGATCCTTCAGCAGGATCCTGGCATCGCAACTGGAGCCGGGCATCACTCGGTCATCAGGATACCCGGCGCTGAAAAGTATTATATTGTCTACCACCGCAGGCCGCTGGGACAAAAGGACCGTAATTCAAGAGAGGTTTGTATTGATATGATGGAATTTGATGAGAACGGATTTATAAAACCGGTTATTATTACAAGGGAAGGAGTACCGGCTCAAAAAGCCAGGTAAATGCAATTGCAGTAAAATCACCTGAACTGCACATTTATTGAAGGGCATGGCTTAGGCATGGCGAAAAGTTGTATTCCGGTTGAAAGTTGGATTGAGCGGTTGTTCGACTGGATGAAAAGCTCCGGTTTCTGAACTTAAGTATTAACTCAAAAAAAATTCAATTCAATCAGACTGAAGCTGGTTGTGGTCACTTTTTCTTCCAATCCCTTATTATAATCCTGTCCTTGTAAAGTTTTACCTCGAGTTTCTGCTTTTCCTTCCACTTCATTTTACGGATAAATTCCCTTGGAATAGTCACTGCATAGCTTGAACCGCCAACTTTGGTAAGGCTGCGGATGTTCTCCTCTTCCAGTTTGTTTCGTGCCATTTCTGAATAATTACGTAGTAAATTACGTAATTTATTACATAAATCCAAATTTATTGAGAACCGGTAGTGAACCTTCCGCAATAAGCTCGGGCTCGCTCGTTTCGGCTTCGCTCAACGAGCGGCCAGTGTCAGCGTCCCGAGCGTATTCGAGGGAAGCCTGAATAAACTTAATTTGCTGACGTTTGTTATAATAAGGTTATAGCCAGAAAATTGGTTGAAAGAGATAATTCAATTGTCAACCATGAGAGATTCTATATTAGATGTAATTGTTATCGGTGCAGGACATGCAGGGCTCAGTATAAGCTATTATCTGAAGGAACTTCAACTGGATCATATTGTATTTGAGCAGGGTAAAACCGGAAATTCCTGGCGGCACCAGCGATGGGAATCATTCAGATTAAACACTCCAAACAAATATAACTTACTTCCCGGTCAGGAAAATACCTTTCCTGATGCCGAAGGCTTCTCTTCAGCTGCAGATTTTGTATTCTTACTTCAGGAGTACTTTAAAAAATTTGACTTGCCGGTATCCGAAAATTCAAGAGTTTTATCAGTCGATAATTTCTCAGGCTCAAAATATTTTTCGGTGTGTGTCTCTGAATATGGTACAGTCAAATGCTACAACAGCAAACAGTTAGTTATTTCTTCAGGCGGTCAGAATATAAAAAATATCCCATCTCTGGCAAAAAGTATTTCAGAAGAGGTTTTTCAGTTACATGCATCTGAATTCAGGAATTCTTCTTTGCTTCCCGATGGGGCTGTCCTGGTTGTTGGAAGTGCACAATCAGGGGTCCAGATAGCCGAAGATTTAATTGAAGCCGGGAGAAAGGTCTTCCTTTCCACAAGCCAGGTAGCCCGGGTACCAAGAAGATACCGGGGTAAAGACATTGTGGACTGGCTTATGCTTACAGGATTTAATGATGTGAGGACTTCGGACATTACCGATCCGAGAATTCTTTCAATGAAACAGCCCCAGGCTTCGGGATTAGGGATAAGAGGTCACACTGTAAGCCTGCAGTCATTGGCGCGAAAAGGAGCTGTAATTCTCGGTAAGATCGAAACTGCAGATCCTGAAAAGGTTTTTTTTCAGCCCGATGCTGCTGCTCATGTAAAATTTGCGGATGAATTTTCCGGGAAGATGAAAAACATGATCGATGATTATGTTCTAAAATCAGGATTGCAGGCACCTCCGGCGGAAGAGGATATTGATGATCGACCTGATGAAAAAGCGGCTTGTGCGTCAGGTATTACCTCCCTCAACCTGAAAGAAAACAATGTCACCTCCGTAATATGGACCACCGGATTCAAAGGTGATTTCAGTTATCTGAAGCTTCCGGTCTTTGATGAAAATGGATTATTGAAACATACAGATGGCGTTTCAGATATTACAGGATTATACTTTCTTGGACTTCCGTGGCTTCGCAAAAGAAAGTCAGGAATTATTTCAGGTATAATAGAAGATGCCAGATTCATGTCTGAGAAATTAAAAGCAAATAACTGTTAAACACAGGGGTGAATGAAAAACCAGACTAATAATAAAAATAAAAAAAAATAAAAAAAACAAAAAACGATTATGGGCCTTTTGTTTACCGGATAAATGAAATCAAGCTGGCGATTCTGACGATGAAGATATTTTTCAACTGAATTTAATAATATAAGAATGAATTCTGACTTCCTGCAATATTCAGTTTGGATTTCCGGGTGAAGTATTAAAGGCGTGGTGCTGCTCTTTCTTGTCGATTTTCGAATTTATGTCCTTACTGAAATCACCTTCCTCGATATCTCAACTTACAATCTGAATAACTTTTCTCCGGAACATTTAAAAAATTCAGTAATTTTAGTTAATTTTTACATTCAGAGTACACTTTAAATCCTGTTGAAATGAAAAAGAATGAAACTCCTGATAATAAGAATGTTCATGATGCTCCGGATAAACAGCAGACAAAAACATTAAGCAGACGTAAAGTCATTAAGAGCCTGATTTTTGCTCCAATCCAGATTGGCTTGTTTCAAAGTTTCATAAAGGCTGAGGAAACAACTGGTCTGGTTTCAGGTGTGAAATACATTCCCGGAGATACCTACCGGGGTATTCCGGTGGACCTGACTGAAGATCTCTATTCTCCTAATCAGCCCATGGGAAAAGGGGAAGGAATTATACCCGGACGTGTGAGCTGGGTATGGAATCCTGCGGCAACAAATCCAGCTTGTGCCAATCTGCCTGTTTCGACCAGTCTGACTGAAGATAAGTATGATGCATGGTTCATGGACAAAAATACAAACCAGGAGATCGTCGACGGAATGCTTGCAGCCGGATTATGTTCAATATCAGGTAAAAAAAGGGAAGCTGATGCCTGGAACAGCATTTTCAGATACCACAATATTAAAAGGGGAAAAGGAGATGTTGCTTATAAAAAAGGAGAGAAAATATATCTTAAGCTGAACAGGACAGCTGCATCAGGAGCAATAAACCAGGAGTATGTCAGGCAGAAAGATAAACCTCTGGCACTGGCGTTCGAGACATCGCCCCAAATAGTCCATGCTATGGTAAGGCAGCTGGTTAATGTGGCAGGGGTACCTCAGGAGTCCATCTATGTGGGAGATACCATGCGGAACCTTTACCAGGATGAATATTTAAAATACTATTCCGAGTTTTCAAAAGTGAACTATCTCTCGAGTTTCGGCAGCACCTCCGGCAGGATTAAATCAGGTGAGAGTGCCTCAGACCTGATCTTCTATTCAGACAAAAACAGCGTCATGAAACAAGCCGGTTCGGATAAGCTTTACGCTGTAATGGAAGAGACTGATTACCTTATAAACCTTCCGGCAATGAAAGGGCATAATCTGGCTGGTATTACGCTTTGCGCCAAGAATCATTTCGGGACACATGTACGGCCCAGCGCAGCACACCTGCATCCCGGGCTGAACACAGACAGCAGCAGGAAAGGTTACGGGCATTACAGGGTGCTTGTTGATATCATGGGCAACAGGTATACTGGCGAAAAGAACCTTTTCTACATTCTTGATGCCCTGTGGTCCGGGTCGAACTGGAACGGACTTCCGGTTAAATTCCTGATGCCTCCTTTCAACAATCACTGGAGCTCTTCACTTATGCTGTCACTCGATCCGGTGGCAATAGAATCTGTTGCTGTCGATTTTCTCAGAACCGAGTTCTCAAATCCTGAGCATACTGTTGCATATATCAGCGAGCCCGGTGTGGATGATTACCTTCACCAGGCAGCAGATCCGAAAAACTGGCCTGCCGGTATCGTCTATGCCCCGAATGGTGATAATATACCTATGAAAGGCCTCGGTGTTCACGAACACTGGAATAACCACATTGACAAGCAATACTCACGTAACCTCGGTAAAAAAGAGGGAATTGAACTGGTAAAGGTCTTTCAGCAAGCCTGAATATAGAATATTCCTGCCATCCTGAATGCATTGGATTCACCCGTCTTATAACGGACTGACCTCAGTCCTGTTTCAGGGTCACATCCAGATAAACAGAATGACGTCCGTAAGTTTCGTAAAAAGGTTTAAAGACAACACCGTCAATGTTAAACTCCAGCTTTTCAGGATCACCTGATATCGATTTGCTTATATCTTCTGCATTTAATGTCACCTTGCGCCATTCCTTCAGTGGTTCATTCTCCTGAGCTGCCAGCAGGACCGGTCCGTAAAACAAACTGGCTATATTTTGCTGATCCATAACAGGCTCTAAATAAAATTTAAAAGGCATATTCAACTCAACCGTATCTCCGTCTTTCCACCTGCGGTTTAAAGTAAGATAGCTTCCCGGAACAGCCAAAACTCTTTTATTCCTGCCATTTATCTTCACAAAGAATCCTTTTGTTGCCCAGTGCGGCACCCTGACATTAAGCGCAAACATGCCATTTCCCTTAATTGTTAACCGCGTTTTGTCCTCCTTTGGATAAGCTGTTGTCTGGGTGAGAATTATATTCTTTTCTGTCCAGTTTAATGTTGAGGGCACATAAAGATTGACATATAAAGCCTGGTTATCTGAACTTCTGAAATAAATTGCGTTTTGAAATTTTGTATTACTCTCAAGAGCCGTCCCGTTACAACAGGAAAAACCTTTCATATCAGCATTGCCAAACTGTTTTACAGAACCCGGTCGCAGGGGAACATGATATGTATTTGCAGGTGTCTTCTCTGCTACAGAAGCAAGAATGTGATTATAAAGGGCACGCTCATAATAATCCATCAACCCGGCATCCATATTGAAAAGGAAGAGGCTGCTTGTCAATTTGAGAAGATTATAGGTAGCACAGGTTTCATTCTGGCCACCAGCGGCGAACCCGTTTTCATAAAGAGTTGCCGGCTGGGCGGTGAAACATTCCGCGTTATCCGGGTTACTTGCTCCGGCGACTCCACCTATGCTGTACATATAATCATTTGTTACCTTATACCAGAAATTTTCGGCTATATTATAATATTCCGGAGCAGATGAAACCCTATAAGTTTCAAGTGCCCCGATTATTTGAGGAATATGCTGGTTGGCATGCAAGCCGCGAAAAAGGTCTACATTTTTAGCGAGTCCGTGGGAATGGCCGGCATCACCAAAAAATACTCTGGTGTTATCAAATAAACGGGCAGCTTCAAGATACCTGGGTTCCCCTGTAATCCTGGAGAGCCTTGCCATAGCTTCGTTCATTCCCCCATACTCTCCTGCAATGTACTTGTTCCACATACTCAAAAGTGTAGTGGCAGGCAATCTCCTCAGGCGCGTATATAACCAGTCACCCATGCCTTTAACAATTTCCAGTGCCTTTTCATTACCGCTTATTTCATAAATATCCATCAGCCCGGCCAGGATTTTATGAAGGGTATAATATGGAGCCCATATTTTTAAACTATCCCTACCGTAGGCAGCCCCATTTTCCAGCATTATAAACTGGTCGGGCGGATAGGCACTTATAAATCCTTTACCCCAGTTCCAGTAATCTGTCCGGATAGCTTCAGCACTCAAATCTGAATTAAAGCCTGATTTTCCGGGACCTGGTGGTACAGCTGCCGGGTCTGACACATAATTTCCTCCATCTGTTTGTGGTTTTCCTGACATTTGTGATAATTCATACAGGGTATTAACCATATATTCCATCTTTTTTGCAAAATCAGCCCTGAGTACGGGATCATAATCTGAACCGGCAAACGCCTGAGCTAAGGCGGAAAGATAATGCCCAGTGGCATGACCGCGCAATTTAGTCTCCTGGCTATCCCATCCCCCCATTGGTTCTGCCCCTGCCGGCTGTTCCTGCCCAAAGGCATTGCGAAACATAAAAAGGAAATTGTCCGGATTGGTTTTGGCAAGACCCGTTATGAATTTATCACGGTTTTCAATGAATTTTGTGTTGTGGCCATGAAGATCAGTATTTAACTTAACCTGGTCAAGATCAAAAACTTCCAGCCTGCGATCCGGCGGAGCCGGCTGTTCAGCTTCTTTAACAATAACTAAAGCTTTTGGCTGAATGTCGGTTCCGGCTACCCTACCTGTTATCGTATATGAGCCAGGTGCAATTACCTGACTGTTATCCAAAGGTGCCGGCCAGAGCACTCTTGCATCCGTCCCGGCAAACATTTTGTCGTAAATACCGTATACATAAGGTGGCAATCGAGGAAGACACCCCACGACGGTCTCAACCTGAATTTCCGGAACGCTTTGTGCAGATACCAGAGCAGAGTCCATGACACAATATCCTGTCAATATTCCTAAGAAAAGAATAAATGTTCGCATAATTAAATTCTTTGAAGTTGATTTTTCATAGTACGTCTTCAAACCAATTCGTAAAGTATAGTTTGATTTATTAAGATGTGATTTTTTAAAGATATTTAAAAAATCACCTTACCGCGGTTATTTACTTGCTGCTTTCAATAAATAATTCAAATGTGCAGGTCACTTGAAAATTGAACTTACTTTATCCAGACTGATCATATCCTCATCAGAAATCATGAATGTGAGAGCTCCAAGGTTCTCTTTTACATGGGTCTCCTTTGTTGCTCCAGGGATTGCCACGACCATATCACCATTATATTGGATGATCCAGTTAAGAGCCACCTGAGCGGCTGTCACGTTGTACTTTATGGCAAGCTCTTTCAATAATGCAACCACCGGACGGCTTTTCTCAAGCCCTGCAGCCTTGAATTGCGGACTATATCTTCTGATTCCGGCATTTTTTGACAGATGGGGATTATCATGATATTTGCCAGTTACAATCCCCTGTGCCAGAGGCGAATATGCAATTATGGAAATGCCAAGCTTTTTTGCACGATCCATCACTCCGTTGGATTCAATCTTTCTGTCAAGCAGGTTATATCTCACCTGGTTGGTTGCAAGGGGTATTCCGAATTTTTGCAGTACCTTCCATGAGTTTTCCATTTTCTGAGCAGAAAAATTACTCACACCAACAGCCTTTATTAGTTTCATGCTGACAAGTTCAGCCATTTTTTCCATTTCTCTGTTTTCACCAGAGAAACTCCATGGCTGGTGAACCTGGTAGAGATCGACAGGATAAGGGTCGAGCAGACTGATCCGCTTATTTATGGTTTTAGTGATATTTGAAGCGAATCTGAACATAGGCCACCATTTTGTTGCCACAATGACATCGCCAGGTTCTTTGCCTGCTGCCTTAAGGGCTTTTGAAAGAGCTTTCTCTGATTCACCTCCTCCGTATATCTCAGCTGTATCAAACCAGTTAATACCTCCCACGATTGAAAGGGAGACAATCCTTTCAATCAGTTTGTCCTCAAGAATGGGCCAGAATTTTCCGGCCAGATTCTTCTGTTTGCTGAACTGCCAGCAACCAAGCCCTATTGGAGAAACCATAATACTTGTCTGACCCAGGGCCCGTATATTTTTTATATTTTCCATTTAACAGAAATCGATTGGTTGAAAATTTTATTAGCAAGTCATCTTTTAAGCATCACCTGATTAAAGTTTCACTTAGTATTTCGCTGAAAGGTTTTCCTCTTTTGTGGATGTAAATATCGTTATGGAAATAATCGAGTTTTTTCAGGAGGTATGAAAGAGTGTTGATCTCTTCATCATTTAAATTGCCAATAACAATCTTTGTTACCTTACTCATAAGCGGAAGTATTTTTTGTATTTCATCTCTTCCTGAGCTGGAAATTGCGACTCTGATACTTCTCTTATCATTCGGATCGGCTGTTTCAACTATCATTCCTCTTTTGATGAGTCTGCGTATTACTTCTGTTCCGGAAGTCTTTTCCATAACCTGCTTGGTGATCAGTTCACTCTTACTTAAGCTGTCGTAGGTCATAAGAGTAATCAGGAACGAAAACTCATCCGGTGTCTGTAAAAGGCTGTCAAGAAGTACCTTCTTTATATACCATTTTGCATAGCGGTTCATCAGAACAATTAAAATTGAAATATCGCTTGCAGCATTGCGGTATTCGTCCCTGAACCACCCTTTATTTTCTCCCGATATTTCTCTCATTGCCAGCTCATGGCTGTCTGATTTATCGTTCAGGTAACCAATAAATTCTTCCATTGAATACTCCTCCTGATTTCCCTTCTCAGAATCAAAGGAAAAGAACCTGTTTATGAGGGTTGTGAGTATTTCACTTTTCTTCATACCTGGCATACTTTATTTGTAAACAAAAATAAACAATTTTAGTTCAATTACGTATTATTTAATATTATTATGAACTTAATTGTACTTTTATTGTTTATTAAAGAAATATCAGAATGATAATGGATATAGCAGCCAGTATAAAAGGAGCAAGTAAAGAGTATAAAACAGGCGACACTGTGATTACAGCCCTGCAGCCGACAACTTTCGATTTCAGGAAGAAGGAGCTTACGCTTATTATAGGTCCGTCAGGTTCAGGTAAAACTACTCTTCTTTCTCTTCTCGGATGTGTCATATTTCCCACCACTGGCGAAATATATGTAGATAACATGCTTGTAAATAATCTTAGTGATAAGGAACTGGCCAGGATAAGACTTAAAAATATAGGTTTTGTGTTTCAGAATTTTAACCTTATTGCCCCTCTCAATGCCTTAGAAAATGTTATGCATCCCCTCAGGCTTTCCGGTATAAGCAAAAAAGAGGCAAAGATAAAGGCTGAAGAGGCGCTTAAAAAAGTAAATATGGAAAGCAGGGTAAAGAGTCTTCCTAAAAACCTTAGTGGCGGCCAGCAACAGAGAGTAGCAATTGCAAGAGCACTGGTTACTGAGCCGTCGATTATGCTATGCGATGAACCAACCGCATCACTTGATACAAATAGTGTCAGCATTGTTATGGAAGAGCTTAAAATGCTTTCCGATTCAGGAAAATCTGTAATTGTGGTAACACACGACCTTCGGCTAAGGCAGTTTGCCGACAGGATAATTTATGTGAACAATGGTATAGCATCCGATAATCCCTCATCTGATGAGCTTCTGCACAATTAGAAAAACACCCAATTAAATCATAAAATATTAATACGAAAGCAATGAATAAAAAAATTTACCTGGTACTGATTCCATTAATAATTACGGCCTGCGGCGGCAGTAAGGAAAAGAAAGAACAGGCTGCTGGATCGCATTCAGTCAACAGTGCAATTGTTGAGGTATCCGAAGTCGTTGGGGTAGGTAAGGTTGAACCGGAAAAAAAGATAATAAGTCTTTCTGCAGCAACCGGCGGAGTCGTAAAAGAGATATACAGGAATGACGGGGACACAATTAAAAAAGATGAACCTCTTGTAAGACTTGATGATGAGCTTGAGCTGATAAAGGTGTCGCAGTTAAGAAGCCAGTACTCCTCACAGAAATCGCAGCAGGAGATCGATAAGCTAAACCTGCAGGAGTCGGAAGCAAGGCTTTCCAATAAGAAAAACCTTTTGGAATCGGTGCGAGCACTTGAATTAAAAGGTGCAGAGACGACTCAGACCCTTAAAGATCTTGAAACTGAGGTAACTACCCTTTCTCTTATTGTCAAAAAGGATAGTGCCGGCGTAAGGCTTTCCGGCAGCAGGCTCAGTGAGCTGGCCGGCCAGGTCAGATATGCTGAGGCCGAAGCCGCTAAAAAGATTTTGAGCTCACCATACGATGGTATTCTCCTTGATCTTCAGATTGAAAAAGGTAGTGCTCTAAGCCAGTTTGCAACATTTGCTGAGATCGCCCCATCAGGACCTATTACAGTAAGAACTGAGGTTGATGAGCTTTTTGCAGCAAGGCTGAAGAATGGTCTCGACGCAGATATCAGATTTGTTGGCAGCGATTCGGTTATCGCAAAAGGCAAGGTCACCTTCCTTTCACCTTACCTTAAAAAGAAGTCGCTCTTCTCACAAAAAGCAAATGAGCAGGAAGACCGGCTTGTAAGAGAAGTAAGGATAAATCTTGAGGGAGAAAACAGGCTCATATTGAACTCAAAGGTAGAATCAGTAATTAAACTTAAAAACCCGTAATAATGATCGTTACAGCTTACAGGTTTATCAGGTATGATAAGGTAAAGAGTATTGGCGTAATAGTTGGCATAGTTGTCAGCATTTTTCTTATTGGCCAGCAGATAGGGATCCTGAGTTTTCTTACCGGTTTAATGGGCGGTCTTGTCAGCAATTCGAGGCAGGATATCGGACAGATCTGGGTTGTAGATAATATTACAAGGAATGCGAATGAACTTCCCAAGCTTAATGAAGGCCTTGTAAGGGAACTAAGGAGTATAGATGGGGTAATGAATACTTACCCGATAGTAGTCTCCGGGGCATCGGTCAAATTTGATAACGGTAAACTTGCCCCGGTGCTCATTATCGGAAGCGAATCACCTTTGTTTGTTGCTGGTCCCAGACCCGAGACAATTAATGAAGGCAGTATTATGTCGCTTAATGATGATGAAGCAGTATCGGCAGAGTTTTACGACCAGGCTACCTTCGATTATCCGGTAAAAACAGGGACAAGAGTTGAGATTAACGGTAAAAGCGCAACTATAAAGCTGCAGACTAAAAATGCCAGGGGTTTTGCCGGTTCATTTTTCTATACAACACTATCGAGGGCACGTTATTATACATCATTTCCCGATTCCAAAGTAAGCACAATAGCTGTCCAGGTCAAACCCGGCTATGCAATTGAGAACGTTGTTAATAACATAAACAGGACGGTATATGGGATTAAAGCATGGGATGCAGAAAAACTAAGAAAAACAACTGTCAGTTATATCACAATATCGTCAAACATCGGGACCAGTATTGGTTCGCTGGTTATATTTGCTGTTTTCAGCGGATTCTTTATAATCGGACTTACACTATATTCCTCGGCTGTTGACAGGATCCGTGATTATGGTACTCTGAAAGCCATCGGTGCGACAAACCAGTACATTACCAGGCTCATTCTCACGCAAAGCTTCCTGTTCGCAGTTACAGGATTTGTAATAGCGATGATACTACTGGAAGGATTCAGAGCGGGGGTTACAAATGCAGGCCTTTTGATAAGCTACTCATTCAGAGAATATATAGCCTTGTTCCTTGTAACGTTATTGATTTCGGTCGGCAGTTCACTCTTCTTCTCCATACGTACAATCAACAATGTTGAACCGGCTGCAGTATTCCGCGGCTGAAAGAAAAAAGGAAAATAAAATGAAATCTTTAATAACATCAATATTATTTATACTCCTGCCAGGTCTTTCAAACGTGATAACAGCTCAGGAGATAAAACTGATAACATGTATCGATTCTGCTCTGTCGAACAGAGGAAATATAAGGGCAGTAAGGACTGATATCGAAATTGCAAAACTTCAGACTTCATCGGCATATCAGAAGTATCTGCCGGACCTGTCATTAAGTTATAACTACAGATATAATCCTGTCATTCCGGCACAGATAATTCCTGTCGGACAGTTCAACCAGGTACCTACAGACGAAAAAAGGCCTATAAAATTCGGAACAGTCTGGCAGCAGAATTCAGGATTAAATCTTTATCAGCCTGTTATAGACTTATCAATTAAGAGCAGGGTCGAAGAAAGCCGAATTAATGAGAGACTAAAAAATACCGATGCTGCTGCCGCTGAGAGGGATCTGAAAATGGAAGTCATAAAAAGCTTTACAAATATATGGTTGAATGAGGAACGGCTTCGTTCTGCAGAGCTCGATACGATCAGGACTTCCGGGATAAAAGAGTTTTTCATGATAAAAGCCAGGGAGGGCAGGGTGCTTAAAACAGAAGTTAACAGGACCATACTGAATCATAATAATGCTCTCTCAAATTATTTTGCGGCATCATCATCCCTCACGAGGGAAAAGATTTATATGGCCTTTCTCACCGGAATATCTCTTGAGACTTTACTTGATGGTAAATTTGATTTTTCACCTTTTTCCGGAGATGGACTGACAATAGTAAATAAAGATCCTCTTCCGGATTCTATCCCTTCGGTAAAAAGCCTCATGTTAAAGGCTGAACTAATTAAACAGCAGCAGAAGTCGGAAAAAATGAAAAATACACCTGCCATAGGTTTTGAAGGTTTCCTCGGTGCAAACCAGTACACGGATAACTTCAATCCAATCCTATCAGACAGCTGGTATGGGAGCAGCTACCTCGGACTGAGTCTCAGATTTCAGATACTCTCCGGAACCACCGTAAAGAACAGGGTCAACCAGCTTAAGCTTGAAGAAAAAGGCATTAAATCGAGGCTCGACGATGAGGTTAAAAGTGTCAGTAATAAAAGCCTTCAGCTTGTGGAAGAGATAAGACAGATAGAATATCAGGCGGGATTATTCAAACAAAACATCTCGCTTTATAATGAGAACTTTTCATTGAATCAGGACAGATTTGATAAAGGACAGATCAATGGTTATGATCTGATAACAGATGAGATAGATTTCCAGAAAGAGCTGGCCAGGTACAATGAAAAACGGGCGGAACTGGTCCTGAAACAAATTGAACTTATAAACAATTCAGGGGCTCTTTCGTCATTCATTGACAATTTAAGATAAGCCTCGTGGATTGATTCTTTTATTCTAAATTTACTCTTTAGCAAAAAAAATCTGGCTTAATGTATAGAAAACTAATAATGTGATGATTTTATTACCAAAACGATAAATAAACAACACGGGCTATGCTGACAAAAGAACTGGTGCTCGACTTATGGAGCCGGACCTACAACACTGAAGGTAAGCCTGACTGGGCTCACATTCTACCATTCTACGACAATAACATTTATTTCAGGGATTCTATTCAGGAAATACATGGGATTGAAGAGTTTAAAGCAATGACAGAACGACTTACAAATCGTTCCAAAGATCTTAAAATGAAGATTGTCAACTCTGTAATGGAAGAGAATATTATTTTTATGGAATGGGAAATGACAATCAAGTTCAAGAAAAATCCCAGTTCAATTATGTATGGTTCAAGCCGGCTGACTTTAAACCAGGAAGGGAAAATCATTGAACAAAGAGATTATTATGATCTGTGGGGGGATATTTTTGATAATATCCCAAGGTTCGGCAAAGCATACAGGAAATTCATGATAAGAAAGTTTGGTTAAACTTATTAATTTGAAATCTTATTCCATTAACATAATTAAAATTTAGAAGACTATGAAAAAATTTACCTGCATAATAATGCTTTTATTATTCATGTGTCATGCTTCTGTTAGTGCTCAGACAGGAGTTCGTTTCGGTTTGAAAACAGGTTACAGTCTGGCCCTTCAATATGGTATCCCTCCTGCTGACGATACTTATACGGTTGATACTGAAAGCAGGCATGGCTTTGCCGGAGGCGTATTCGTATATTTTCCTATAACTGAATCAGTAGGCATTCAACAGGAACTTTTATATGCTATGAAAGGTTCGAGGCAGGATGTAACCATTAACACGCCAGTTATCATTAATACTTTGTCTGAATACAATTTGAACTATTTTGAGATGCCAATGATAATAAAATACAATTTTGTCAGGATTAAGAATCTGGGAATATATGGCAGCACCGGCATAGCATTATCTTTATTATTGAATGGAGAATATAAAATCACCAGTACCATAAACACCGGCGGACCTCTGATAGTAGTGCCAGAGTCAGGCAACATGAAAGGACTTGATACCTTCGACTATTCATTCGTTTACGGAGCCGGAACGGATTTCAAACTTCTCAAGAAGGATTTTTTCATTGATGTACGCATGACTGTCGGTTGGAACACTTTAGCGATGCCTAACGCTTCAGGGGCAGACCCTGTTCCGCTTCGTAACCAGGATTATGTATTTTCTGTGGGTATGTATTTCTAAAAGCTCAAGGCAAATATTTAATTTTAAGTAATTTATAGAAGCTGTTGGGAAACTGGTAGATATGAAGAACAAAAAGTTTGTAAAGTATTTCAGGGAATATAAGTGGTCAAATATTTCTGCAATGATCAGAAATAACAGGTCAGATCCCAGAATTTGTAATGAAGATTTTAACAATAAACTTGTCGTTATTACCGGAGCTACTTCCGGCATAGGATACTATACAGCGAGAAAATATGCCCATCATGGAGCAAACTTAATATGTATAAATCGCAGTCTGCAAAAATCAGAAGCTCTAACCCGGGAGATTGAGAGTGAATTTGGAGTCAAATGCGGTTACAAAATAGCTGATCTGAGTAATCTGAAGGATATTCATCGTGTGGCAGATGAGCTTCTGAAGCTTGATACTCCAATTGATGTACTTATTCATAATGCAGGTATTTATCTGACAAAAAGAGAATTAACTCCCGAAGGACTCGAAAAGGTTTTTGTAATTCAATACCTTGCTTCTTTTATTATAAATTACATTTTAGAGGATAAGCTAAAAGCCCAGAAAAAAGCCAGAATCATTTTGGTTAATTCTGAAGGCCACCGCTTCGCTGCCTGGGGAGTAAGGTTTGACGATTTGAACTGGGAAAAACGCCGGTATTCCGGACTTAAAAGTTATGGCTCTGCCAAACTGGCCCAGCTTTTATCGATGTTAGTTTTCGATGAACATTTCAAGAACACCGGAATCTCAATCAATGCAATGCATCCGGGGGCTGTAAAAACAGATACAGGCCAGGAAAACG
>DOTV01000188.1:13838-14019 GCA_003520925.1 Bacteroidales bacterium | reverse complement strand
TGTTAGTGGAAAATTTTTTAATTTAACCACTTTGGAAAAACCGGCACCACCGGCTCTGGATATTGAAGCAGCTTATCAGCTTTGGGGAAAAAGCCTGGAATTGAGTGGATTGTCAGTTTCAAAACAATAAACTATATTGCAAAAGAAGATAACAGAGTATCCTGAAAGAAAAGAATATGCC
>DOTV01000188.1:13064-13414 GCA_003520925.1 Bacteroidales bacterium | reverse complement strand
AGAGCCCTTGAAGATGCAGGTATTATTTTCCCTATGCTGAAAGACCTGGATATCAAGCTTGATGTTGTCAAAAGCAAGGTTTCGCTGGGAATTGAAAACGAAATCTTACATATTGAGGATTATGGTAGTTTAATAAAATACAGGGACTTCCTTATTAAATTATATCCGGAAAGTGAAGATGAGATTTTTAAGGTCATAAAAATTATCAGGAAAATAATGAAGTATATGGATGTTCTCTATGGTATTGAGAATCCAGTGTTTAAAGATTTAAGGCGCGACAGAGACTTCATTTTCAAAAAACTTTTACCCTGGCTGCCGAAATTTATTTTTACTGTCGGGAAAATAAACCG
>DOTV01000188.1:11888-12739 GCA_003520925.1 Bacteroidales bacterium | reverse complement strand
ATATCGCAGCATTTCTTCAAGAACACACCAACTTTTTTTGCGTTGAGTTATTTTTCCTTATATCTCGATTATTTCTATCCTAAAGGCGGAGTAGGGAAACTGGCGGAAGCCATAAGAAACAAGATTCTGGAATGTGGAGGAGAAATAAAAACAGAGACTAAAGTTATTGAAGTAATGGCTGACAATTGTATCCTGAGAGACCAACAAAATGTCACCTATAAATATGGCACTCTTATCTGGGCTGCCGATTTAAAAACACTGTATAAAATAATAAAAACAGAAGGCTTTTTACCTAAAATCAAGGCAAACTTTGAGTATGCCAAAAACAAAATTCTTAAAAACAGGGGCGGAGATTCTGTGTTTTCTTTATTCCTGGAGGTAAATGAGCCTCCTGAAAGTTTCGGGAAAATTGCAAATGGACATTTCTTTTATACCCCCTCAAAAATGGGTTTAGGTGAAACGCACAGGGAAGAGCTTAATTATCTGTTAAATAACTTTGAAAAAGTTGAAAGAGAACAAATTTTGATCTGGCTTGACAAATTTACCAGACTTAACACCTACGAGATTTCCATTCCGGGACTAAAGGATCCCGAATTGGTTCCTCCAGGCAAGACCGGCATCATTATCAGTTTTCTTGCTGAATATGATTTGTTTAATAACATTCAAAAAGCAGGCTGGCTTGATGAGTTTGTTCAGGAAATTGAAAATCGTGTTTTAAATGTAATAACCAGTTCTGTTTTCCCGATGTTAAAAGATAGAATTATTGCGCTTTTTTCTTTTACACCGCTGAGCATAGAAAACAGGGTAGGCAGTTCTGAAGGTGCAATAACGGGATGGTCGTTTCAAAGATC
>DOTV01000188.1:10455-11582 GCA_003520925.1 Bacteroidales bacterium | reverse complement strand
ATGCCTTCGATTTTTCAGGCTGGGCAATGGGCCTACAGTCCGGCAGGGGTTCCGATGTCGATTCTGACAGGCAAACTTGCCGCTGACCGGGCACTGAAAAACTGAAACCCGCCTTTCGGGATTTAGTCCCGCATCTCCGATATAACTTCTTGTTTGACTGACTCTTATTCTGTATTTGCAAGCACACCTCTCAATTGTATTGCAGGTTGTGCCCTCCCCTGGGATCCCATCATTCCCGGTGCCGATTTCGGACCAATAGTAACTCCGGTTGATCCGGCTGTTACTGAGAATCTGCATACAACTTCCTGAGTGCCCAGGCTTTCCTCGATAAAACGAGCTGTTAATTCAAGGGCATTGGGGTCACTCCAGGAATAACTGGTTCCGACCCTTATAACAGGCTGGAGAACATTATATCTTGCGTCAATTGATTTTGAAGCCGGACGTGGAGGAGCAAGCAGGGAGGTCGCTTTTGAATTTGTTATTTTCCAGCTTCCCAGGCCTGCCTTTACTACCGAAACCTGATTATTTCTCTTTATTGCAAAACTGCACTCCCCTTCCTTAAATGTAAAATAAACCGACTGAATCTGGTAATCATTCTCCTGCATTATGAACTCCTTTCCGGATACCCTTTTAGCAATTTCAGGTTCACCAACCTTTGAAACCTGGGGCTTAAGTATCAAAGTTGATTGTTTCTTCTTCAATTCATTATAAGAGCCTGGATCGGGCGTAATTGACTTGCTGGATTTTATTGCCGGGAGAAGATAATCATGAACAAGGTTCAATTCATCCTGGGTATTCCTGGCATTTGCTGTAAAAACGACAATGGCGTCCCTGTCAGGAAATAATACAACGAATTGTCCTGCCATACCGTCAAGTCTTACACTATTGTTCCTTCCGCGCCACATCTGGTAACAATATCCCTGGGCCCAGTCATTTTTATCTTTAGGCAGTTTATCTGACCCTCCTGTGCTTTCAATCTTAAATGATGTGGCTTCCTTTACCCAGGTCTCAGGAATGAGCTGTTTGTTATTCCATTTCCCGTTTTGCATAAGTAACTGCCCGAATTTGGCAAGATCTTCGGTACGGAGCCTTAATCCTATCATTCCAAGATTAATTCCCTGCGGGTT
>DOTV01000188.1:0-10062 GCA_003520925.1 Bacteroidales bacterium | reverse complement strand
GTTCCCGGTTTATGAACAGGTTCGTTCTTAAGGAATGCCGTGATCCAGTCCTCATCGGTACCACCTCCCATGCCGGCAGGATCCTGACCAACCGACATAGTTAACAGGTTTCCGACCGTAAGTTCCTTCATATTCTTTCCAACCGAATCGGGCATTGAATAAGGAAAGAAGGAAACTACCTTATCAGTCAGCTTTAATCTGTTTTCCGATACGGCAAGACCTATTGCTGTTGCAGTGAAAGTTTTGCTTGCCGAGTACAATAAATGCTTATAATCAGGACCATAAGGATCCCACCAGCCTTCAGCTATCACTTTGCCATGCCTCAGGAACATGAAGCTGTGAATTTCCTGCCGGCCTGTATCAGCTGCATTTAAAAAGTCAATTATCCCGGCTGATGAAACTCCTTCCTGTTCCGGAATACTCCTTGGTAACCTGTCAATATTCTGTCCTGAAAGAAAAGGATAAAATCCCAGAGAAATCAATAAAATAAGGAATGTCTTAAAGATCTTTTTCATAACTGATCGTTTTAGTATTATGTTTTTCGTCGAAATTCAACTTTGACAGATATAGTCATTTATTTTTATGGCAAAGCCTTCCTTGCTTCCCTGTCAGGATCGTTCTTAACCTCACTGACATCATCCAATATCATGGTTTCGCCATTTCCGGCAGTATATCGCGGCCATGCCGGCAATCCTCCTCCGTTTGGATCCCCGGTCTTCATAAATTGAGCAAGCGAGCCTGACATTTTTGCAGCCAGATTCCGGGGACGTGCTCCGCCGCCGGTATGGGAAATCTGAATATCGGTATTGTAAAACCAGAATGATATATCCATAGTATGGAAGGCTCTTAATCTGCCATCAAACATAGGAGGATTCCATCCGAACCACCCAAGGAATACAGGCGCGGCCTGTTTGGATTTCAAATTGCACATTTCTATGGCGTTCTTTCTGTTGCTCAGCACCATTGACAGTATTTCTATTGGCTTTCTTTCAGGAAAACTCTTTGCATATGCCTCAATTATGGCCGACCCATTATCCCCAAGTGCCGGCCCGAATCCTCTCATAGTCTTAACAAGCTCCTTAGCCTTATCAAGTGTGATGTCTTCAAGGGAAGAATCAAATGAGCTAGGTGATCTTTCATAAAATGTGCTGCAGACTATCAACGGTATATCCACAGCCAGATCTGAAGCCTCAGGAAAGAAAGGATGTTGTTTTACAAAGATTCCGTCTGCTACCGGACTAAAACCTCCCATCATACCTGTCACTCCAGATTCCTCCCTCATTTTCACAGCGGCCGTCCGGGTTAATCCATAATAGTCCTTCCAGGGCATTTCCTGCAACTTATCTATCTGAGAGGGATTCAGACCTGCTTCCTTTAAAATATAGGTTGCAAGTTTTTCAGAGTTACTCTTCTCTCCCACTTTCAGACCGGAGCCGCTAAGAGCCACAGCTCTGTGAAACAGCCCTTTCGCAGAAGGCATAGCCATAAGTGTACATACCTTTGCACCACCGCCCGATTGTCCTATAACTGTGACATTAGCGGGATCCCCTCCAAAATTCGATATGTTGTCACGTATCCATTCGAGAGCAGCCACAATATCAAGCATTCCCACATTGCCTGAAGCAGCATATTTTTCACCGCCTGCACTGGCAAAATCAGAAAATCCCAACGGACCGAGCCTGTGATTAAGAGAGCAGAATACTACATTTTCCTTTCTGCTAAGGTTCTCTCCATGATATTCAGGATGTTCAATTGAATTACCACTTGTGAATCCTCCCCCATGTATCCATAATATTACAGGACGCTTTGTATTGTCACCATAGCCGGGAGTCCAGACGTTTAGTCCAAGGCAGTTTTCGCTTACATCGTCATAATGCCAGTAGTCAGTGAAAGCAAGGTACCTGTTGGCATAGAAGTTATCGAGAATCTGAGGGGCAGCATTAGGCCAGTAGACAGCTGGATAAATTTCTGTCCAGGGCTCAGGTTTTTGCGGAGGCATAAACCTGTTCTTTCCTTTTGTATCTGCTCCGTAAGGTATTCCAAGAAAATTATAAATATCCCTGTGGATAAATCCCCGGACCTTGCCATAGGTAGTCTCGGCAATGGCAATATTATCGCCGATAAAGATTATTTGACCGTCCTCTTCTTTCTTACTGCCCGAAGAGGATGTGCATGAGGTAAAGTTAAGGCCTGTAGTCGCTAAACCAATTCCGGTTGCACCTGTTCCCACAGCCTTAATGAATCTGCGCCTGTCTGTTTTCATAACTCTTTAGATTATAAATTATCAAATTTACATGATCAGAATTTGAATTAGTCCCTGCCCTTGTCAATTCCCATCTGTTCTGAAAGAAAAAGAATAAATATAGTCAAAATAATATTACTATTTTAAAAGAGTCAGACACTTTCAATAACAAACAGGCCTGTCCTTAAATGGCCGGTTCAGGGCTAAATGCTGACAACACTCCAGCTTGTGAAATTAATATATCCTGACCGATTTTTTAAAACATTTGGTTGATTCTTTTAACTGACCACAAATGTTAAATACTAACTTTTCTTCAAATATTTTTCTGTTTTATTTTAAATATTTTAAAAGAATATTCCATCATTTTTTGATAACCTGTTTTAAGATAACTAACCTGAATTAATTGTCCCTTGCCTATGAAAAAAATGTATAATCTGAACTTCAAAGTACAGGATATATCAGATCCGGGTTTATATAAATCAAAATAGTTCCTTATCGACCCGCTATAGAACTTATATTTAGTTTAAAATTCACTAATTATTAACCAAAACCTGATTTACGATGAATAAAAGCTGTTTTTATTTTATGACCCATTGTTTTCCTCACGGGAAACTAAGAAAACTACTACTCCCTTTAAAGCTGACTGTTATTTTAACCATTTTAACCTCCTTTAGTGCCTTTGCCCAAAGAACAGTGACCGGAACTGTGTCTGACAAGGATCAGTTGCCGGTTGCCGGAGCAAATGTTGTTGTGAAAGGAACTCAGGTAGGAGCGATGACAGATGCCCAGGGTAAGTTTTCAATTGCTGTTCCCTCTGCAGGGAATACCCTTGTTGTCAGCTTTATTGGCTATGCTTCAAAGGAAGTGCCAATTGGAACAAGCTCTGTTATCAATGTTACTCTTGAGTCAGAGTCTGCCTCACTTGGTGAAGTTGTGGTTGTTGGTTATGGTACGCAGAAGAGAGCTGTTGTAACAGGAGCCATTTCATCGGTTTCGTCCGAAAAACTTACCGCAGTGCCCACGGGAACCCTTGACCAGGCATTGCAGGGACGTGCTGCAGGTTTGACTGTTATAAGCAATGGAGCTCCTGGTCAGGGAGCTACAATGAGGGTCAGGGGTATCAGTACGGTTAACGACGCCAATCCTTTGTTTGTAGTAGATGGTGTTGTGTCGACCGGCATAAATAGCCTCAATGCTTCAGACATTGAAAGAATTGAAATTTTAAAAGACGCATCCACAGCAGCTATTTATGGTTCGCTGGGATCAAACGGTGTAATTATGATTACAACCAAGAGAGGTAAAGCCGGTAAGGCTACACTTGATTTTGAAGGTTATTACGGAGTTCAATATACAAAGGCAAGATATAAGTTGCTGAATGCTGCCCAATACAAGGAATATGCCACAGGAGGAGCATTCACGACACCTCCGGTCTATACAAATCCCATATATGCAGATCGTTTAGCCGGAAAAAATCCCAGCCAGCCCCAAGGCGGTGAAACCAATTGGCAGGATGAGATATACCAGAATGGCCCCATGCAGAATTATGACCTTTCTCTCTCCGGGGGCAATGAGAACAGCACTTTCAGATTGTCAGCCGGTTATTTGAATCAACGGGGTATTGTTATCAGGACCGGTAATGAAAGATATAACTTCAGGGCAAACAGTGAATTTAAAAAGGGCATTCTGAAAATCGGTGAGAACTTCAGTATAGCATTCGGCGCACAGGATCCTCTTGCTGATAACGGCGGACGTTCCCTGTTGGAACATGCCATTAAAATGGCTCCTTATCTGCCGGTTTACAATAAAGATAATCTGGGTGGATTTCAGGGTCCAATGACCGCCATTGACGGACAGGATGCAGAAAATCCCGTCAGAATCATGGAACTTAACAGCCGCAAACGGAATACAGTGGCTATCCTGGGTAATCTCTACGGCGAACTGGATATCGTTAAGGGTCTGAAATTCAGAACCAATATTGGTCTTGATGGATCAAGCATCCGTGACAGCCAATTCTCACCCTCATTCAATGATGATAACCTGGGTGGCAGTACTCACCAGGCAACTTTTGCCAGCATTAGTAAAAACCAGGCTAACTACAATGCACTGATATTTACAAACAGCCTGAATTATGGCCTGACACTTGCTAATAAGCATAATTTTGAGGCGCTGGCACTGACTGAATACAGCGCTGTTCAATCAGCATTACTGAATGCCAGTTCAACCAATAAGATTACTAATGAGATCCGTGAATTGAGTACCTCTGATGCTTCATTAAGCTCATCATCATTTGATTATTACCGGATTAGTTACCTGGGCAGATTAAACTATAACTATGACGGGAAGTACTTATTTTCGGCTTCATTAAGAACTGATGCTTCATCAAGGTTTGGTGCCAACAACCGATGGGGTACCTTCCCTTCAGTATCAGTGGGCTGGAATATTGCCAAAGAAGCTTTCTTAAGCAATGCACCTTCTATCAGCAATTTAAAAATCAGAGCAAGCTGGGGTAAGGCAGGTAATGACAAGATAGGTGATTATGCCTACTCTTCATCCCTGACCTCAGATATGTATTATGTAATTGATAATTTGCCTGTTGTCGGAACAACACCTGGAGGTGCCGCAAATCCCGATTTAAAATGGGAGGAAACAACCATGACCAATATCGGATTGGATCTGGGTTTATTCAAAAACAAATTTACCCTGTCGGCTGAGTATTATATGAACTCAAGCAATGACCTTCTGATGCAGGTACCATTGCCTGAGTCTCTTGGTGATTTCAGGGGTTCAATAAGCAAGAATGCAGGGTCAATGGATGTAAATGGTTTTGAATTGCAACTTGGATACAACGATTTTGAAGGTGATCTCCAATGGTCAACGAGCTTAGTTCTCGGTACTTTCAAGAATGAAGTTAAATCCCTGGGTGGCGCTACATATATCGGCGGAGCTGGTTTTGAAAGTGAAAACCTGACCAGATGTCAGGTCGGACAACCTGCTTTCTTCTTCTATGGATGGGAATTCGACGGTATCTTCCAGTCGGTTGAAGAAGCTAATACGTATATGGGCGGTTCGCAGAAATCTTTCAATGCTTCAACAGCAGGAGATTTCCGCATAAAAGATACAAATGGTGATGGCAAAATTGATGAAGGCGACAGAACCAATATAGGAAACCCTTTCCCCAGGATGACTCTTGGGTTGGACCTCAATGCTTCCTACATGGGCTTTGATCTGAACCTCTTTATCAGTGGTGTTTATGGTAACAAGCTTTATAACACCAATATCTACGACCTGCAGGGTATGCCCAGGTTATTTAATGCCGGTGTTGAGGTGTTAGACCGATGGACACCGGAAAATCATTCAAACACAATTCCCAGGGCCGGTGCGGTGGCTGCAAATGATCAGGCCTCAAGCCGTTTTGTCGAGGACGGTTCCTATACCAAATTGAAAAACATAACCCTTGGTTATACAATACCCGGAAATCTTACGAAGAACAAATTGACAAAACTCAGGGTTTATGTCAGTGCACAAAACATGATTTGCATAACCAAATACTCCGGGTTAGATCCTGAAGTTGGCAGCTACCGCGCCAATCTTGGATTGGGATTAACTGGTTCTCCTCAGACTACAGCTCCCAACTTTGACAATGGAATTGACAGAGGTAATTATCCTATACCAAAATCAGTCATTGGCGGTTTTCAAATTACCTTCTAACCTTTAAAACAGAATTATTATGAAAAGACTTAAAACATATTTTATACCTGCACTGATATTCGGTGCATTGGGTCTATTCTTTTCCTGTGATGCGGACAAGCTGGAACTTACGAATCCCAACCAACTTTCACCCGACACCTATTTTACAACTCCGGCTCAGGCACAGTCAGCCGTAAATGCTGTTTACGGAAGTTTGCAAACAACAGGTATGTACAATCGTGGCATGTGGTACAGCAGTGAAAATATGAGTCATGAAAACACATGTAACCCGCAACAGGAGGCTGATAAGCGCCAGTGGCTGAATTTCACATTCGGTCCGGATCATGGTTTGATGGAGGCTTACTGGAGTTCTTGCTACAGGGGCATTAACAAAGCCAATTTTGTTATCAATAATGAGCAGACTATGATCGATAATATCCCTGTCAGTTTATTGCCTCAGGCCACACGAGATAAATATATCGGTGAGGCAAAATTCCTCAGGGCCTTGTATTACTTCTTCCTGGTTACCCGTTATGGTGATGTTCCCCTCTATCTTGGAATTGATCCTGCAGAGAAAGAAGGTCTTCCAAAATCTCCTAAAGAACAGATCTGGGCTCAAATAGAAAAAGACTGCGAAGACGCTGCAGCCAAATGTCTTACAAAAGCTGCTGAACAAGCCGGTAGGGCCACCTCCGGAGCTGCATGGGCGCTGTTGGGTAAAGCACGTCTGTATCAGAAAAAATACCAGGGAGCTCTGGATGCCTTTAATAAGGTTACCGGTTATTCACTCGAACCTGAATATTTCAGAAATTTCATGGAAGAAACCGAGAATGGACCGGAATCACTCTTTGAAGTCCAGTTTAACATCGAAGCCGGTTATTCCCAGCAATGGAATTCCGACAGATCAGATGTAGGGAAAAACGAATCTACTTTCAGAGGACAGGAATATGGTTGCTTAAACTGGTTCAACGTTTTTGTTTCAGAAGATCTTTGGAACGAATTCGAAACTGCCGCCGACAATGGGGTAAAAGTCGATCCAAGACGCGGTTACTCAGCTTACCAGACCGGTGATTTGTATAACAACAATACAATGACCATTAAAATTGATCCTATGACCGTATATGATAAAGACGGTGTCACTATTATTGATCAATATCAAAGAAGAGGCTGGAGAAAATACCAGAACTACTATAAAGCTGCTACTGAAGGTGCTGTTGCCGGAAATCAGTCAGGTATCAATATGAAGGTGATCAGGTATGCCGATGTATTGCTGATGATGGCCGAAGCTGAAGCTAACCGCACAGGAGGAAGCCTTGCTACCGCCATCGGTTACATGAACCAGGTAAGGGCAAGGCCAGATGTTAATCTGCCGTTATATGGCTCAGCTGGAATGAATGCCACATATCCTGTTTCCAATCTGGCTCAGTTCATGGTGGCTTTGGAACATGAACGCAAGGTTGAATTATGCGGTGAACAGGTTCGCTACGGCGATCTTGTAAGATGGGGCAGACTTGCTGCTTTTATGACCGAAGTTAAACCCAGCTGTCCCAAGGCCGACCAGGCTGCTTTGGTTTTCAATGCAGCCAAACATTATCTCTGGCCTATACCTCAGAAGGAAATTGATGTTAACCCTAATATTGAACAAACAGATCAGAATCCAGGGTGGTAACAAATAGTTAATGTTATAATTCAAAGAAATGGTCCTGCAAAACAGGACCATTTTTTTGGGTTAAATTATGTACATTCAGCCTTTCATGCCATAATTTCAACCATATGATTCAGCTTTTCACCCCAGAATACCGTAATAGGCTCTATCCCATAGTTGCAATGATTGCTGTTCTTGGTAACTGTTTCTCATGCAGACCTGAAAAAATGGTGGAAGATCCTGTCTTCACTAAATTATCTGCACGGGTAACAAATATTACTTTCAGGAATTCGCTTACTGAAACCGATACTTTTAATTATTTTCTTTACCCCTACATGTATATGGGTGGCGGGGTTACCGTTGGAGACTTCAACAGCGACGGCCTGACGGATATCTATTTTACAGGTAACATGGTCAGCAACCGCTTGTATCTCAATATGGGAAACCTGAATTTCAAAGACGTAACAGAAATTTCCGGTACAGGTGGAGACAATCGCTGGATGCTGGGATCGACCATATGTGATATAAATGAGGATGGACTGCCCGACATTTACGTAAGTGTTTCCGGATTAAAGGGCAATTGCAGAAACATGCTGTATGTAAACGTGGGAAACAATCCCGGGGGGATACCCGTATTTAAGGAAGAAGCAGCTGAGTATGGCATTGATGACAATGGGAAAAGCTCTCAGACAACATTCTTCGACTATGATAAGGATGGTGATCTCGACCTGTACGTTGCAAATTACCCTATAACACAGTTCAAGGCACCTCCCTATTTTTATCGGCAAATGATGAACAATGCAAAAATAGATGAATCTGGACATTTATACAGAAATAACGGAGATGGAACCTTTACAAATGTAACAGTCGAAGCAGGTCTGCTGACTTTTGGTTTGTCTCTAAGCGCCACGGTCTGCGACCTGAACCAGGATGGATATGAGGACCTTTATGTTTCAAATGATTTCACCAGCCCTGACTTCTTTTTCTTCAACAACGGCGATGGGACATTTACCGACAGGACAAAAGAAGTTATCGGCCAAACCTCGTTTTATGGCATGGGAAATGATATTGCAGACTATAATAATGATGGTTTGCCTGATGTTATGCAAATTGACATGGCTCCCGAAGATAATCAAAGAGCCAAAGAAAATATGACAAGCATGGACCGTGAGGATTTTGAGGAAATGATAACTGAAGGACTTCACCATCAATATCGTTATAGTACGCTGCAACTGAACAGGGGAATCAGGGACAATGGCCTGCCATTTTTCAGCAATAGTGCCTGGATTGCAGGAGTTACATCAACCGACTGGAGCTGGGCTTCTCTTTTTGCCGATTTTGATCTTGACGGATGGAAAGATCTGTTTATTACGAACGGCATCCGAAGGGATATCAATAATATTGATTATTTCGGCAAAATGAACGAATCTGCGTATTTTGACAAGGAAATAAACAATAGCGTGTTATTGAAATGGGTACAGGATATGCCCTATAAACCACTTGTAAATTATCTGTATAGAAATAACGGGGACCTCACTTTCTCAAAACTCAGCAGAGAATGGGGAATTAAGGAAGAAAGTTATTCAAATGGTGCTGCCTATGCCGATCTGGATAATGATGGCGACCTCGATCTTATCGTTAATAATGTTGACGGGGAAGCTCTTGTATACCGAAACATCGCCTGTGAAAAACAATTGGGAAATTACCTGAAAATTGATTTTGAAGGAACTCCAAAAAACAGGATGGGAATAGGCACAAGAGTTACCCTGTGGAATGATGGAAAAATACAAATGGCAGAGCTGACCTTGTCAAGGGGGTATCAGTCTTCAGTGGAACCAATACTCTATTTTGGTCTTGCCCGCAACGAGAAGATAGATTCCATTTGTGTAAAATGGCCTGACGGGAAGATACAGTATCTCACCCAGGTAAATGCCAATCAAAAGCTGAGGTTGCGTTACCCTGATGCAAAGATGCCTGATTCAGTTCCGGCTGTCAGAGAAAAACTCTTCAGGGAGATTCCTGATCAGGTTCAACCCGGGTTCATGCATAAAGAAAACAACTTTAACGACTTCGACTACCAGCCACTTCTCCCTTACAAATTATCAATGACCGGTCCCCCCATTACAGTGGGAGATGTCAACAACGATATGCGTGAAGATTTCTTCATCGGAAACGCATTCAATAGCTCAGGTCAAATGTTCATTCAGAAAAATGACGGAACATTCAGCATTCAACAGGGTCCCTGGGAAAAGGACAAAAACAGGCTTGAAGAAACTGGTTCCCTCTTATTTGATGCCGATAGCGATGGGGATCTAGATTTGTACGTGGTTAGCGGTGGTTATGAGTTTCCAGGTGGTTCAACAGAGTACCTGGACCATCTTTACCTCAATGTTGGAAAGGGTAACTACATATATGATGAAAAGGCCTTGCCGTTAATTACTTCAAGCGGATCATGCGTTAAAGCATTTGACTTTGACAAAGACGGTGA
>DOTV01000227.1 GCA_003520925.1 Bacteroidales bacterium | reverse complement strand
CTGGTGTCGGCCGGGCAGGTGTGACACCTGCCACACTTGCACGTGTCCAGCCAAAGCTCGTCCCTGCTGGCCCGCTTGTCGGGGTATAGCTGAACGCCGTGCCGCTGCAGATTGACGGTGGAGTGAGTGAACTGGTAAGTATAGGATTAGGGTTGACATTCCAAGAAGCCAAAGGAACCCATGATGTTCCTGTACAACCTGCTGCTGCAGTACAACCTGATCTCTGTCCCTGGATTTCAACGAGTGTATGTCCTGTCGTGTTAAGATTATTTCCCGGGGTATATGTATTCCATCCTCCTGCTCCGTCAAAACGATACTGATATGAATCCGTGCAACCAACACCTCCTGTTCCCGCATTAAAGGTTGCCGATACACTCTGACCATCACATGCTGTAGCCATGTTTGGTGTTTTTGTATTCAGTGTCGGGGCATTTGGTTGTGAATTTACATTCCAGGATGCAAGAGTCGCCCATCCAGTTCCTGAACAACCAGCTGCTGCAGTACAACCTGATCTACGTCCCTGGATTTCTACGAGTGTATGGCCTGCCGTGTTAAGATTATTTCCCGGGGTATAAGCATTCCATCCTCCTGCTCCGTCAAACCTGTATTGATATGAATCTGTGCAACCAACACCTCCTGTTCCCGCATTAAAGGTTGCTGATACTGCCTGACCATCACATACTGCTGCCAGGTTTGGTGTTTTCGTATTCAGTGTCGGGGCAGTTGGTTGCGAATTTACATTCCAGGATGCTAGAGTCGTCCATCCTGTTCCTGAACAGCCCGCTGTACAGCCAGATCTCTGTCCCCGGATTTCTACGCTTGTATGGCCTGATGTATTAAGATTATTTCCCGGGGTATATGTATTCCATCCTCCTGCTCCGTCAAACCTGTATTGATATGAATCTGTGCAACCAACACCTCCTGTACCCGCATTAAAGGTTGCTGATACTGCCTGACCATCACATACTGCTGCCAGGTTTGGTGTTTTCGTATTCAGTGTGGGGCTGGAAGGTTGGGGATTTATTGTGACATTATAAATTTGGGAGTTTCCATCACACAGTCCGTTATTATCTTTTAACTGGATTGTCCCAGTCCCTGAAGCTCCCCAGGTGATTGTTACAGGATTGGCATTTGATGATGCAGGTGCTCCTCCGGTAACAGTCCATGTATAAGTATGTCCAGCCTGGAAGGGGATGCTATAAGTTACAGATGCACCAGTGCAGACATTAAAATTAAAATTCGAAGGGGAGTTATATTCACTTTCGGCGCTGATACTCTGAATGAAGTGTCCGGCGCCAATTATCTGGTCGTTCTGATTATTATATTCAGTGGTAATCCAGCCTGCTGTTTTCGTATTGGTTGAATATCGTGCTTCATCGAGCCAGCCATTGTAATATTCTCCGTTATTGTATCTGCCAAGATTCCCTTCAGTTGGTATACCTGCCTGACCTGCTGTTGTGTTCTCCTGGTAGACACCATCAATATAAAGTCGATGTTTGGTGCCGTCAAAAGTATATACGTAATAGTGCCAGGTATTTGATGAAGGAGCAGTTCCATACGAAACAAGATTTCCTCCGCCCCAGCACCATACCTGAGGCAAAGAGCCAGCAAACCCTACCTGAACAGAACTTGAAGCACCCGAATTCTGAAAAGATACAAAATTTCTGATTGCGGAAGGAGTGGATGAATATCTGGCCCAGATACTAATTGTCTGTGGCTCATCACATCTCACAAATCCATTTAAAGAATTCATCCTGACATAGGAACTCGTGCCATTAAAACTTCTTCCACCTGCTATTCTACCCGTGATTGAATTGGTGTTGTTCTGGGCTCCGTCATTTCCTGTAACTGTGGCATCTGTAAAATCTGACCCATTTAAGTGCCAGACACCCTTATAGCTTGAATTCCAAACACTTTCTACCGACTGGCTTGTTGTAACCTGGCTATTGCTGTAGAGAATCCTGAATGTTGTGTTGGCTCCATTACTTATGAACGGGAATCTGACCCAGGCAACTAAATTCCCTGATGAGGGATCATAGCTTTCAATTTGATGATCAAGCTTATTATAGTTTGCGTCGGTAAATATTATGTCATAACCATTGTTACTGTAAATACGTCCGCCGTTTGAGATGGTCCTCAGCTCATTGCTTTCAGGGGAAGTAAGGCTCACAAGAACCGGGAAATTGGCAACAAACTCGCCAACCTTATTAAAATTTATTTCTAAAGTTTTCTGATATTGATATCCAAAGGGTGCAGCCGGACACAACTGGCCGACTATTTTGGAGTTAGTACCGGCAATGAAAACCAAACTTAAAAGAGAAATAATGATTCTTCTTTTTAAGCATCTGCTTATCAGATTTTTAGTAACTGAAATTAAAGTAAACTCTATGTGTTCAGAAATGGTCAAACTGCCTGGTTAAGTTATACATCATAGGTAAAAAATCCGGTTTCATTTTTTATTCAGGAAACCGGATTATCCTGTTTCAATACATCAGGTCGGGATTATAACGTTAAAACTGTCAGTTTCTTATTTGTTACTAACACTTTATTAACAATAAAAAAGCCGGATGAATTCAATCAATCCGGCCACTTTTTTTTCATTACGCCCAGAGCCTTGTGTTATGTGCCGTTTTAAATAATCAGCATAGCGTCTCCATAAGTACCAAACCTGTATTTTTCCTTAACGGCTGTCTTATAAGCGTCAAACAGAAGGTCGTATCCGGCAAAGGCGGCAACCATCATCAGAAGCGTTGAGTATGGAAGGTGAAAATTACTGATCATCATGTCTGGAACCTTAAAATCGTATGGCGGGAAAATGAATTTATTTGTCCAGCCGTCAAATGGTTTAAGGTAGCCGTTTGTCGAAACTGAGCTTTCGAGGGTGCGTACCACTGTGGTTCCGACAGCACAGATCTTGTACTTTTCATCTTTTGCCTTATTAACAATCTCAGCAGCCTCTTCTGTTATCCTGATCCTTTCTGAATCAACTTTATGCTTTGTCAGATCCTCAACATCGACACTTCTGAAGTTTCCAAGTCCTACATGGAGAGTTATTTCAGCAAAATCGACTCCAAGAATTTCAAGCTTCTTAAGTAGTTCGCGGCTGAAATGAAGGCCGGCTGTCGGTGCAGCCACAGCACCTTCATGTTTTGCAAAGATCGTCTGATATCTTTCATTATCTTCAGGCTCAACAGGTCTGTTGATAAATTTAGGAAGCGGCGTTTCACCGAGACTGTATAATGTCTGTTTGAATTCTTCATACGTTCCGTCAAACAGGAACCTTAGAGTTCTTCCTCTCGAGGTCGTATTGTCAATAACCTCTGCCACCAGCAGATCATCTTCTCCGAAATAAAGCTTGTTGCCAATTCTTATTTTTCTTGCCGGATCAACGAGAACATCCCATAATCTCTGCTCCCTGTTTAGTTCCCTAAGCAAAAAAACTTCGATTTCAGCACCGGTTTTTTCTTTATTGCCATATAACCTGGCCGGAAAGACTTTTGTATTATTGAAAACTAGGACATCATGTTCGTGAAAGTACTCCGGGATCTCCTTAAAAATCTTGTGTTCAAAAGTTCCGGTTTTTCTGTTAACGATCAGCAGCCTCGATTCATCCCTGTTTTCACTGGGATATAAGGCAATAAGTTCCTGCGGCAAGTTGTACCTGAATTGGGAAAGTTTCATGTTGAGAATATTGATATATCAATTTTTTGAGTTCCTTTATACGAACGAAATTCAGATTTGTTTCATTTCTTTTAAATTATTTTCAAATTTTTCCAGAGAAAATGCATCTATAAGCATATAATGACCTATTGCGGTTCTTTCAAGACGCGACAGATATGCTCCGCTGCCCAGAGCATGGCCAAGGTCTCTCGCAAAAGCTCTTATGTAAGTCCCTTTACTGCAAACGATCCTGACTTTTATATCAGGAATTCCAAATGCAAGAAGCTCTGCCTCTCTGAACCAGACCTTTACCGGATTCATTTCCTTATGTATCCCTTTTCTGGCAAATTCATAAGCTCTTTTACCTTCGATCATTTTTGCTGAATGCAAAGGAGGTATCTGCTCCTGTTCTCCAAGAAAGCCATTAAGTGCTGTTATAACAAGATTCTCAGTTATATGTTCAACAGGATACCGGCCATTTGTTTCTGTTTCAAGATCAAAAGAAGGCGTAGTCTCTCCAAGATGTATAGTTGCAACGTATTCCTTATCCAGATCGCGGAATTCATCTATCTTCTTTGTCGCTCTTCCTGTACAGATGATCATTAGTCCGCTTGCAAGAGGATCAAGTGTACCGGCATGGCCAATTTTGATTTTTTTTATTTTAAGCGTGCTTCTGATGAGATTTCTTACCTTGTTAACAAGGTCAAAAGAAGTCCAGTAGAGCGGCTTATCGAACAGCAAAGTCTGCCCCTCCTCAAAAGAGGTGATCTTCTCAGAAAACATGCAGGCCGAGTAATAGTGAATAAATTCCAACCAGAACGCAATACAGGGCAAACCATTTCAGGCTTCCTTTTTTAACGATGCTGATCATCCACCTGCATGCCAGGTATCCTGAAATAAAAGCAGTAATGAAACCTGCGAGTATAACAATCACTGACGTTCCCTCTTTTGTAAAATCACCGGAGATCAATTCAAGAAAATTTGCTCCTATTATCGGTATCAGCACCATAAGGAATGAGAACTTTGCAATATCCGATTTCTTATTCCCCAGCATCATCCCGGTGGATATCGTTGCACCTGATCGTGATATGCCCGGTAAAACTGCAAGAGCCTGCGCTATTCCAATAATGAATGAATCAAAATAGGTCATTTCCCGTTCTTTTGGCTTTATCAAAAGTGTCAGACCCAGGAAGAGTGCACTTATAAAGAATTCAATCGAAAGAGATATCATGTTTCCGGCAAAATACTTTTCAGCGATCTCAGTCATGAAAAGTCCGGCAATTCCTACCGGGATCATTGAAATGAAGAGCTTGATTATATACCTCGTTTCATTATTCAGCTTGAAAGTGAAAAAACCTTTAACCAGTCCTGCTATTTCTTTCCAGAGAACAAACAGAGTGCTAAGGACAGTGGCCCCGTGAACAGCAATAGAAAAATAAAAATTTGCCTCATGGTCAATTCCAAAAAGATATTTGCCAAGCTCCAGATGACCGGAACTGCTTACAGGCAAAAATTCTGTAAGACCCTGAATCAGTCCAAGGACTATAGCCTCTAATAAATTCATCCGTTATTAATAAATATTTAATTATCAGAGTTCTTAGGCTTCTTCATTATTGCCCATATTTCAAAAATGAATCCTGCCAGAACTACAATCGGGGCAAGGGTTATTCTTCTGAAACTGAATATCTTTTCATTGAATACATTTGGATCATCCGATTTACCCCCAAGCATAAGCAGAAATCCGGCTACAATTATTGCAAAACCAATAGCAAGAAGCTTATAGTTTTCACGGCCGAGGGCAAAATTGTGCTTTTCCTTAATTTCATTCTTAGTTGCCATGTCTCAATTATATAATTTATCTTCAGAAATGTCAAGGTAACGGTTTACCGAAAGATATGTCGAAACCAGATTAATCAGGATTCCTGCAATTACCAAAAAAATGCAAAGCAATGCCAGAAGCCTTGTGCTTTCAAATGAAAACAACATCAGGAATTCCTTCTCAATAAGGTAAAGAAGTCCCATGAGCAGGAGCATTGCAGTCAGTGCTGCAAGAACTCCGTGGTAAATACTTCTCACAAGGAATGGTTTCCTTATGAATGCCCGGGTTGCTCCCACGAGCTGCATGGTTCTTATTAGGAACCGTTTTGAATAAATTGCCAGCCTGATTGTATTATTTATTATTGTAACTGCTATTAGAAAGAGGAACAGGCTGATTATCAACAGAAAAATACTGATCTTCCGAACGTTTTCGTTTATAAGAAACAATAATGAATCTTCATACCAGACCTCCTTTACAAATGGATATTCCAGGATGTATTTCTCAAATTTAACGACACTGTCGCGGTTTGTATATCCTGCAAAAAGGAAAACGTCAATGGAAGGAGGCAGCGGATTATCGCCCAGGAAACTTATGAAATCCTCTCCCATATCCTCTTTCATTTTTGCGGCAGCTTCATCTTTGGAAACATATTCCGTAGATTTTACGGAAGGTTTGGCATCCAGATCTTTCTGAAGCATCCTGATATCCGCTTCCCTGGCATTTTCATCGAGGATCACTGAAAATGTTAGGCTCTCTCTGAAATAATCTGAAAGCTCTTTTGCATTGATTATAACAAGTCCCAGGATTCCAAGTAAAAAAAGCACAAGTGAAACACTTATTACAAGTGTCAGATATGAGCCACCGAGCCTTGCCTTTGAAAATCCTGATTCTTTCTTCTTCACTAACTAATTTTTAACCCACCCCCACCCCTCCCAGGAGGGGAGCTTCAATTACTCACCCCACCCCCTCCAGGGAGGGGAGCTTTATTTGTATTTCATTGCGACACCACCTTTTAGCCGGGGTAAGCAATCCTGCTCTTATTCCACAATGGAAATCCATCCATAATCATCAGGCTCATCGCCATATTGAATAGACACCAGCCTGTTATAAAGTTTCATCGTCACCGGCCCGGGTTTTCCGTCCTTACAATACTCATAGGTCTTATTCTTTTCCGGGTCGAAAATTTTGGCAATGGGGCTTATTACAGCTGCTGTACCGCAGGCTCCTGTTTCAGTAAATTCCGAAAGCTCTTCAACGGGGACCTGTCTCCTTTCACTCTTTATTCCAAGACTTCCGGCCACTTCAATAAGGCTCATATTAGTAATCGAATTTAGAATTGATTCAGATTTCGGAGTAATATAAGTATTGTCTTTTATTCCGAAGAAATTTGCAGGTCCGCATTCGTCAATGTACTTTTTCTCCCTTGCATCAAGAAATATGGAGCTTGCATATCCTGCCTCCTTTGCGGCCATACCGGCCCTCAGGCTTGCTGCGTAGTTGCCTCCGACCTTAAATACGCCGGTGCCTTTTGGTGCTGCTCTGTCATAATCCCTGCAAATAAGCATGTTTACCGGTTTGATACCGCCCTTGAAATAAGGACCGACAGGGGTTACAAAAACAATGAAAGTGTACTCCTTTGCAGGCTTGACCCCTACTTCCGCTCCGCTGCCATAAAGCAGAGGACGGATGTACAGCGTGGCTCCCGAGCCATAGGGAGGAATGAATTTCTTATTCAGGCTGACAACTTTATATACTGCTTCCCGGAATTTATCAACCGGTAACTGAGCCATATTGATACCTTCGGCTGAAAAGAGAAGTCTTTTTGCATTTTCTTCCCATCGGAACAATCTGATTTTTCCATCCTTCCCCATGTATGCCTTCAGACCTTCAAAAGCTTCCTGTCCGTAGTGCAAACCTGTTGCAGCTATATGAATATCAATATATTCGGAAGTCGATACTTCAAGGTCACTCCATTTGCCATTTTTGTAAAAACAGCGCACATTGTAATCTGTCTTTATATATCCAAAAGGCAGGTTTTTCCAGTCAAAGTTCTCCATAACTTCCAATTTATGAATATCCGGTAAAAGTACATTTTTATAACTAATCTCCGACAGATATTCTATCAGAAAATCGATTAATTATGCCATTCCTGAAGCTTCACAATCTGCTCGGTTATTGGCACACTTCTGAGAAGCTTACCGGTTTTTGTAAGAAAATCATGTTCTGTCAGTAATTTTTTCTCGATGTCAGACCATTCTTTAAAACCAATTGTGATCCCGTGCTCATTCTGCTCCTTAAGAAGCTTTTCGCTGAGCTTTATATAATCGACACGGCCCAGATAATCGTACCTGGCATCGTGCAGAATTTTGTCAGTTTCCGATTCGTGCTTCCCGTTAAAGAAGTTGT
>DOTV01000139.1:2960-3734 GCA_003520925.1 Bacteroidales bacterium | reverse complement strand
CTTTGTCTTTCATCAAAAACGTAGTTTAATATCGAAAGGCTGAAAATTGTTACCATACTGTGAATAACTTTTTTTAACAGGCTAAAAAAAAAAATTACATTTGAACAATATTAAAGGTTCGGCTTGAGTTACAGATACTGTGAAAGAATACACTGATATTGAGATCGTTGAGTGTTTGCGTAACCGACAGAGTTATGTGGTGCATTATCTGTCGGACAGATACCTGCCAATGATTCGCCTTATGGTCACTCAACTTGGCGGTGATCAGGAAGATGCAAAAGATATATTCCAGGAAGGTCTTATGATAATGCTTGAGAAGATTGATAACAGGGAGTTTGCACTTACCTGTAAATTCAAGACCTTTCTGTATTCTGTATGTGAAAATCTCTGGAAATCAATAATTGCGAAACGACAGGCAGCAGTAAATTACTTTGCCCGGAGGACTGAACCTGAAGAAGAAAAGGATTTCACCGAAGCGATGGATAATAACTTATTCAAAGAAATTTTCTTAAACGTATTTGATACCCTTGACCCTGTCAGTAAAAATATCCTGAGGCTTTACTGGGAAGAGATATCTCCTCAGGAGATAGCCGACAGGCTAGGATATTCCTATGGATATGTCAGGAAGAAAAAATGCGAGGCACAGGCGGAACTGACGGAAAAAGTGAAAAGACATCCTGATTACCAGAAGATAGTTAATTCGGGGATCACCGCTAAAAAGGTAGTTTACTAGGTTACAGGAGAGAAATTAAAGAAATAAAGAAATAATAGAAA
>DOTV01000139.1:0-2675 GCA_003520925.1 Bacteroidales bacterium | reverse complement strand
AAGAAACAAGCAGATTTAAGATAAGGATAATAGCAATTAATGAAGGGACAGGATAAATATTACAATCTTAATTTCGGTGATGAAACATGGCGCAATTCATGGGAAGATCCTGGATTTGAAATGCTTCAGGCTCCCGGTGATTCTAATCTGTTTGGGAAGATAAGTGATTTTATGAAAGGGCTGTCCGATATTGAGGATGTTAAAAATGATCCTGCTTATACTGTTGCAAACGATGAAGCCCTGGTGATGATATCAGAATATCAGAGAAAAATGGCTCATGATAAGGAGATTGAGAATTTCATTCTCGGCAGCATGGCTGAAGAAACACCCGAAGAGAAGCTTAGAAAAGAGATATGTCAGATAAAAGAAGAAATTGGCAGGAACAACGTAAATGTTATTTCCTCAGAGTGGGTTAAAGAGTGGAACGAAGGGAAACAGAAGAAAAACTCCAAAGATCCCGGAAAAGAGGAAATCCGTAATTTCATATCAAGTACCCTTAAGGAGGGATTAAATTCTGGCATACAAAAAGTTGAAAGGAAGAGGACTCTATTTAGCTTTACTCCGGCAATCCGGTATACTTCGCTGGCCGCCGCTGCTGTTCTTGCCGCCGTTTTGCTGATCAGGTCGCTAATTGCTTCTGATGATCCTCAAAAGATATTCAGTAAATATTACAAGCCATTTGATGCGGCTTCTTCAGTAACCAGGGGTACAGCCACCGATGAGAGCAAAGTCCTTACAGGCGCCATTGCAAATTATAAATCAGGTGAATACCAGGCAGCAGCTGCCGGATTTACAATTGCAATGTTTAGCGGGACTGAATCAATTTCTGCAATTTTTTACCTGGGTGTCACAGAGTTAGAACTTGGGAATTATGACAGAGCCATTAAACTGCTTAATGAAGTTGCAAATCAGAAGAATACATATGCAAAAGAGGCAGCCTGGTATCTTGGGCTTGCTTATATCAAATCAGGTAATCAAATAAAAGCTTCAGAGTGCTTTGAGCTTCTAACCCGGTCACAAGGCTTTTACAGCAGCCGTTCTGAAAAGATCCTGCGCCTCCTCAGATAGAGGATCAGAAACACAACACCCCCTGTTAATGTAATGGCACAAATAATCAATCCGTAAGCAAGATAGCTGCGTTTCACAGGTTCTGTATTCCCCAACACTTCATATGCAGCCCAGTAATATGGATTTGAATAAGCAGGAGAAGTTCCTTTCAGGTATTTTAGTTTTGCCAATCGCAAGGCATCATCCTTCCGTCTGCCCTTTGACAGGGAATAATAGAAACCTGATATAATTTCAGCGCTGATTTCATCATTGACTTCCCAGGTAGTCATGACCACAGAGGAAGCACCGGCAAGAATGAATCCACGTGCAAGACTCATCAGTCCCTCACCATGGTACAGTGTACCTGAACCGGAATTACAGGCGCTAAGAACAACCATTGGTGATTTCAGCCTTGAGAGGCTGATCTCATAGTTATAGAGTCTTCCGTCTTCAAGGGTATCATTGTGTGTATCGAACAGCAGGTAAGAGTATCTCGAATCGGTGGAATCAGATATGGAGTGCATTGCCAGGTGAAATATGGCAGGTTCCTGCATCGACATGCTGAAGTTAGTCTCTGTGGCAGATTCCCCGGTAAATCGCTTGCCCCTGAACCATCTGTAAACTGATTCGAGTTCATTAACAGTTCCCAGGAGCGAATCAGGAACTGTACCGTCATCGGCCGTTAAACCATAGTAAGGTGCAAAAGACAATACCTCCTCCCCTTCCGGATGCGAAATGCTGTCAGTTAAAATGAGAGATGAAAAGTAAGTGTAGGAGATCGAATAATCATAAAGAAGGTATTGAAGTCCTTCGTAATCTGACTGATCAGGTTCCGGCTCACTTGTAAGAAATGCGTCAAATGGCAGCCAGGCTACTTCTTCGTCAGGAATAATAATCAGCTTTTTACCTGAAATATTTTGCCTGACAGGTTTCAGCAGTGTTCTATACATATAAGCAAGAGCGCCGGTAAATTCATCGAAGTTATTTTCCGAAGGATGCTGAAATGAATTCCTGATTATCACGGCGTTTTTTGAAAAAAGGGAATCCAGACTGGTTTCCTGAAATTCAAAATCATCTTTAGTGATCACAAGTGTAAAAAGGTCCCTTTTACCTTCATTGTACTCATTTGAAAGCAGATAATCTACAATAGTTTCATTCCTGCGAAGGTGCTTTTGAATTCCGACCAGCGATGCTGGTTCAGCCTTTTGAATAAGATTGTTGTACTGCGGGAACTCACGGTTTATCTGAACTGTTATTTTCTCATTTTCACGGTTCATGTCAAAAACAGCATCCTTCCAGACAGAGATTCTGGTACTGTCGGGATTGGTTTTTTGTGCTTCCTGAATTATCAGATTGTTATAGGCAGCAATATTACCCGAAAGTGTTTTCTGCTTTTCCCTTGTTGAGTCATGGATAGCGGTTGAGTAAAGAAGATTATTTTCGGTGATCTCATTTTGCAATACGGCAGATTTGGCTTTCTGTGCAATTGTGTATATTTTATCTTTCACTGCAATGTCACCATTTAATGAAAATAATCTGCTGGCAATGTGAACAGCAAAAAGATAGGTTTCTTTCTCGTTTTCGGAAAGATATATTTGGCTGTCTTCAGTGATATAATTGTCCCGGAT
>DOTV01000131.1:9952-18287 GCA_003520925.1 Bacteroidales bacterium | reverse complement strand
AGGATGCTTGCAATACCATTTGTGGTCTGAAATGCAAGTGTTACGCGGCTGAGATCATCAGGCTTAACAAGTAAATGCTGCCATAAAAGTAATCCTGAAAATATTAATCCGCCTGTCCAGTAAAGAATATTCCCGTTTCCTGCAAATCCGGCTGTCACAATTAAAATGAAGGTTACAAGATGGACAATGACAGATATTAATAGTGCTCTTTTCCTGCCGGAGCGGGATGGGATGGAATGTAGATTATTGTCTTTGTCAAACTCTTCATCCTGAAGGGCATAAATTATGTCAAACCCGCTTACCCATGTCAGGACAATAATTGAATAAATAACGGGAAGGATATTGAAAGTGCCTGTAACTGAAATATATGCGCCTATTGGTGCCAGGCTGAGTCCCAGTCCGAGTATAAAATGACAGAGGAAAGTAATTCTCTTGGTAAGACTGTATCCCAGTATAATCAGGAGTGCGACCGGTGCAAGGAAAAGTGTAAGCCGGTTTATTAATCCAGCGGATACAATAAAAAGCAACGAATTGATAACAACGAAAAGGGCAGCTGAACTTGCACTTACTTTACCTGATGGGATTTCGCGTTTATCCGTTCTTGGATTAAGAGAGTCGAATTTCCGGTCAGCAAGCCGGTTAAATCCCATTGCCGCATTCCTTGCGAAGATCATGCAAAGAACGACAAGTACCAAAAGCCTTAGATTGAACTGATATTCTGTACCAGTAACGGCGAGTGTAAACCCTATCAGAGCAAACGGCATTGCAAAAACAGTATGGCTGAATTTGACAAGCGAAAAGTAATTTCCAGTAGTTTTTAGGATGTTATTCATTACCTGATTGTTGAAATTACCTGTAAGCTATCAGCCCATTGCTTTTTACCTGATCTTAGCTCCCAGTTCATTTTCATATGCCCTGATCAGGTTATTCATGACTTTTTCAATATTCTTGTCAGTCATGGTTTTAAGGTTGTCCCGGAGAATAAAGCTGACGGCGTACGATTTTTTATTTGATCCGAGTGTATCGCTTTCATAAACATCAAACAATCCAACCTCCTGAAGGACATTTCTCTCAGTTCTGTATGCGATCTCCTTTATCTGTTTGAAAGTAATGCCTTTATCAATCAGAATGGCCAGGTCACGTCTTACCGAAGGATACTTTGGAAGTTCAATGTATGATATTATATTTTTCCCGATCATTTTCATTATCAGGTCCCACTCGATGTGGCTGTAATATACATCCTGTCCGATATCAAAACGTGCAAGGTAACTTTTTGATATCTTCCCAGTTTCTGCAACAATCGTTTTACCGTTCATATATTTTATAGATTCGGTAAAATAACTTTTTGTGCTTTCTCCGTTTGCAATAGATGTCGCATCTATTCCAAGCCTTGAAAGGACCATCTCTGTAGCTGATTTGATATTGAAAAAATCAGTCGGATCTGATTTGAGATTCCAGCTCTCCTTTCCTGTTTTCCCGGTCATGAAAAGATCAAGTGAGGTTCTCTCATTAAAATCTTCCACCGAAATTCCCTCTTGTTCTTTGTTTATCCTGAAATAGCAGTTCCCGAATTCATAGAACTTAAGGTCATAACATTGCCGGTTGATGTTCCACAGGACAGAATTCAATCCGCCAAAAATCAGCGATTGCCTCATTGCATTCAAATCTGAACTTAAAGGATTTGCAAGCTTCACAAGCTGGCCGGAGTCGAAATCATCATTTGCTTCATACCAAGAGGCCGGGTTCAGGGAATTACACATAATTTCAGCGAAGCCATTTGCAGAAAGCATATCAGAGATAATATTAATAACCTTCTCCTTATCAGGTTTGGCACTATAGGTCAAAGTTGAATTCACATGGTTTCCAATCTCAATATTATTGTAACCATATATTCTGAGAATCTCTTCGATGACATCTGCTTCAAGTTTTACATCGACGCGATAGGCCGGAATCTCAAGAAGTAAAATTTCATCATCTTCTTTAAGTATTTTGAAATCGAGCAGTCCGAGGATCTTTTTTATTGTTTTATTATCAATATGCTTACCTGTCAGCCGGTCAATATTCCTGAAGCTGACTTCAGTTTTTGCATTCTCTATTGTTACGGGATAAACATCGATAATTTCAGAAGTTATCTTTCCTTGTGCTATATCCTTCATGAGCATAGCTGCCCTCTTCAGTGCCCAGATAGTAATGTTCGGATCGGTTCCTCTCTCAAACCTGAACGATGCGTCTGTCTGAAGACCATGCCTCTTTGATGTTTTCCGGATTGACACCGGATTAAAATATGCACTTTCGAGAAAAATATTCTTTGTCGACGAAGTCACACCCGATCTGATTCCCCCGAATACACCTGCGATACACATTCCTTCTTCCTCATTGCAGATCATAAGATCGCGGGACGACAGATCCCTCTCTGCTTCATCAAGAGTTATGAATTTTGTCTTGTCAGGTAAGTTTCTGATAATCACCTTCTTTCCTGATATCATATCGGCATCGAAGGCATGGAGAGGCTGGCCTATTTCGTGCTGCACAAAATTGGTGATGTCGACGACATTGCTAATCGGATTAAGCCCTATCGATCTTAATCTTGTTTTGAGCCACTCCGGAGATTCAGCGATCTTTACGTCACTTATTGTTATCCCGGTGTACCTCGGACAATCAGCTTTGTTCTCAATTATTACTTCAAAACCTGAACTGTTGCTGTCGGACCTGAAATCATCCACCGAAGGCCTCTCTGCCCTGACCCCGTTCCCGGTATTCAGTGTAAGGTAAGCTGCCAGATCGCGTGCAACACCAAAATGTGAGCCGCTGTCGATCCTGTTTGGGGTAAGCCCTATCTCGTAAATTGTATCATGTTCAATACCAAAATATTCGTTCGCAGGTGTACCCGGTTTTGCATTGCTGTCGAGAACCATTATCCCTTCGTGCCCCGGTCCCAGGGTAAGCTCATCTTCGGCACATATCATTCCTTCCGAAAATTCACCTCTGATCTTAGATTTCTTTATCTCAAGGCTCTCATCTCCTTTAAACATTAAGGTACCGACAGTTGCAACCGGCACCTTCTGTCCCGGAGCTACATTTGGAGCACCGCACACTATTTGAAGCGGCTGCTGCAAACCGATATTAACAGTCGTGACTGTAAGTTTGTCAGCATCAGGATGTTTTTTGCATGTCAGCACCTCGCCGATTACAACTCCTTTCAGCCCGCCTTTTACGGATTCCCATTCTTCAACACCTTCCACTTCAAGGCCTATATCTGTAAGTATCTCAGAGAGTTTGTGCGGATCAATATCTGTTTTGAGGTAATCTTTGATCCAGTTATAAGAAATCTTCATTTATATTAAAATAGTAGATTGATATAATTTTTGTTAAAAAGTTCCTCTAATTTGTGTGTTACTTTATTGGTTTCAGATAATGCAAAACAAATAAAATATCAAGATTGCAAAAGTAAACAATTTCCCTTAGCGAAAAGGTATTTATCTATCTTTGTAAATCAAACTTGTCATTATGACCCTTGAACCGAACGACAGACTTATACTGATCACAAACGATGACGGATTATATGCTTCAGGATTAAAGACCCTGATTGAAGTGATGGAAGAATTTGGAAAGATAGTTCTGGTTTCAACGCCTGAAAGTATGTCGGGAATGTCAATGGCGCTTACGGTAAAAACTCCCCTCAGGGTCAAGCTGCTGGAGGAGACAGAACGAAGAAGGGTTTTTACCTGCAACGGAACACCAACCGATATAGTAAAACTGGCTGTCAATCAGTTGCTTGAAAGAATGCCCGACTGGGTTGTTTCAGGTATTAACCACGGTGCGAATGCTTCTGTGAGTGTACTCTACTCAGGTACTATGGCTGCTGCAATAGAGGGATGCCTTTATGGTATAAACTCTGTCGGGTTTTCACTTAATGACTTTTCACGATCAGCCGATTTTTCGGTATGTAAAAAATTCATAAGATTAGTAATGCAGAAACTGGGAACCGAAAGGCTCCCCGACGGGATCTGCCTGAATGTAAATATTCCATCGGTACCTGAAAAAGAAATTAAAGGAATTAAAATCTGCCGTCAGGCAAAAGGTAACTGGAGGGAAGAATTTGAAAAGAGGAAGGATCCGATGGGGAGAACCTATTACTGGCTGACAGGTATGTTCCAAAACCATGAACCTGAGGCTGACGATACTGATGAATGGGCTCTGGCCAACGGATTTGTATCTGTGGTTCCTGTTTCAGTCGATATGACAGCTCACTGGTATACTGACAAGCTTAAGGAGCGATTCTGCATATGACGAAGGCGGAGAAATATGACAAGCTGTATCTGGGTTTAATCGCCGGATTTGTCATTCCGGTAATTATTTCTCTTATTTTCTGGCAGTTTTCTGCTAATCATAATAGTCTTGCTGGTTATATTCAGAGGATTATCAAAGCTGACATAGTCACCCATATTATTTCACTTTGCGTATTTCCGAATATTTTTCTCTTCCTGGTTTTTAATCGTCTGGACATGCTGCGTGCCACAAGGGGTGTTCTGGGGATAACAATTTTCTGGGCCGTGCTTGTTTTTGCAGTTAAGTTTCTGTTATGAAGTATTTTATTATTTCTGGGGAACACTCCGGCGATCTTCATGGATCAAATCTTGTAAAAGAGCTTTTCAAATGCGATCAGCAGGCAGAAATTCAATGCTGGGGAGGAGACCTGATGGAAACAGCAGGTGCAAATCTTCTGATGCATTATAGAAAAACAGCATTTATGGGATTTGTCGAGGTGGCTAAAAACCTTGGTACGATCAGAAAATTATTTTCCCTGTGCAAACAGCAAATAACCCGGTTTAGTCCTGACGTGGTTATTCTTATCGATTATCCCGGATTTAACTTCAGGATTGCAGAATTTGCAAAAAAATCGGGCTTCAGGGTGTTTTATTATATATCTCCTAAGCTCTGGGCGTGGAAGGAAGGCAGGGTCAAAATGGTTAAGAAGTATGTAGACAGGATGTATATCATTTTCCCTTTTGAGGTTGATTTTTACAGAAAACATGATATTGAAGTCGAATACCGTGGCAATCCACTGCTTGATGAAACCGAAAAGAAACTTGCTGCTTTTCCGCCTCAGAGTAAAATAAAAAAAGAACTTGGTATCGCAGACAAACCTGTCATAGCAATGCTTGCAGGAAGCAGGAAAAGCGAGGTCAGGGAAATCCTTCCTGCTATGTTAAAAGCAGTTAATCATTTTCCTGATTATCAGTTTGTCCTGGCAGGAGTAAATAGCCTGCCGGATGACTTATACAGGCGTATTATCGGAAACCATGAGGTGATCCTGATAAAAGACAAGACATACGAGATATTGCATATTTCGGAAGCAGCACTTGTCAAATCAGGGACTGCCACCCTTGAGACAGCATTGCTGAATATTCCGGAAGTTGTTTGCTTCAAAGGCGATTTGGTTTCAATGTTGATAGCATGGATCGTAATCAAGGTTAAATACATCTCACTTGTTAATCTTATTGCAGGGTATGAGGCAGTTAAAGAGCTGATCCAATATTCTCTCAATGAAAAAAACCTGGTAAGGGAGCTTAAAGAAATATTGCCAGGGGGTTCTAAAAGAAAAAAGATACTTGACGACTATAATAAAATCAGGGAGATACTCGGTCCGGCAGGAGCGTCAGAGAGAATTGCAGAAGACATGGTAAAGGTGTTAAGGCATAACGGCTTGAAGGGGTAGAACCAGAAGTCCCCCTTTGAAGGGAGAAGGGGGATGTAAATTATCTATATGTACAAAAAACTCTTTTATATATTTTTCTTATTTATTTTATTCTCCGTGATATCCTCCGGCCAGGTCAGGGTGAGGATATTTGCGAACCAGAAGCCTTCATCCGCCTCACTTACAATTGCTGAAGGGAAGTATGAACTTGATGTATATGACGGGAAATCAATAAGCCTCAATGCAGGTGATCCGGTTTTTCTGGCATTGTATGAGAACAAAATAGCGGTAAAGATAAGAAGCTCGGTTAGTTTCATGTGCGATTCATTGATTGTGAAAGGATTAACAGGTAATGATAGATTTTACTTCAGGATAAACAGCAGCACAGGGGAACGCAGGATTTACAGCGGCGACCTTCAGTGTATTTCCGATCTTGGTGTAATGGTATTAATAAATGTTTGTGATCCTGAGCAATATATTGCCGGAGTCGTACGCACCGAAGGAGGACCGGGAAAAAGGCCGGAATACCTGAAATCACAGGCTGTTCTTGCAAGAACTTTTTTGTATAAACATTTTGACAGACACCTTATTGATGGTTATAATTTATGTGACAACACCCATTGCCAGGCATATAATGGAGTTTGCTCTGATACCCTGATAGTAAAGGCAACCCTCGAAACAAAAGGTATGGTAGTACTTGACCGGGACAGTTTGCTTATAATCTCCGCATTTCACTCAAATTGCGGGGGAGAAACCTCAACTTCGGATTTTGTATGGCTCTCGGGACATTCTTACATAAAAAAAGTGGTCGACCCTTATTGCATCAATTCACCTAATGCAGCCTGGAGAAAATCGATCCCAATAAATGAATGGGAAAAGTATCTTAAGAAATCAGGATTTGCACCAGCCGGACCAACACCTGTATCTTATAATTTTTCACAATTGACACGACAGAATAATTACCGGATAGGATCATTTTCGTTACCGTTCGGGCAGATCAGAAATGACCTGAACCTTAAATCTGCTTTTTTTTCGATTGTTCAGGAAGGCAATTCGATAACTTTCAGAGGGAGGGGTTACGGTCATGGTGTGGGATTATGCCAGGAAGGAGCAATGGTAATGGCAGCCAGGGGATTTAAATACACCGACATTATAAAATTTTACTATTCGGATGTAATTATCACTGATGTTAATAACGCAAAAATTGTTAAGAACGATTTATAAACTGATGTTTTTTCCTTACGGTGTTTAACTATTTTTGAAATTTAAACATTCCCCCTTAGAAGGGGGATAGGGGGATGTTTAAGAAATGACGTACATCCCCCCGGCCCCCTTCAGAAGGGGGAGTTATTAGACTTATATGTTTGCAATTTTCAAAAAAGAAATAACTGGTTTTTTCAGCAGCCTTACAGGATACATAGTAATTATAGTATTCCTGTTGATCAACTCCCTGTTCATGTGGGTATTCCCGGGTGAATGGAATATCTTCGACAGCGGATATGCCGGTCTTGATACTCTGTATTTTCTGTCACCATGGATATTCCTATTTCTTGTACCTGCTGTTACAATGAAGATGATAGCTGAAGAGAGGAAGCTGGGAACACTTGAGCTTATCTATTCTAAACCCGTAACCGAGAGGGGAATTGTCTGGGGCAAATACCTGTCGGCAGTAGCACTTGTCCTTCTGGCACTTCTTCCAGTGGTGATTTACTATATATCTGTATATCTGCTCGGTGAGACCCCTGGTAACCTCGATAAAGGCGGAACGCTTGGTGCATTTATCGGATTATTCTTTCTTGCCGCAGTTTATGCTTCAGTTGGTCTGTTCGCCTCGTCACTTACTGATAACCAGGTCATTGCTTTTATTGTTGCAGTGCTGATCTCTTTTTTACTGTTCATGGGATTTGATTCCTTCGCCTACCTGCCCGGTCTGAAGGAAATTGATGAATTCGTCATACGACTTGGGATCAATGAGCATTATAAGTCTATGAGCAGGGGGGTTATCGATTTAAGGGACATCTTCTATTTTATTGCAGTGGTTCTTATCTTTAACGAAGCAACACATATGGTTCTCCTGTCGCGAAAATCAGAAAGAAAGAACTGGTTTCGGTTTGGAGTTTCACTTCTTCTCATTTTAATAGCTGTAACTGCAGGGTCATTTCTCAGGATACGTGCTGATCTTACTGAAGACAGGCGATATACTCTTTCAGCGCAAACCAGGAAAGTATTATCGGGTGTCAGGAATGATATTTTTGTACAGGTATATCTCGACGGTGAAATGCCTATTCCCTTTAAGAGGCTTAAACGATCGGTAAGGGAGATGCTCGAAGAATTCAGGATCGCTTCGGGACGGAAAGTGGATTATGCTTTTATCAATCCTTCGGAAGGAAATAATTCAGAAAAAAGAGAAGCACTTTACCAGTCGCTTCTGGCTAAAGGACTGAACCCGGTGAATATCCAGGATAAAGATGCCGAGGGCGGCTCAAGCCAGAAAATAATATTCCCCGGAATGATAGTGAATTACAATACTATTGAGGTGCCGGTTAATTTCTTAAAGAACAACCCGTCAGTGTCAGCTGAGGAGAACCTGCTTCATTCAACCGAAGGGCTTGAATACGAAATGATTCAGCCTGTGGC
>DOTV01000131.1:0-9531 GCA_003520925.1 Bacteroidales bacterium | reverse complement strand
GTTGTAATTGCCGGTCCGGAAAAGGAATTCGACGAAAATGACAAATTTGTTCTGGATCAGTATATTATGAACGGAGGTAAAGTTCTGTGGCTAGTTGAGGAGGTGAATGTTAACGCCGACAGCCTTGTCTATGGCGAGACTGCTGCGTTATATCGTCCGCTGAATATTGAGGATCAGCTCTTCAGATATGGAGCAAGAATTAATGCAGAGGTTGTACAGGATATTGATTGCGCGCAGATAAGACTTATTTTGTCGAGCGGAGGTTCCCGCCAGCAGCCTGTTTCAGTTCCCTGGCTCTATTTCCCGAAACTAACACCCTCTTCAAACCACCCTGTTACCAGAAGCCTGAATAAGGTTAAAGGTGAGTTTGTCAATTATATTGACACAGTCGGACTTGATATAAACATAAGAAAAAGTGTATTGCTGTCAACTTCAAATTATTCAAGAACTCTCACCCCGCCTTTCATGATAAGCCTCAGGGAAGCTGAGCTGACCCCTGAGGAGAGAGCTTTTAATAAATCTGCCCTCCCTGTTGCCGTATTGCTTGAGGGCACATTCCCTTCTGCTTTCAGGAACAGGATCACTGAAAGCCTGAACAAAGGCTCAGATCTGGAAGTTAAAACTATCAGTGAAGAGACAAAAATGATAGTGATTGCCGATGGTGATATAATTAAAAATGAGGTAAGACGGACAGGAACCGCTGAAACACCAATGACACTGGGTCAGGACAAGTACACAGGCGAGATGTTTGGCAACAGGGACTTTCTGATAAACTGCCTGAACTATCTTGTTGATGATAACGGCATTATGGAGCTAAGGTCAAGGGAGCTGAAACTGAGGCTCCTCAATAGTTCAGCAATAAAAACGGAGAGGTTTAAATGGCAGGCAATCAATATTGCAGGGCCGGTTCTTATCATTATAATTGCAGGCTTGATATTCAGCTGGCTGCGGAAACGGATCTATTCAAAGGGCGGAATATGAGTAGAAAATACATCAGGTACCCAGTAGTAATTATCCCGCTGCTGATCCTTTTAATCTACCTGTTAAGAGAAAGATCTCCTTTCGGCGGAGATACATCATTTGAGGCTGAGCCAAAAAATGAGATCACAAGGATCGAATTTGGAAATAAAAAAGAGAACCTGACGCTAGAAAAGAAGGGAGAAACGTGGTTTGTAAATAAAAGTCTTGAAACAAGAAAATCAAGTATTCTTTTTATACTAAAGGTACTGACCGAAATGAAGATCAAATCACCTGTAACAACCGAGTTGTTTAGTAAGGAAATAGTTGAAAATGGTATTGATCCTTTGAAAGTGAAGGTATATGAAAAGGGAAAACTGATTAAATCATTCCTGGTTTATAAAACAGGTTCCAATAAATATGGTAACATAATGAAACTGAGGGAGAGCTCCAGACCCTTTATTGTTTATATCCCTGGAAATGAGGTGGAGATAGGCTCGGCTTTTACTATGAATGAACTTTTCTGGCAGCCTTATACAGTATTCTCACTTCTCCCTTCAGATATTTATTCGGTAGCCGTTGAAAACATGGCCGACTCAAGTTCATCATTCATTATCAAAAATGATTACGGCCGGACCAGACTCTTCAATAGCACCAGAGAGTTAAGCGGATGGGATTCTTCGAGGATAATACGTTACCTGTCATACTTTGCCCATGTTCGATTCGAATCATGGGCTCTCACTCTTTCCAGTGATGAAAAAAGAAGTATTGAAATGAAAGAACCCTTTTACAGGATAATTGTGGTAACAACCCGTGGTGTCAGGCAGGTTGTAAACCTCTGGCAGCGGACGGTTGATGGAGAAAATGGAATTAAGACAGATACTGACAGACTTTGGGGTAAGACAGAGGGAAGTCCGGAATTATTTGTTATCAGATATATAGATATAGATCCGCTTCTGAAGAAGTTATCATATTTCTATCCATGATAATATTTTATTTGAGTATCAAGAATAATGCATATTGAATCCAATATTTATTGTCCATTAGTTCGGTCTCTTGAATCAGAGATTCCTCATCCCGAATCCTCGGGATTCGGAATGACATTCCATTTTTTTTCAGGAGAGGGAAGAGTTGGAGATTCGTTCGACGAATCTCCAACTCTTCCCTCAATACAACCTATAGTTTTGTCATTCCGAGCGTTAGCGAGGAATCTCTCACATAGGAATAAGATTTATCAAGGATTACTCATTATTTTTTGTTTGAGGATAACAGTTTTTTTTGTAATATTGATAGCCCGGAAATCTGGGATAATTTAAATCTCATACTATGAAATTTGTTGTATCAAGCACTGAACTTCTCGGTCATTTGCAGGCCATAAGCAGGGTGATCAGCTCAAAGAACACTCTGCCGATCCTTGATAATTTCCTTTTTAACCTGTCAGGTAATGATCTCGAAATCACTGCATCCGATCTTGAGTCAACACTCATCACCAGGATGAAGCTCGAGAATGCCAGTGGCGACGGGATAATTGCCCTTCCTGCAAGGATACTGCTTGATACTTTGAAGGAATTCTCAGTTCAGCCGCTTGCATTCGACATTAACCCCGATACTCTTGCTGTTGCTATCACATCTGAAAACGGAAAATTCAATGTTGTGGGTCAGAACGGTGTTGATTTTCCTGCTCTTCCTTCAATAAGAAAAGAGAAGAAGTTTTCGTTCGTGATAAATGCTGATGTTTTGCTTGCCGGCATAAACAAAACACTTTTTGCTACAGCTGATGATGAGCTTAGACCTGTAATGGGCGGCATTTTTGTTGAAGCGTCTGCTGATAAAATTACCTTTGTTGCTTCTGATGCTCATAAGCTGGTGAGATACCAGCGGACCGACTCACATGCTGACGACAATGCATCATTCATTCTTCCGAAAAAGCCGGCTTCCCTCTTAAGGAATATCCTTCCAAAGGAACAGGGCCCTGTCAATGTTGAATTTGATGATAAGAACGCCTTCTTTAACCTTAACGATTACAGGGTCGTTTGCAGGCTGGTTGAAGGCAATTACCCCAATTATAATTCTGTCATACCTAAAAATAACCCCAGGAAAGTAACCGTTGACCGTGTTGAGTTCTACAACACACTCAAGAGGGTATCGGTATTCTCCAACCAGGCAAGCAATCTTGTAAAGCTTCAACTGAAGGGCAACCAGGCAATGGTTTCAGCCCAGGATATCGATTTTTCAATTTCCGCTTATGAGAAAATAAAATGCCAGTACGAAGGTGAGGATATGGAGATTGGATTCAAGTCGGTTTTTCTTCTTGAGATTCTTTCGAATATCTCAAGTCAGGATGTTATGATCGAACTTGCTGACCCGACCCGTGCCGGATTATTTCTCCCCGGAGAAAGTGATAATGAAGCAGAGGACCTTCTCATGCTTCTTATGCCAATGATGATTAACTCCTGATAATTGAAACTTAACCTGCTTCGCCCGTTAGCATTCATCGATCTCGAAACAACAGGCATTAATGTTTCATCCGATCGGATCGTTGAGATCTCAGTCCTGAAAATAAGTCCGAACGGTAAAGAGGAATGGATGTCAACCAGGGTCAACCCTGAAATGCCCATTCCGGCAAAATCGTCAGCTATACATGGAATAACCGACAAAGATGTTGTAGGTTCCCCTACTTTTAAGGAAATTGCAAAAAACCTTGCTGCATTTCTGGAGGGAACCGATCTTGCCGGATATAACGCAATCAAGTTTGATATCCCGGTACTTGCCGAAGAATTTCTGAGAGTAAACCTTGATTTCAATTTTCGAAAACATAAATACGTTGACGTTCAGGTAATTTTCTATAAGAAAGAGCAGCGAACCCTTTCAGCAGCTTACCAATTCTATTGTATGAAGGAACTCGAAAACGCCCATAGTTCAAAAGCAGATACCCTGGCAACATATGAAGTGCTGAAGGCCCAGCTCGAAAGGTATGATGATCTCGAAAACAATATTGAGAAACTGGCCGATTTCAGCTCATTTAATAGTATCGCCGATCTTGCCGGCCGTATTATCTTTGATGAAAACGGGATCGAAATTTTTAATTTTGGAAAACATAAGGGAAAAGCTGTCGAAAAAGTATTCATGGACGAACCATCATATTATGCTTGGATGATGAATGGTGATTTCCCTCTTTATACTAAGAAAATAATTACCGAAATAAAGCTCAGGTCGTTCGGAAAAGTACAGCAGTGAAATGAAGATAATCTGTATAGGTTTAAATTACCGGAAGCACGCCATTGAGATGGGAAGGCCTTTCCCTGCAGAGCCTGTTGTGTTCATGAAACCCGACTCTTCGATACTGAAGAACAACAAGCCTTTCTTCTTACCTGACTTCTCATCGGAGCTACATTATGAGGTCGAAGTAGTTGTAAAGATCACCCGGCTTGGAAAAGGTATTCTTAAGGAATTTGCACCAAGATATTACAGCGAGGTTACTGCAGGCATAGATATCACTGCGCGCGATTTGCAGACAAAATTATCAATTGACAGGCTTCCCTGGGAATTATCCAAAGGTTTCGACGGGGCGGCACCAATTGGAAAATTCATTCCGGTGAGTTCAGTTGAAGATATGGCAAATCTTGATTTCAGGCTCGAAATAAATGGAAAGACTGTTCAGCATAGCAATACGTCGGACATGATTTTCAGCTTCAATGAGATAGTCTCCTACGTCTCAAGGTTTTTTACGCTTAAGACAGGTGACCTGATTTTCACTGGAACCCCGTCAGGTGTAGGTCCTATTAATAAGCATGATCATCTTGTAGCTTACATTAATAATACACCTCTTCTTGATTTTATGATTAAGTAATTACAATGTAATTACATATTTTATATCTTAACCTTTTAAATAGTAGTTGCTAATTAACCTAAATTAATCTTCAATGAAAGCGAATAATAAGGTATCCCGAAGGAGCTTCATTCAGAAGTCGGCAGGTGCCGCCGCGCTTCTGTCGATGCCAGCCATAATTCCTGCAAACGTTTTTGGATCGAATGATAAGATCCGTGTAGCTGTTCTGGGTGTTAACGGCCGTGGAACAACTCATATAGAAGGATATATGAACCTTCCGGATGTTGAGGTTGCATGCCTTTGCGATCCTGATCTTGTCATTCTTGGTCAGCGTGCAGCAGAGTTTGAAAAAAAATATGGAAAGAAAGTAAATCAGCAGCAGGACCTGCGCAGGGTATATGAAGATAAATCCATTGATGCCGTAAGTATTGCCACACCTAATCACTGGCATTCGCTTGCAGCTATATGGGCATGCCAGGCAGGGAAGGATGTGTATGTCGAAAAACCAGGTTCTCATAATGTTTTTGAAGGCCGCAAAATGGTAGAGGCAGCGGCTAAGTATGACAGGATAGTTCAGCACGGGGTTCAGCTCCGTAGCTCAGTGGCAGTGCAGGAAGCGATCAAACATCTGCGCGACGGACTGATAGGCAATGTATACATGGCAAGGGGACTTTGCTACAGGTGGAGGGATAACATCGGAGACAAGGGTACCGAACCTGTTCCGCAGGGACTTGACTATGATCTATGGACGGGTCCTGCAACAAAGCAGCCATTCTCACGAAATATAGTGCACTACAATTGGCACTGGACATGGAATTATGGCAACGGTGATGTAGGTAACCAGGGGGTCCATGAGACTGATCTTTGCATGTGGGGACTTAATGTCGGTCTGCCTGAGCAGATAACTGCTGCAGGAGGAAAATTCCTTTTCAATGATGCCAAAATAACTCCTGAGGTTCTCTCTTCAACCTATTATTACCCGAAAGAGAAGAAGATAATTGAGTTTGAGGTGCGTCCATGGATCACCAACGATGAGAAAGGTGTTACAGTCGGGAATATATTTTATGGGAGTGAAGGCTACCTGGTCGTTAATGGCTATGACACCTATCAGTCATTCCTGGGAAGAGACTATAAGCCAGGACCATCACGCAAGGAGGGAGGGGACCATTTCCTAAACTTTATAACAGCAGTCCGTGCTCACGATAAATCACTTCTGAATGCACCGGTTGAGACGGCTCATCTCTCATCAGCTCTGGCTCACCTGGGGAATATTGCATATCGGACCGGACGTGCACTGAATTTTGATCCGGCAAAGGAGAAATTCATTAACGATGAAGAAGCTAATGCATTGCTGACTCGTCCGCCGAGAGCACCATATGTTGTACCGGATAAAGTTTAGAATTTTAATTAAACCAATAAGAAAGTTTAACTACCAGCCCGCGGTTTTTTACGTGGTAGTTTCCTGAGTATGGATTTACTTCATTCCCGCCAAGTATATCAGCAGCGTAAGAATTCTCGGTATAGACAATAAACAGGTCAGAAACCGGAGCGAATCTCCACTGGAAGCGAAGGTTCAGATTAAGATTATCAATCTGATTGTTATACTGAATAAAGCTCGTAAAGAAAAGATTATCAGTAAATGTAAAATCAAATCTGGGGCCGATCAGAAGCAACTTTGCACTGTTATATGGTGCCGGCAATGAAATATCGTTATAAGTTGTGACAAGTGCTAGGCTGCCGTAAGGTTGAACCCTGTAATTCAATTCGCTGTTCAGTGCAAGCTTTGTTCCGTTATAGTAGCCTCCATATCTGCCTGTCAGAACAACGTTTAACATTTTACGGTTATCTGATGCCCAGGTTGCCCCATATTCATTCCAGCTAAAACCTTCGCCTGCCGCGAGTTGCAATCCTCCTGTATTTGTAGGGTCAAAAGGTGCTAATAGCTTGATATAGTTTTCTCTGAAATCGAATGAAAATGCACTTTTGTTAAGCCAGTCAAAATTGTACGATAACTGGATCTCCCGGTCAGTAAGTGAAAATGATGAATAAGGATCCAGATAGGTATCAAACCTCACACCTGGGCCATGGCTGATTAACTTGCTCTCCTTCGGAAAAAACTTGTACTGGAAGGAACCATTAAGCTGATAATAACCTTTCCTTCTGATATAGCCAGTCTCTGCATTAAATCCGGAGCCTGTAAGCGCCTGGTTCATACTTGCCGACAAGTACTGTGATGAATATGAAATATTTGCTGCAAGAGCGGCATCTCTGAGTGTTATAATTTCAGGGATATTCTGATGGTAGTAAACCTTACCGTTCCACCGGTTATCATTACTTGCGAGATTATATTCAATACCAGCTATGCGGTTATATTTGTTTCCTGTAAATGTTTCATCGTCAGTTGTATTAAATACCTGTTTATTGATTAAGAATGCCGTGATATTCGACCTGGAAAATACCTGTCTCTGAAGTGCTGCTACCATATAGTTTGCAGCATGGATCTCTTCTTTTCTGGATGTTTGTATATCCATTATCCCAATCCTCCATCTGTTCCCGATGTTGCCACTCAGGCGCGCACCTGCCAGCACAGGGTTTTCAAGACCTATCCTTCTTGAAAAGAAAGGCCTTACCCTTTCAGTACCAAGGTTCGCAAACAGATCGCTGTTTTCGAGATAAAACTGCCGTTTTTCAGGAAAAAAAAGTTCGTAACGGTCCAGGTTTGTCTGTTGTTTATCAACCTCAACCTGAGAATAGTCAGGATTTACAGTGAGATCGAGATTCATTTTTGTTGAAAGAATCATCTTGGCATCAAGTCCGGCATTTATGTTCCATTTGGTAGTCTCCCCGGTTTCATTAACTCTTGTAACTTTACCGATCACGTACGGGATAATTGAAAAGCGTAATCCTGCATCTTCCCTGGGTTTATCCCATATTAGTGTTCCAACATATGGAAGTGAACAATGGGGAAACTGGCGCGGAACAGGTGCCCAGGCAGATTTCTCATTGTTTTTAAGATCCTGGCGGCCGAAATTAATTCCCCATTCAGATACCCCGCCGAAGTACCTGATGCTTCTGAAGGGGATGCTGAACTCGCTTACCCAACGGTCGTCATAACTCTTCACTGCCGATTTCCACTTTGTCTCCCAGCTGTAATCGACCTTTGTGGCATCATACTGAAGACCTTCAGTCTGCGCACCTGCCGCTGAAATCCCAAAGGCAAATCCGTTTGTGTGATCATTATAAGTGTTGAGAAAGAGCATGAAATTATCGTTCTTCATAAAGGTATAATCTCTGCGGAGCGATTCAACCGGCCTTTTCCCGGGTGTGGGATCATAGCATATTATCCCTACATATAAATTTGATTTATCATAAGTAAGCACCACTTCGGTCTGAGCTTTGGCAAACCCGGTATCGGTAGGTGTCACTCTCTGGAACTTGCCTGTCCGCTCAGCTGTCATCCATGGCTCTTCATCAAGAATTCCGTCAATGGTCACAGGTTTGTCAGTCTGAGTGATATGTATCTTTCTCTTATCACGGTTAACCCCTGGTGTCTGGCAGAAGGTGGAATTTCCGGCGCAGATAATGACAATAAAAAAGATAATTACGGCTTGTTTGAGCATCTTGCAAAAAATTTTGGTGAAGATAGAAAATTGGTTTGTGAATTTATTATTCTAATTTTATGGAACATGAATGGTTGTTAAAAAAAATTGACCACGGTGTTACATCGGGTTTTAACGGAGTTACACGGGTTAAAACAGTGAAACTCCGAATGGATCTGTGAAACTCTGTGGTGTAAAAATGATTAATGGTGAAAACAATGTAAATGAATCAAATTTTGAAGGAATGAATATTAGTATATCTGAAAATGCATCAGAACTTGGCAGTAAGGCTGCAGAGATGGTTTCGGTAAGCCTTAATGAGGCTGTATCGCGGAATGGCGAAGCCCGCATTGTGGTTTCGACAGGCAGCTCGCAGTTTGAGATGTTTCAGGCGCTTGTAAAAGAAAAGGTTGACTGGACCAAAGTGACAGTGTTCCACCTCGATGAATATATAGGGCTGCAGGTTACTCATAAAGCCAGCTTCAGAAAATACCTCTATGACAGGTTCATAAGCCTGGTGCCTGTCAGGAAATTTTTTAGTGTCGATGTTGAGGGAAATATTAAAAGGGGCATCGAAGAATTGACTTCTGCCCTGCGTGAAAAACCTGTTGATCTGGGGCTTATCGGAATCGGAGTAAATGGCCATATCGCCTTCAATGACCCGCCGGCCGATTTTGATACTACTGATGCCTATATAATTGTCAGGCTCAATGATCAGTGCAAATATCAACAGGTAAATGAGGGTTGGTTTGAAAAGAAGGGGGATGTTCCTGATGAGGCCGTTTCGATGAGTGTATGGCAGATAATGCAATGCCGGAAAATAATATCAGTTGTTCCTCATATTGTTAAGGCTGATGCAGTCAGAAAAACATTGAGCAGCAAGGTTACCAGCGAGGTACCTGCCACAATTCTTAAACGGCATCCCGACTGGCATCTTTTCCTTGACAGGAATTCGGCCGCTGGAGTAATAACTTTGTAAGCTTTGTGTCTTTGCGTCTTTGTGGCAAAATAAAAATGCCACCAAGTCGCTTAGGCGCTAAGAATAAGGAATTGAAGATATGAATGATACCAGAGTAATAGAAGCAATTCATTACGAAACGAATAAGCCTGTCAGGATTAAAATAGATGACGGACTGATTTCTGAAA
>DOTV01000190.1:1513-11888 GCA_003520925.1 Bacteroidales bacterium | reverse complement strand
ACATCTGCAACAGCCTGACCGCCGGATTCGCCTCCATACCAGGCCTGGAGGATAGCATCGCAGGTTTCAGTTTCAGGTAATAAAGCAATAGCAGAACCTGAACAGTTGACAAAAATGACCTTTTTACCCGCTTGTTTCAAAGCTTTCAGGCAATTACGCTGAACCGAAGGAAGTTCAATATCTGTACGATCACCGCCTTTAAAGCCAGGGTATGATACCGGCATCTCTTCCCCTTCGAGCAGTGTTGAGAGTCCGCCAACAAATACAACAACATCAGTTTCCTGAATTTTACTAAGAAGATCGTTAAACTTTACGTCGACTTCTTTACCAAAATTAAACTCAAGGTTCGCTTGCCAATTATTCAGCTGAACATAGCGTATTTCAATTTTATATTTCCCCCCTTTTTCTACTTTAAATGAGTGTCTTGCCGGGAGTGTTCTCCAATTATCAAAACTTGCAACAGATTCGCCATTTACTCGCAATTCGAAGTGACCGGCAGCCCCGAATTTGAATACAATATCTTCATCTTGAGATGATTCGAATGCAGTTTCATACAAAGCAGAAAAGCCTTCAAGGCGAACCCCCGGTGCAAATTCATGCTGGCCGGCTACGGTTAGTTTTATAGGGTTTTCGATCTGTTGAGTAGCAACAATATCACCTTTAAGATCGCTGCTATTCCAGTAGGTGGCTTTAATACCTTTTTTCCCTTCGAAAGAGCATTTCGAGAAATAGCTTTCGGTTACCTTATCTTCAACAAGATCGCATCCTTTGTCATATATAATCCTTTGTGCCGGAATTTTAGATGCAATACCGTCGAGAATTGTTATTGTCCTTACAGGTGTACCGTTATAATTTCCCCATAACATGGGTATGTTGTTTGCATTTGGACCAATCACAGCTATTTTCCTTTGTGATTTCTTTAAGGGAAGTATGTTGTTTTTATTCTGAAGAAGTGTCATAGATTCATGTGCCATTTCCAAAGCAAGTCTTCTATGTTCTTCATTATTAATAACCGACGCCGGTATTTTGGCCCATGGTACCAGAGCATCATCATCCATTTCTCCGAGGTCGAAACGGCCGGTCAATACGTGCACTAAATGCTTGTCAATTTCTTCTTCAGTAATCAAACCATTCGCAACAGCATCGGGCAATTTTTTAAAATTGTGGTTAATCCATTGGCATTCAATATCAGTTCCTGCTATAACGCCTTTAGAAACGGCATGGATTGCATCAGATGATACCTTGTGACTTGTGTAAAAATCGGCTATGGCTCCGCAATCGGAAACGACAATATACCTGAAGCCCCATTCATCCCTTAAAATCTTCTGAAGCAAGCGTGAATTTCCGCAGCATGGCTCATCGTCTAACCGCTGATAGGCGCACATCACCTGGCGTACATCTGCTTCCTGAACCAATGCTTTAAAGGCCGGAAGGTAGGTTTCCCACAGATCACGGGGGTCAACATTGCTGAGGTTTATTTCATGACGGCTCCACTCAGGTCCTGAGTGAACGGCGTAATGTTTTGCACAAGCCAGAAGCTTTTTATACTTTGAATCTGGAGGACCCTGTAATCCTTTTACAACAGATTTTCCCATACGCGACATCAGGTAAGGATCTTCGCCATATGTTTCCTGACCTCTTCCCCATCGGGGATCGCGAAAAATATTAATATTTGGTGTCCAGACCGAAAGACTAAGAAACCTTTTATTTTCCTCTCCTTTTTGTTTTGAGTCATTATACCTGGCACGGACTTCGTCAGAGGTTGCATTAAAAACTCTATAGACCAGTTGATCATCAAATGAAGCTGCCATACCAACAGGTTCCGGAAATACTGTAACATTATCGTTATTTGCGAGCCCATGCAATGCCTCGCTCCACCAGTTGAATTTTTTTATGCCCAGGCGTGGTATTGCATCAGATATGTCGCACATCAAAGATGCTTTTTCGCTTAATGTTAAACGGCTTATCAGATCCCGGGCACGTTCCTCAGAACTCAATTCAGGATTTTGAAATGGATATTCCTGTCCCGACAAACTAAATACCAAATACAATCCAAGACCTATAAGTAAAAATTTCTTCATAATAATTGTATTAATAATCCGCGATATTGCTGAATTATTTAACCGGTATTTCAAGTTGTGTAAAAGAATGTGCCGGAAAACTGTAGCTAAAAGTATTACCCTTAAATTTCACTTCCCTGGAACTTAGACTCACGGCCTCTTCAGTCCTGGTAGTTCTGGCGGTCAATGACTTTCCGTTCAGCTCAGTCGCTTTTCCAACCCCGGTAAAATTACCTGACTGTAAAATTACATCTGCAGGTATTGCATTGGTTTCATGTCGGTTGACCACATTTACCACCAGCATCCTGGCTGATTCATTTAAAACCGCAGTAACGTCAAGATAGGGTATATCATTAAATACCTTGTTGTTATACTTTTCACAACCTGTATAAACATCGAGTGAAATACCATGGCAATTATTTGAATATAAGGAGAATGCCTGGAATAAAGCATTCCTGAAATCACCTTCTGGTGAGCTACCCACAAGGCTTGACAACATGGTAATGTTCGCCATCTTAACAATATCGGCATGCCTTATAAATGAATTAAGATGCTGGGCAAGCACTAATGATCCTGTAAGGTTATCACCACCACCCGAATATTCATCAAATGAAATATATACTGGTCTTTTTGATCCTGTTTTTAGCATTGCCTTCTCAATCAGGGCTTTCACCATATCAATCTTTTTATCAACATCAATACCTAACGACATCATGGCGGGGAAGCTTCTGTCACCCGCTAACACCTCAGTAGCATATCTGTGCACAGAGAGATAATCGATCTTACCGGCCATATGTTGCAATACATAATCATTCCAGTCGATCCAGCTATTATCAGCTGTATAATTTGAAGCACCTGAAGCAATAAATTTAATATTCTTATCCATCAGTTGAATCATTTTGGCAGCTTCCAGGGCAAACTTGCAATAGTCTTCCGCATTTTTCTGACCCAGTTGCCAGGGTCCGTCAATCTCATTTCCAAGTGCCCAATACTTAATGTTGTAAGGCTTTTCATTACCATACTTCCTTCTCAGGTCCGAATAGTATGTGCCTCCTGCGTAGTTGCAGTATTCCACCCAATGTCTGGCCTGGTCAAGAGTGCCCGTTCCTCCATTTATACAAACAAAGTTTTCAGCACCGATAAGGTTGCTGAGTTTTACATATTCATCGGTTCCCATCTGGTTTTTTTCAATCTGATTCCAGGCAAGGTCTAATCTTACCCGACGTTGATCTTTTGGTCCAATACCATCCTCCCAGTTATAGCCCGACACATAATTTCCTCCGGGCCATCTGAGTACAGGTATTTTCAGTTCCCTGATAAGCCCGATAAAGTCTTTTCTGAATCCGTTTTCATCAGATAAAGCAGAGGCTGGATCATAAATGGTGCCATATACAACAGTTCGTATCGGTTCTACAAAAGCACCATAAATATTAGAATCAATCGGACTTATTTTACGATCGAAATCTATTTTGATCACAGAGGGGACCTGGGACATAAGATTCACCGATACCAGACCGGATAAAATCAGGCAAACAAATAAATTTTTCAAGGTTTTCATTATTGTATTTTATAAAGTACTCTAATATCCTGCTCCGTCATCTTTCACTTCTATTTAAACAATAGCTGGGCAAAGTTGTAAAGGTTGTTTCTCCACACCGGCCATGCATGCCCGCCCGGATAATCGTTATATGTATATTTCAGGTTCATTTCATTGAATCTGGAGATCATTGTCTGACAATTATTATATGCTATGTCTTCCCTGCCTCCAATTCCTATCCAGAGGAGTTTCAGGTCATTATTGATCTTATCAAGATTTTTTTTCATAAAGTCATACTGCTTATCGGCAAGATCGCTTTGCAGCGGAAGTATCCAGCCTGAACTGAATACACCCAGATATGAAAATAAACCGGTGTTATTTATTCCAGCATAAAGAGTCTGAATGCCGCCCATTGATAAGCCAGCAAGTGCGCGGTTCCCGGAACTGATATCTGCCCGGTAATTTTTTTCTACAAATGGAATTATACAGAGTTTCAATTCCCTTTCAAACATTCGAAGTGTGTTCTCACCAAACCCCTGTGAATTTACATTTCCGTCCGGCATTACAATAAGCATTGGTTTTGCTTTATTTGCTGCTATGAGATTATCGAGAATCAAATCTGTTTTTCCCTGTGTGGCCCATCCTCTTTCATCTTCTCCGCCACCATGTAAAATATACAATACAGGGTATTTTTCACTTGTATTGACATCGTAACCGGATGGCTTATAAATATAAAATCGGCGCCATCCATTGAAAACAGTTGAATAATAATTTTTTATACAAATTTCCCCGTGAGGAACATCCCGCACTGCATAATAGGCATCACCTCTGAACGGAACCTCAATACCACTTGCCATCCGCCCCATTCCATAAAATGTTTCACTTGCCGGATCGGCAACGGCTAAACCATCAATCAGGATGGAATAATAATGAAATCCTTCGGTTAAAGAATCGGTCGTCACCTCCCATATTCCTTCATTGTTTTTTACCATGTCATATTTCTTTACCAGATCGAGCTGAACCTTTTGTGCTTCAGGTGCTTTTACCCGGAAAACAGCACTACCATCAGGCAATATCTGCGGATATTTTACTCCTCTCACATTTGTTGAAGCCGGAATGCCAGCGATGCTGTATTTGTTAAATTTTGATACATCCACAGGTTTAAAGATGAGCTGTGAAAACATGTACAGAGAATTCTTCCATACTTTAAAGTCGTGGACTCCCGGCTCGATATAATAGATATGCGGGATATTATTTGCATTCAAATAATTATGGGTCCTCTGGCTGAATGTGATCAGACCGTCATTATCACCGCATGAGATCCAGAGTAATTTCAGCATTTCTCTGGCTTTTTCAGGGTCAGGCACAAGCTGTTCAGGAGGTTTTGTATTTGGTGCTGAAGAGAATCCGCCTATCCATGCGAAAATGCCTAGGTTCCCCAGTCCGAAATTTAAAGATTGACCACCACCCATCGAGAGACCGGCTATAGCACGGTGTTCACGGTCTTTTATTACCGGGAATTTCTTTTCTATGTATGGAATAAGGTCGTTAAGGAGGTCTTTTTCAAAAGTTGCAAACGCCTCCACCTTATCGGGGGCCATCATATTCCCTGATGCACGGTCGTCCTTTAAAGCCCTGCCATTTGGCATTACCACAATGAATGGTTCAATTTTGTTTTCTGCAAAAAGATTGTCCAGAATAATCTGTGGCTGGCCTCCTTTGAGCCATTCCTTTTCATCGCCTCCAATGCCATGTAAAAGATACAAAACGGGATATTTCCATTTTTTAGAGTAATTCGGGGGCAAATAAATCATAGCCTTGCGATTTGAGCCTACTGTTTTTGACAGATAAGTGATGGAATCGATTTTACCATGGGCAATTCCTATACGAATGGAGTCAAATCCGGCCGGAGCATGCCTTTCAACATTTTGTGATCTGGAAGTCGTGAAGACCACAATCAATAAAGCAAAAAGGGTTATAAGCTTTTTCATGAGAAATAACATTTGGAGTTGATAAAAAAGTCGGTGGTCAGTTTTAAATTATGATACAGGTAAAAGTCACAATTAATAATTGAAGAAGAGTTTAAATTTTATGCAAATTGTGACTGAAAATTTAAAAGGAAAGGAAAAATCGAGACTGGTTTTCGTTTATGCAGTCTGGTGAATTGTGACGGGTAAATTGTCTTCCCGGAAGAACAGGAACCTGCTTACTTTAGATTTTTTATAAATTGAGACGGAGAAATCCCGAATTGCTTCTGGAAACTGGTTGCGAAATATGACTGGGATGAGAATCCGACAATGTATGCTATCTCATTTATTCTGTAACTTCCTTCCGATAATAATTCTGCTGCTTTTTTAAGTTTGACCAGCCTGATGTATTCTACTGAATTCAGATCTGTAAGGGCTTTAACCTTTCTGTAAAGAGTTGAAACGCTGGTTCCCATTAAATATGCAATCTTTTCCACACTTATATCCATCTCAGAAATATTATCCACCAGAATTGAATTCAGTTTTCTGAGAAATTCTTCATCAGTTTTATTTATTGCAACTGATTTGAAATGAGCAAGGGGAGAATTCAGGAATTTTTGCCGGTCAATACTCCTGTTTTTAATAAGATTATTTATCTGCGCTATTAAAAGCTCCGTTGTGAATGGTTTTTCTATGTAAGCATCTGCCCCTGAATCAAGGCCTTCGATCCTTGCATTCAGATTTGTGGTAGCCGTGAGGAGTATAACAGGTATATGGCTGGATTCTATGTTAGATTTAATCTGCCTGCAAAGCTCATATCCATTTATACCTGGCATAATAACATCACTGACGACCAGAATAATATTGTGTTTCTTGAGTGCCTTCAATGCTTCGTCTCCATTGTGAGTAAGTATGACGTTATGATCACCTGATATTTCTTTTGCTATAAATTCCCCCATTTCAACTTCATCCTCAACAAGAAGTATTTTAGGGGAGGTACTTTCAGGAGAACCGAAAATCTCAAACTCGTTATGTTCAACCAGATTCAATTCATCAGACTCGTAACTATTTCTTGATATTGATTCTTCCTGATACTTATTTAGTTCCAGAACAAATGAATTACACTGTTTTGCATTAACATCAAGAAAAAGTCGGCCATTATGAAGCTCGGCGAGTGACCGCGCGAGAGAAAGTCCCAATCCGGTACCTTTTTCACCCGGCTTTTCAAAGTCAATCTGATAAAATGGCTCAAAGATTTTTTCACCCAGTTCTTTTGGTATTAATTTACCATCACTGTTTACACGTATCCTTAATAATTTTTCCTGATCTGTTCCGGTTTCGAAGAATAAGTCAACCTTCGATTCGGCAAACTTCAGGGCATTTGATATAAGATTGCTTAATATCTTTGTTATTGCTTCCCTGTCAACAGCCAGATTATAATGATTTACTTCCGAATGCAACTGAAATGATATCCGTTTTTCTTCACTGTATGAGAGGAATAAATTGAATGTTGAACTTACAAGCTCAAACAGATCAGTCTTAATAAAACTGAGCTTATACATTTCTTTCTCAGTTTTCCGGAAATCGAGCAACTGGTTGGTAAGGTTCAGAAGCCTGTTTGTATTTCTGCTTATAATTGAAAGGTTATCTTCCGTATTCTTTGAATTTACACTCCCTGACTTTAATATTCTGTCCAGGGGCCCCTTTATTAAAGTCAGAGGGGTACGAACTTCATGAGTAATATTGGTAAAAAACTTAATTTTTGCATTAAGTATCTCCTTCTCCTTACTGGCTTCAAGGAATTCTATCTTTCTTTGGTTTTCAAGATTTTTCTTTTTTAAATAAAAGATAATCATCCTGTACCCGGCAAATGCTGAAATAATAATGTAAAGTGCATAAGCTGGAAATGACAACCAGAATGGAGGCGATATCTTAATGTCTAACAAGGCTTCATCAGAGCTCCATGTATCACCATTAGCGGAAGAAATAACCCTGAACCTGTATTTTCCGGGAGAAAGATTCGTATAGTAAACCTTCCTGTTTCCTGATATCAGAACCCAATCAGGATCAGAGCCTTCCATTCGATATTTATACTTTGTGAGATTAGGACTTGAAAAAGTAGGAGATACAAAGTCAATGCTGAAAGAAGATTGATTATATCTTAATGAGATACGGTTTGTCATAAGAACCGATTTGAAATCGGCCGATCCTGTTGAATTCTCAAGATATTCTTTATTGTTAATTTGGAATCCAGTAAAATAGACTGGTGGATTGTATGTATTTTCTTTTATTTCGGAAGGATAAAATGATATCAGTCCGCTGACTGTGCCGAAATACATTTTACCATGTTTATCCTGATAAGCTGAATTATAACTGAACATATTGTCTAACAGGCCATCATCTTTTGTATAGGTTATATACTTATTCGTTGAAGGATCCAGACGCAACAGTCCTCTGGTTGATGTAATCCATATATTTCCACTACCATCCTGGAACATGGCACAGTATATTGCAAAATCAATATCTCTGCCCGGAATATATCTGGTAATTTCTTCTGTTTCCATGTTAATATAGCTGAAGCCATTACCTTCAGTAGTAAACCAGATCTTATGGTTGTTATCTTCAAAAATTGATGTAATATGTTCATACATCAGACCATCATAATCACCTTTTTCAGAAATTATTTTTTTACATATCCCTGAAGATCTGTCATATTTATACAACCCTTTTCCATAAGTTCCTATCCAGATATTTTTTTTAGAATCCTCAAATAAACAATGGATAAAGGTTTCTGCTGCCACATCATCCAGGAATCGGAATGAGGATATCTTACGGTTATACTGATATAAGCCAATTACGCTTCCCGCATAAATTGTTCCATCGGTTGTTTTAAGAAATGTTACAAAAGAATTTGTTATAAAACCACTTCTGTTATCCTTCATCTCAAAATGACTTTTCAACCTTTGTGCCGGGATGTTCAGAACATAAATTCCATCATCGTAGCTGCCAATCCATAGGTCGTCGTCATCAACCAGTATCCCCTGGACATTTTTGCTTCTAATAATTACGTTATTAGAGCCATCTTCATAGCTTGAAAACCGTCCTGTCTGACTATCAAATTTCATAAGACCGGCATCTTCGGTACCAATCCAGATATTACCATACGAGTCTGCACGAATCTCTCTTACGACACTACCGTTAAGTGCTCCTGGCAAACCTGTCGGGTAATACTTTTCGAACGGTTTGTTTTCCTGTGCCAGGTAATTGACTCCTCCATAAAAAGTCCCGATCCATAATCCCCCTTCTTTATCCTTAATAATTGTGCGAACTGCATTGTTTGAAATGGAGAAAGGATCCGATCCAACCTTATGCAGATTTGTGATATAACCCGTCTTAAGGTTATATATATAAATACCGGTTTCTGTAGCTATCCATATTTCCTCGTCACTATTCAGGAAAGTTGTTCTTATAAAGATGTTATTCCATTTATCATTTTCGAACATTTTTTTTAAACTCCCTGTATTTGGTTCAAATTGCCTTAAACCTGCGATATTTGTCGATATTATCAGTCCGAAATTACCACCATCAAGAATGTTTCCAAGCTGAACAGAAGCAGAAATTTCCTTATTGGAAAGAATCTGGTAACCCAGAAAGCTGTCAGTTCGTACATCATATTTATATATCTTACCATCAGTAGCCGACAGCCAGACATCCCCCATGTTGGTCAATGAAATATTTCTTGGTTCAAAATATTTATCGGAAGAATAAAAATTCAGCTCTTTACTGCTTTTATCATATCTGTATAACCCTGAGTATGTCGCTATCCAGATACAATTTTTATTATCTGCCTTAACATCAATTACCATTCCTGAAATATTGTAATTTTCAGATTCAATTGTCCCAAAATAATCATTATCAGGCAAATAAAAACAGATTCCTTCTGAGGTGCCAATCCAGATCCAGCCATCTCCGTCTTCACATAGAGATAAAATGAAATTATTTGAAAGGCAATTTGAGACTAATGAGTTGTGAAGGAATACTTTAAACTGAAATCCATCAAACCTGCTTAGTCCCTCCTTGGTTCCAAACCAGATAAAACCTTTCCTATCCTGCAGGCAGGCCATGACGGTATTATTTGACAAACCATTGTCATTCCTGTAATGCCTGAAATAAAAGGATCTTCCACTCGACACCAGGGATAATAATGAAACAATAAATGATATAATGAAAAATCTCACTCCTTAAATTTATAACTTCTAATGAAGGAATAGCATAGTCAAAGATACTGAAAAAAGAGGCTGTTCACTTTTAAATGACAGCCTCTTTCTAACTTAACCCTAGACTAACTAACCAATACAGAATAATACTAACTACACAAATATTGATTTGGCATATCCGGATCAAATTACAATTAAACATCAATAGTTTATTAAATGAATCTGCCAAATGTTTTAAATAATCAGTCAGGAATATTTTCAGGCAACCTTTTTTACACCTTAATCGGATTTGTTTAAGCTTTTGGTTCAGGCTTTTCCAGGTTGTTGTTTTTTAAAAAAGCAAGACTATTTATTACTTAAACAGGCATTCAATTAATTTCAGAGAATCACTATTTATTGCGAACAACAGTGCATCATTTCCTGAAGCCAGTTTAATCTTCCTGATAGCTTTCACTTCACCTTTAACAAAAAGATCGCTTTCTTCAGGAAGGATAACCTTTATTTCATCTTCAGGGTCTTGTTGCAAAACAAGTCCAATACTTGCATCATTTCTTGGTGTCTCCACCTCTGTGTTATATAAATTACCAGCAATAA
>DOTV01000190.1:0-1159 GCA_003520925.1 Bacteroidales bacterium | reverse complement strand
TTCCCTTATTTTCAATCCATTGATGGGCAAATGTATTTACCCGGTAATGCAAGGAGCTTTTCAACATCTCTTCTCCATAAATCTCCTGTAATGTGGCTTTGGCAAATTCTTCGTAACTATTGTACCTTAGTCTTATAACCGGAATCTGCACCGATGTGATATCAAAACCATTAACCGGATAAGTTATCCCGTTTTCACTATAGCCAAGTACAATATCATTTTTACCATCCAAATCAAAATCATTGGAGTATATTTCAAATATTGATTTTTCGTTGGCTTTGTACCTGTAATTTAGTCCAAGGTTACCTGCAAGGTAATCGATATCACCATCCTTATCAATATCACATCTGTTAATACTGAACCACCAGCCGGTTGTATCACCAAAACCAAGCTTATCTGTAACATCGTTAAACCCGGTTGATGTGTTTTCAAAAAAGCGGATTTTCATCCACTCCCCGACAACAATCAGGTCAACATCACCATCGCTGTCAAAGTCATCCCAGACAGCATCAGTGACAAGTCCCAAATTCATTAGTCCCGGTGCCGTTTCTTTTGTTACATTCTCAAATCTCAGATCAGCACCTTTCTTTCCATTATTTTTCAGCAGATAACTGTTAGCAGGGAGTGGATAATTACCTGGAACAATACGTCCTCCGACAAACAGATCCAGATCGCCGTCTTTATCATAATCTGCAGCTTTTACGCATTTGCCGCTTTTATTTAAATCGGCTGGAAGAATATTGATGCTTTTAATGAACCCTTGCCCGGTATTCAGATATAACCTGTCCTCGTAAAAAGCTGCTTTCTGCGAGCGATCATTACCTCCGCTTACAACATAAAGATCATTTCTTCCGTCATTATCGGCATCAAACAGAAGGGCTCCTGTATCTTCATAAATTGAATCACCTATCCATGGGCCGGGAATTTCCTTGAAAGTACCTTTATCAGTTTGCAAATACATAGCTCCCGGAAAGCCTTTTCCATTGCCGACATAAAAATCTTCAAGCTTGTCTCCATTAACGTCGCCTGAAGCTAACCCAGGGCCCATCTGTGAATTCTTGTAGGGAAGCATCACTTCAGATTCATAATCATTGTATTTATCTTCGTGATGAACAAATGTTATTCCGGACAGATTTGTAATGTCTTTGAAATACTTTTT
>DOTV01000217.1:489-2774 GCA_003520925.1 Bacteroidales bacterium | reverse complement strand
AGCCACTCATCCCGGCAGGCATCAGTTGAACTTATGTATGGAGCTTTATCAGATGATACCACTTTTACTGAAAATGCCATCCGCACTTTAAACTGGGCAACATATACCGTCGCTTCTGATGGCCGGAACCGCTATATAAGAGATGATATATGGCTGACCGACGGGTACGGGGACTATGTAAGGCATTACCTGAGAGCAATGGCTGCAAATCCTGATCTGGCTCCGTCAACCGAAAACCATCTGCTGGGAAGTTCTTCTGAGGTGACCTCAATTGTATATTCTCCCCGCTCAGTTGAGTATAAAACTTTTGACATGGAATCTACCGAACTGCTCCGACTTAAAGGCAAACCGTCAAAGGTAACAGCAGATGGAATTGTTCTTGTGGAGGTCATAGGACCTTCTGACAAGGGATGGACATGGAAAGAATTAAGCAAAGGTGGTGTGCTGAAGATCAGCAAGAAAACCCAAAGGAATATTGTAATTGATTTCTGAAGACAATTTTGCTATACCTCCGGCATTTCTAACTTTTTTCTTGTTGAGTGCAAAACGTCTTTTGAACTATTATTGAATTTCATTTGTTTGAAGATTAAAATTATTTAACCAGATATTTATGAAAAGGACATTCTTAATAACTATAACATTTTTTTGCGTTTTTATTTTATCAGGATTATCTTCACTTAAAGCCCAGGCACTGATCGACCTGGAGTCGGGAGTTGTTTTTTCGGGGTACAACGATGTCAGGATTCCTGGCGATCAGGGAACACTCTTCTCATTTAGCAGGGAGCTCAATGCCTCACCAAAATTGTTTTATCGTATAAGAGCAGGATATACTTTTGGGACACGTCACAATGTATCATTGCTATATGCACCACTTACAGTAAAATCAGATGGTACCGTCAACAGGGACCTGTCATTTGAGGGAGTTGTTTTTCCTGCAAATACATCTCTTACCGGATTTTATAAGTTCAATTCGTACAGAGTGACATACCGCTATGATATTGTTGAAAAACCGAGGTTCGAATTTGGTCTGGGCATTACTGCCAAGATCAGAGACGCCAAAATATCTCTCTCTTCTCCAAGTCTTTACAGCGAAAAAACCAATGTCGGATTTGTTCCTATCATAAACTTCAGGCTGGAATGGAAAGCAGATGATAATCTGTCGTTCCTTTTGGAGGGCGATGCTCTTGCGGCACCGCAGGGCAGGGCTGAGGATGTTCTTCTTGCAGCAGGTTACAGGCTTTCAGACAAGATCAGTTTAAAAGCAGGATACAGGATACTTGAAGGTGGTGCTGACAATGATGAAGTTTACAATTTTACACTTTTAAATTATGCAGCGGTTGGGATTGTTATAAGACTATAAATCAGATACTTCATCTAAACCGGCCATTTTACTGAAACAATAATCTCATTTCTTCATCCGATGCATATCCATATTTATCTCCTTTTTGAATTGATTTAAAGAAATTTAGTTGAATACTTTTTATCTGCCGTACATCTGTTTTGCAGATGGTACCATAATTACATTCAGTTCCGGATCCGGCATGTCAGGATCTAGTGGAAAGATAGGCCTTACAACACGTTTATAAGGGAGACTTTTAAAATCCTGATCAACACTTCCCCGTGTCTGAGCCATAACCCAATCGGCCTGCATATCATACCACTGACTCACAAGATAACCCTGCTTTACCATTATAATATCCATTTTCTTAGGATCAATTCCTGTACCTGCTAAGTTTGGTGTGGGTGAAGATGTTCCCACAACCACAAATATGCTTCCCGTCTTAATAATTGCTATGTCAGGAAGCTTCCGGTTCGGGGGTGATTTACTTTCTGATTGCTGGTCATTCTCATGAACAGGACTGACATATATTACTGTACCTGATAAACGAACAGGAGCTTCATATGAATTATCTGTCATTGCCCCTACAAAAGCCTCTGCCTGACCACCGATACCGGCTTTTCGGGCGGCTTCCACCATTTCGCTTCCCGGGATAGAGCAATAAAGCAGGCTTTTTCCTTTTGGAGTCTTAAATTCCGGCCGCTTCAATACTCTTGCCAAAGTCCAGGTCACCTCGCCTGAACCGCCACCACCAGGATTGTCGCCCATATCGCTGATTAAGAAAGGTCTTTTATTACTGGCAACAGCCAGATCAATGCATTTTTCGAGGGGATAACCTGGCGCTTCTAAACTGAATTGCCTGCGCACATCCCAGAATCTCTGAGCAAGCTTTTTTGCACCGCTTTCCACCTGACCTTTATTATCACCTACTACCATAACCACACCC
>DOTV01000217.1:0-183 GCA_003520925.1 Bacteroidales bacterium | reverse complement strand
AGCCTATCCAAATACCAGCATCCACCACACCGGGCAACGACTCCACTTCAGGAACCATTGCGTAGAGTGATTTGGCAGGTTCCACCCGGGTACTTGTCCACTCTCCTGAGAGAAGTACAGGGACTGCCACCCAGGCTTTATAAGCCGGACGTCCCTTACCGGACGATAATCGCTCAAGCAGAT
>DOTV01000251.1:5655-5804 GCA_003520925.1 Bacteroidales bacterium | reverse complement strand
CACCGGCGAATCTACCTGACCGGCTCTCCGATGTTCGAAGTTCTTAACTACTACAGATCAAAAATAGATTCTTCCAATATAGCTGATAGCTTAAAGCTGACTGCTGATAACTACTTTCTGGTTTCTACTCATCGCGAAGAAAACGTCGA
>DOTV01000251.1:4878-5374 GCA_003520925.1 Bacteroidales bacterium | reverse complement strand
ATCCTGACCATTTTAAACAAACTATGCCAAATATACAGTCTGCCGGTGGTTGTTTCAACCCATCCGCGGACCAGGAAACGGCTTGAAAACTTAAAGGATTTTAAAATGAATCCTCTTATTCAGTTCCTTAAGCCCTTCGGATTCCTCGATTATAACAAACTGCAGATGAATGCCAAATGTACTTTGTCCGACTCAGGTACAATCAGTGAGGAATCTGCAATCCTTAAATTTCCAGCTATCTCATTCCGGCAATCGATGGAGAGACCGGAAGCCCAGGATACAGGAACAATAATACTTACAGGATTCGATCCGGAGGTTGTTCTGGCTTCAATTGAGCTGGCAATAAATGAGCATAATCAGGATGTTCCAAAAATAATATCTCCCGATTACCTCGTTCCGGATACTTCCTGGCGGGTTCTGAAACTTATCCAGGGATTATCTTCATTATCAAATAAATGGCATGGGATAAATCATTAATAGATAAACTCTGCGAAAA
>DOTV01000251.1:2801-4534 GCA_003520925.1 Bacteroidales bacterium | reverse complement strand
CGCAGAAAATAATATATAAAAAACCTGATGATTCCACACATCAGGTTTTTTTGTCCGGCCTCCTTAGAACCATTGGCCTGGTCAGGAAGCACTCCCACTTTGTATCTGACTAATCGATATCGTAAAAGCTGAATTTTTTCATATAATCCCTTACCGAGGTACCAAGAACATCCTCTTTGTCAATCCTTCCATTTGAAGCGAGGAAGATTTTAACAGACTGAGCCCCTCCAAGATGAGAAGCAGCAATCATACCCGACTTCGTAATCTCTACCCCCATAATTGTATCACCTATATATTCAAAGTAATTCCTTAATAATACAAGATTTAACTTTATAAGTGATTCCAGGGCTTTGCGCTGTAACTCTGGTGGAAATACTCCGGGATCCTTTTTGAACTTTTTAAGAGTTACTTGTTTATAACCAAGATAATGAACAGTCGACTCCGCAAACTGCCATTCCCCGAAACAGCCGATACAATTAACCGACAACCAATTATTTCCTGATTCCCTTCGTCCCAGGTCGTTTATAAGCCGGTTGAACTCAGATTCATGGTGTATTCTCTCTGCGAATTTTGTTGCATGAACAATCATCATCCTTCGCATTGAATAACACTTTGTCGGTGCCGAAGCACCATTCCCAAGGCACATGAAAAGAACTGCCAGAAATAGAATTTTCATGTAAGCCGAAAATTTCCTTTTTCCCATAATTTCAAGTGTCAGTTTATGGGATAAAGATATTTCTAAACACCATGCATGTCAAGCAGATAAGGTCCGTTGGGTGGCCAAATGAGGTAAGATTTGAAAACCGCTTATCAATGATTTCTGTCCGTCTGCATGCAACTTCTTACCATCGGCAAAGTAATCAGTGCCTCTGGTCAAAAAGGATGTGAAATTTACAATGAAAATGTTGTTTTTTGATTGACCAAAGAGTCAAATATTGTGAAATTATTAACAATCAAATAGTTAAATCATAAAAGTTATTCCTGTCCTGAATAAAAAGTAAAATGGCTGATTTTGACTAAACAGGGGAGAATTTGGATGGAATTTGGGAAAAAAGATGGAAAAAAGCTATCAGCTTTCAGCTGTCAGTTTTGCATATTAGTCTTAATTTCAGCGAAAATCTGCAAGAACAAAAAGAAAAGAATTTTCTCGCAGAGGTGCGCAGAGTATCGCGCAGAGTTCCGCAGATTAAAATTCAGAGGGAAGACCGCAAGACCGCAGGACTGCAAGACTACTTAGACTTAAACACCGCCACAAACCCTCCATTCTTAGCCATGGTAATCTTTATTGTATCACCTGATTTTACACTTTTCTCCGATTTCTTCAGTTCCATTGGCTCCTTGTCCGATTGTTTTGTATCAGCCCACATTTCAATTGTATAACTACCCTGTGGTAAAAAATTTAAATTGACATCCACAGATCTCCCAATGCTGTTATTCATTACAGCAAGGAACCATTTTTCATCACTCCTCTTTGCAATTGCAACATATTCATCCGGATAACCGCCAATGAATTTAATATCATCCCATGTTGTCGGTACTATTTTAAGGAAATCAGATCCTGCTTTGCCAAGAATGTTGTCAGGATGATCACAAACGACTGTCAACGGACTCTCATAAATTACAAATTTTGATAGCTCGGCTGCACGGGTATTCCAGACAAGGGCAGGAGTCTGCTGCCTGAATTGTTCCTTGGTTACATTCAGAAACCCTCCCGGCGTATAATCCATCTGTCC
>DOTV01000251.1:1116-2460 GCA_003520925.1 Bacteroidales bacterium | reverse complement strand
CCTTCCCTGGTGATCATATTAGGCCATGTTCTGATTATTCCGTCAGGCTTGTAGGCACCGTGAAAATCAACTAACAGATGGTTCTCTGCTGCACATTTTATAATGTCATGATACCAGTTTACCATCTCCTGGTCATCGCGGTCCATGAAATCGATCTTGACACCTGCAATACCCCACCTCCGATAGATCGGGAATGCAGTCTTATAGGCTGAGTTCCTGTTCACATCGCTCGAATATAGCCAGATAAGGATTTTTACATTTTTTGAATGGGCATATTCAATAATCCCGGGCATATCGATCTGAGGCGCCCATTTTGTTATGTCAGCTTCAGGCGAATTGAACTTTCCGTACCATTGCCAGTCAACCAGCATATATGGCCATCCCATCTGAGAAGCCATATCAATATACTGCTTGATCACCGGCATCTCCATCTTTACCTCTCCGCTCCACCAGTGGTCCCATGCGCTCATCCCCGGCTTTATCCAGGATGGATCTTTAATTGCACAGGGATCATTTAAATTCTGGATTATTTCTGATTCAATAAGTGTTCCGGGGGTATCTCCAACCATAACAACTCTCCAGGGTGTATAAACCTCATCGGCAAACCTGACTTTAACTCCTGCTTCCTGCTCTCCCGGGAACGGAACCAGCTTTGTTGTAAGCTGATTCTTGTTACCGTTGGTACCGATATAAAATGCTGCATAATTATCGATCCTGGCTTCGGTAACGGCTACCCAGCAATTCGAATATTGAAGCAGAAGTGGCAACCCTGCAATTGATTTTTCATTCAGATAGCTCAAAGGATGTTCAAAGAACTCGGCTTCGTTCGATGTCGAATACTTTCCGTATTCCACTATCCATGCTTTTGGATCACCCGGAATGCTGAAAGTTGTCAGTTCTTTTGTTATTTGCCTCTCCCCAATCCGTGAAGCTCTGAATAACTTGTAACGAAAGGCAGCTCCGTCATCGTATGCCCTGATTGTCAGCTCCATCTGACGCATCGGAGCCGATTTTTCTTTAAGAAAAAGGTGTAATTCATTATAGTTGTCGAGGATCTCTGCATGTTTTGACTTTACCACAGGGATCCATTTCTCATTAATACTCTGTGTTTTCTGATTCGTAACTTCGAAGTTACCGGCCATGGGTTGCTCATCCTTAAACTCAAATCCCATCGGCGATTGATCAATAACGCTCAGCCCTTTAAAGGTGACAGAGTAGGTTAGCTTTTCAGCATTATTGATATTTACAGCAATTTTATTATCAGGCGATTTAATGGTAAAATTCTGAGCCTGGATTGTAATTCCCAGAATTATTAAAATTACTAATAAGAAAGTTTTAATTGTC
>DOTV01000251.1:0-738 GCA_003520925.1 Bacteroidales bacterium | reverse complement strand
AATAGAATCAATAATTAAATCTAAATCAATTTTAAGAAATAGAATTGTCGATTTGAGCATTTTCTTTTTCGCAAATATAATCCAACACAATTTTCTTAAGAATGTTTGCAAATTTGACATCCTTGATCTCTTCTTTCCTAAAATACTGCGGCCGGTCGCCTTCAAGCAAAGTAATTTTTTCAATCGGAAGATTGAACTTACCAGAATAAATATATTTTAAATTCGGATAGACATCCCCTTCCAGACATAGATATTCCCTGAAGAATTTGAATTCCTTCAGATCATAATCAAGCTCTTCTTTCACCTCCCTAACAAGCGCCGCTTCAGGAGTCTCTCCTTCTTCAATATGCCCTCCGATCAGGTCCCAGTGATGAGGAAAAGGGATTCCGGGCTTTCCATCTCTCAGATATAGAAGGAACTCCCCGTTATCGTTCTCGAAAATTATTTGGGCGATTTTTTTCATTTGTTTAAAATACAAATAATTTCCCTCTGGTTTCGTAGATAGTCGTAGATCTGATATCAAACTCTGCGAAAATCTGCGGGATTTCCATTTGCGAAAATCTGCGAGAAAAAAAAGAAAAGAAATTTCTCGCAGAGGCACGCAGAATAATTCGCTGAGTCACGCAGAAAAAAATCTTCCGTCTTCCGGCTTCCGGCATCGGACTATTTTACAACCATATTATTATCGATCAGCCTCGCATTATAGCTCTGGATTATTGCCTTAAGCTTATCCTCCAT
>DOTV01000038.1:2652-12914 GCA_003520925.1 Bacteroidales bacterium | reverse complement strand
TACTTTTTGGATATAGAGATCGCTCGTTTTGCAGTTTAAAGCCATGCAAATTTTATTGAAAAACATATTCAGCCAGCTTTTCCCGGGCTTATCATATTAATATTCCAATTAGAGCCTTAGCTGAAATCACAGTAAAGAAGGGTAAAACAGAGTCCATCCTGGTCAAAAGGCAAAGCCTCAAGACACAAGGCTTCCGGCACAGGACTTACGGTAAGATCCATGTATCTTGCGCTGTAAGTAGTGAGCCGTGAGCCGTTACTTGTGAGCAGTTAGTACTTGGTAGTAATCCGTTCTCCGGTTTAGGTACTTATTTCCCGGCAGCTTTCTTTTTGTTTGTAGACAATCCGAAAATTGTGTATAAAGGACAAAAGCTTATAAAGCTCGTACCGACAAATACTACAGCCAGTACAAGGAGAACAATACCTAATGTTCCTGTCAGAACATTGGTGAAATAGAGCAAAGCAATAATTGCTGCAATTACGATCCTGATGATCCTGTCAGTGGTTCCCATGTTTTTTTTCATAGTCTGTTAATTTTTTTCAAAAGTAAGTAAATCGGTTCCTCCATTTCCTCCGCTAACATGCTGAAGCCGAATTTTAACGGGCGTAAGTTCAAGAATTGCCCAGTCCTCATTCAGCTCATTGAATGGATTTGTTGTTCCGAAGTCAAGGATGAATTTGTTCTGATTATTATCTACTTTCGTATCCCAGACTCCATTAATTGAAGAAGTATTTTTAACTGCATTTACAGTGCCATTTGAGGCAAATGTAAAATTGTAACCAAGGAAATTTGAAGTTTCATCGTTTCCGCTGTCATTAAACAGGGCTACCTTCCAGGTGCCCAGTTGTAAAATAGTCGGGGCGGTAGAATCTCCGGGACCTGCCGGATCATCAGATTTATTACAGGAATTCATTGCTAACGCCAGTAATGTGGCTGTCAGAATAATTGATTTCATAGTTTTCATAATAGTAAACAATTTGATTTCACTCCATTTAATTTATGAGTAATCTGAAATATTAAAACTAAGAACACATTAAAGTCTTAATTGTTAGATTACTTCTGCAAAGATAGAGTGACAGAAATGCAGTTTCCAGTGACCTAAGTCACAACCCTACAGAATTTGGATTCCTGCTTTAAGTTGTTTTATCTTATTTTCCGATTCAAGTTTCTTCAACACTCGGGTAATTACTTCTCTTGCTGTTCCAAGCTCATAGGCTATTTCCCGGTGTGAAATTACACAAGGATTCTTCCCTGTAATTCTTGTCTTTTCTTTAAGATACTCATACAGCCTTTTATCCAGTTTGTCAAACAAAAGATGATTGATGGTCTCAAGAAGATCAAGATAACGGAGGTTATACTGCTGGTAAAATAATCTGTTGATCAAAGGATAATCGTTTGTCCATTTAATTACCTTATCTGAAGGAAGAAGGATTAATTTGCTGTCTTCCTCTGCAATTGCAAAGATTTTGCTTTTATCATTCTTCAGGCTTGCGGTAAAGGACATTACACAACTTTCATATGGTTGAATATAATAGAGCAAAAGCTCTTTTTCTTCCTGTCTCATCGTTACCTTAATAAGACCTTTTATAACGATTGGGATAAATTTAATATATTGTCCTTCCTTAACTATCTCTGTATCTTTATCAATTTCAATGATTTTGCAGTTATCAAGTATATTTGTAACAAGATCAGACCCCAGATATCCGAGATTTTTTTTTATATCCAGATTTTCTTCCATCAGCTTGAATTTTCTCTTAAAATTAAAAATAAAAAGTGGTTTGTCCTCCAATAATATTAATGCTATTAAGTCTATTTTTGCACCCTTTAGGAAAAGTCAATGGATCAATTGAAATCAAATCCGATGTATCGCTACCTGATAATTCTGAGTATCTGTGCCAGCTCAGGACTACAGGGATGGATGTCTTTATTCACAAATTATGCAAAAGAGGTAGTCGGAGTTAATGGTTTTCAGATAGGAATTTCACAGGCGGTCCGGGAAATACCAGGATTTCTTTCCGTTGCTGCCATTTACCTTTTGTATGTTTTTAAGGAACACCGACTTTCCGCGTGGTCGGTAGTATTACTTGGAATAGGAACTTCAATCACTGGTGTTTTCTCCTCATTTGGGGGACTCTTGACAACGACTTTTATTATGTCGGTGGGATTCCATTTTTTTGAGACAACAAACAAGTCGCTTACTGTCCAGTATTTCAATACCACAGAATCACCAGTTGTTTTTGCACGTATGAGAGGTTACGGGGCTCTGGTAAATATTGGTGTCGGGTTCGTTATCTGGGCATTATCATTTGTTTTACAATACCTTTATACTTTTCTTTTACTCGGCGTACTGATTAGTTTGTCGGGAATCATTATGCTTTTTATAAATCCCATCAGACAAGAAGTGCCCTACCAGCATAAAAAGCTGGTTATAAAGAAAAAATACTGGCTGTTTTATGTACTTAATTTTCTGGCGGGAACCCGCCGCCAGATATTTACAGTTTTTGCCATTTTCCTCCTTGTTGACCGCTATAACCTTGGAATAAGAATTGTTACAGGAATCTATGTAATAAACTATGCACTTACATACCTGCTTAATCCGCAGATATCAAAAGCACTGAACAAATACGGTGAACGGGTAGTGCTGTCGCTTGAAAGCGTTTCTCTTATTGTGTTATTTCTTGGTTACGCGTTTATTAGCAATGTCTGGATTGTTGTGGGTTTATTTATTCTCGACAGTATATTTTTTAATTTCTCAATAGGTCTTAATACATATCTGCAAAAGACAGCCGATCCTGAAGATCTGGGTTCCTCAACAGCTATAGGTTTTACAATAAACCACATATCGGCGGTTATAATTCCCTTTTTCGGTGGTGTTCTGTGGATGCTTAACTGGCGTTTGCCATTTTTTGTAGGTACCGGTTTTGCATTATTATCCCTCATCTTTACCCAGATGATTTCTACCGGATATCATAAGAAAAGAAATTTTATTTTTCGAGAATCAACTTAAGGTTTTTCAGGCCTCCTTCAAGATCTTTACCGAGCATGGCATCCATGTCCATAAACAGAAGCGAAAGATTCATAGGGTACTTTATCTTTCCATAAATACCCCATCTGACCGAGGTAACACTGTCGTTTACGCTTTCAAATGACATGAAAGCTTTATCGGTTGATTTCATAGGCTCATAAAAACGAAGCTCATAATCAATCCGGGTACCTTCTTCAATGCCGGTTATCTCCTGCTCACCCCTTCCGGCATTTTTGTTCTCACTGTCCCAGCCTGATACGAAGCCAACTGTTCCGTCGGTGCCGCGGAATTCAGTTTTCATATTCGGATCTATCTTAGCCCAGACACTGTACTTGTTCTGATTTTTCAGGTATTTTGCAAAATCAAACACGACTTGTTTTGGCGAGTTCATTGTCACTTCCCTTTCAACTGAATATTCTTTTCCGGCAAAGGCTGCCACAAGCAACATGATAACGATGAGAAAAAGAAGGATGAGCCCGGCTATTTTAAGGATTTTTTTCATTGTAAGATAATTTTAATATTATACTTCCATAATAAATTCCAGGTGATATATTGACACTAAACAATTATCCTGACAATAAGTTCGTTCTGCTATATTTTATCTTCTACTCCTTCAGTTGGTATAAGTAATCCTTCGCCTTAATATTTTTAACCCTACCTCCGGCTCCTCCCCTTAAATTTAAGTGGAAGGGTCGGGGATAGGGTTCCATAACCAGGAAGAAAGAAAAGGGCTTATTTAAGACAACCTGAGCATATTACAGATATTTTTTCAGCAGCTTTTGTGTGTTGCGCACACCTTCATCCTCCGGCTGGTTTATCCCTTCGAATTCAATGCCCATGTATCCTTTAAACCCTGAAGCTTTAACAATGTCTAACAGTCTCCTGTAATCCAGTAATGGCTGCTCCCCATTGACGTCAAAATCATAGGATTTTGCACTTACACCTTTGGCATAAGGCAGCAATTGCTGAATACCCTTATAAATGTCGTACATATCCGTGCAGCCTTCCTGGATTGTTCCCCAGGGGTGGGAGATACAGAAATTACCGAAATCAGGAAGTGTGCCGACATTATCTTTGCCGACCTGCTTCATTACATCAGTCAGCCACCCGGCATCTGAAGTCACACTGCCATGGTTTTCCACTACAACATTCAGCTTAAAGGAATCAGCGAATTCCCCAAGCCGGCCAAGAGCATCAACTGAAGCTTTTTTCCTGTCGTCTGCGTTGCCTTCGCCATGAAGATTAACTCTTACAGTCGCACATCCCAGTATTTTTGCAGCTTCAATCCATTTTTTATGATTATCAACGGCTTCAAGTCTTTCTTTTTCTTTTGTTGAAGAAAGGGGTCCCTCATCATCACACATCAACAGATGGTTAACCACTCCGGCCTCCTGGCTTCTTTTGAGCATCTCATTCAAATAAGCTCTGTTCGTTGCAGCTTCTCTGAAGTTCATTTTTGCTCCGCCAAAAAAACCATTGACATATTCCACGGCTGAAATGCCGAATTCATTTTTTGCCCGTGAAGGAAAATCAAGATGATCCATTTTTCCGCTCTCCAGGGCCCGGTGAAAGGACCACTCAGCCAATGATATCCTGATATCAGGATTCTGTACTAAGGGCAATCCGTAAGAAGAACATGTCATTAAAGCTCCTGCACCAAGAAGAGATTGTTTTATAAAATTCCTGCGCGTTTTCATATATCAGATGTCATTTAGATAATTATTATTCATTTTAATCTTACCCGAAAGTTCGCTGGAAGTCAAAGTGCGGCCAATTTCGTACTGTCCCTGGACTACCGACGTGCAAGCAAGGGTTCTGCAGCCCTTCCCTTTACCCTGTGAATTATTACATGATATTAACAACATATGCACTTTTTACTTCTTCACAGAGTGAACTGTCCCGTGGCAGCTCATTTTTAAACTTTCTTCCTGGTATAAAATTTACTAATTTTAAGTTTGCAATTTACTTCAAGCATGAATAAATTCAAATTCCTTTTTGGAGTATTGATTTTAATATTCAATCAGTCATCAGTCGGAAGAAATAAATCCTTCCAATATCCTTTTGAAAAGGACTCTTTAATTCTTATTGAGAAAGTGTATCTTCATGTGGATCGAGAGAATTACCTTGCAGGTGATGATATTTGGTTCAAAGCTTATCTGATCGATGCTCTGGACCACCTACTCACAGATCATAGCAACAACCTGCACGTTGAACTGATTTCTCCCTCCTCAAAAATCATCTCAAGCAGGATAATTCGTCTGGAAGGAGGTTTAGGTAATGGTGACTTCAAGCTACCTGCTGACATAAAGTCTGGAAGATACAGGCTACGGGCTTACACTAATTATATGAGGAATTTCAGTGATCAGTTATTCTTCAGCAAAGAAATCACCATTATTAACGCGAATGATAATGGACAAAACGAAATCCCAGATAAAGTAAAATATGTAGAAAATAAGATCATAATAAACTTTTTTCCGGAGGGAGGTTCCCTTGTGGATAATGTGCCGTCAGTAGTAGCGTTTAAGGCTGTTAATAATCTTGGAATGGGTTGTGATGTATCCGGTAAAATTTATTCGTCAGATGGGGACTTGATTACTACATTCAAATCCACTCACCTTGGAATGGGTATATTTTCCCTTAGACCATCTTCGGGTTTGAAATACTATTCTATAATCAGGGGAGCTGATAGCATTGATATCAAGACTGAATTACCAACAAGCCTTCGAAAAGGTGTAACTTTAAGCGCTGCTATAATTAAGGATAATGATTTGTTGATTACTACCAAGACAAATTCTGAGACTCTGGCACTCATTTCAGAACAAGACATGTTTCTTAGTCTTTCAATACGAAAGGAAGTTATTAATACAATTCTCTTGAGAATTGAATCTCCTGATACCAGTTTTGTGGTTCCGTCTGGTTATCTTCCCGAGGGAATTATGATGTTGACTCTTTCTACCCGGGAAGGTCTTCCTCTTTCAGAAAGACTTATTTATTTAGAAAGAGAAGCTCCATTAAAAATGCTAATCGGTACTGATAAACACCTATATAAAAAGAGAGAGCAAGTAAATCTAAAAATCTCTTTATCAGGTGATTCAACTATTGACAGAGTGGGTAATGTCTCCTTAGCTGTTGTTGATGAAACCTTCACAAATACTACATCTCAATTCCCAAGGACTATATCCTCATGGTTTCTGCTTGAATCCGATATTCGTGGATCTGTTGAGGAGCCATCATATTATTTCGATCCGTCAAATCCTGATAGAGTAAAAAATATGGATCTTCTTCTACTAACACAAGGCTGGCGTGATTTCGCCTGGAAATACGATACAATTTTATTTCCTGCGGAGAATGGGTTTAGTGTATCAGGGAGATTGAGAAATTTCTATAAAGACAAACCAATTGAGGGTTCAAGGATCAGTGTCGGAATTTTCGGTAGTACAAGTTCATTTTTTACAACTTTACCAGTTGACTCAACCGGCAGATTCAATTTGTCAGGGGTTGACCTGACTGGCGATGCAATATTAATTGTAAGCGGGATTGATAAAAAAGACCGAATGAAGGGTTTGTTGATCTTGGATTCGGTAGATTATAATCCGGCAAAGGTATCTGATAGTCTGTCGCTTGTTTCAGTTATTACTGAAAACAAGAATTCCAAATTAAAATCCTATTATATAATTAATGAGGAAATATTGAAAAAATACAAACTTTCAGATACGATCAGGATTGGAGAGGTAAAGATTATTTCTGAACGTCAAAAAGACTTTCAGACTGAAAAAGTAGAAAAGAGCCGTTTAAAATATGGCACCCCCGAAGGTGAACTAATTATTACAGAACAGGTGGAAAGTTATCGCAGCCTGCCGGAGCTTATTAGTGGCAGAATTCCGGGAGTAGAAGTTTTAGGAAAGTATCCTGATTTCAAAATCAGAATCAGGGGAGCTTTTAGTCTTCTGGGTGATCCAAAGGGAAAGGAATCAGGTATTCTGCCTCTCATACTTGTTGACGGTAACCCGGTAGCATATGAAGAAATAAACAGAATCCCGGTCAATTTCATTGAAAGGATTGATGTATTGAAATCTGTTGGAGCAACCTCCGTTTTTGGTATGGCGGCATATTCCGGAGTTATCAATTTAATAACCAGAACAGGTGTAAGTTCTGAAATTAAAACACCAGTGGAATACTCAACAAATATCAGGTTTTCAGGGTATAATGCACCACGAATTTTCTATTCTCCACAACATTTACAGAATTCAAATTCTGACATTAATCCTGACCTGCGGTCAACAATATACTGGGAACCAAATATAAACCTGGAGGGCACAAATGAAGTAATTTTGAATTATTACAACGGAGATAATTCATCAATAATCAGAATTATTGCAGAAGGTATTACAGCAAGTGGCATTCCGGTAACCGGGAAAGCTGAATACGAAGTCAGATAAACCAAACAGCCTGATTCTGTTAAAATGAAAAAAATAATTTTATTCCTTTTATTAGTCAATTTTTTTCAGGTCAGTCAATCTCAGATTGTTAAAGGGACTTTACACGATAAGTCCGATAATAAATACATAAGTTTTGCATCAATCTATATCAATGGAACCTCTGTTGGAACCTATTCAGATCAGAACGGTTATTTTGAACTGGATATTTCAAAATATAGTTCACTACCATTGACAGTTAGTGCATTAGGTTATTTTACTTGTACACTAACAGATTTCTCAGTGGAAAAACCGATTGAGATTTATTTGTTACGTAAGACGTTCGAACTTAATGAAGTTGTCGTAGCAGCTAAATCGACATCGAAAGAAAGAAAAGCAAATCTAAAGCTATTCAGAAACCAGTTTCTTGGATCTGGCTTTAATGGGCAAAATTGCGTTATAATGAATGAAGCCGACATAACGTTTAAGTATAGTTCTTCCCGGGATACTTTTAAAGCGTTTTCTTCAAAACCGATTTCTATTGTCAATAATGCATTAGGATATAAAATCAATTATTATCTGAATAGGTTTGAATATTGCTGGAAAAGCAAATCATTTCTTTACGATGGCAGTGCATACTTTTCCGAAGATATGGCTACAGAATTGACGCAAAAAAACTTTTTTGAAAAGAGGAGAAAGAGTGCCTACCTGGGTTCCAGAAGCCATTTTTTCTCTTCACTTTGGACTAATTCTTTAAATATCAATGGCTTCACTATTAAGGATTCGATAGACGAAATTATGAATTATGAAGATATAGTAAGTATGAGAGCGGGATTTAAAAAATATCTATCATATAAAGGCAGTTTATATATATGTTACTTATCAAAATCTCCAAACAGTTCTCTTGAACTTAAAAAAAGTCATGTATTCTTTGACGGCAATGGCTATTTTGATGGCTCAGGAGTAATTATATCAGGTCAAATGGCACAACAACGCATAGGTGATCTCCTCCCATACGACTTCAAGCTAAAATAGTAACAAATTATATACATTCCTTAATTACATTACTCAAAACCGTCCCGGCGCCATCAAAGTTAACTTCCTTAACCACCGAGCCGTTAAAAAAGTTTTACTGGATATATTGATTTCATTTAATTAAAAGAATGTCTTTTGTTATATCCCGAAATTTTTTCAGAAATTTAAAGCCTCAATTCATTTTTAGGACAATCCGGAGATATTTAAAATTTAACCGTTAAAGCCATGAAAAACAACAACCGCCGTGAATTTCTCAAAAAGAGTATAATTGGAATTTCAGGTGCAGCCCTGGCGCCAGGCACTCTAATAGCTGGTCCGGCCTTGCCTCCTTTCAATGCTCTTCCTCAATTGCCGGTACGCACACTAGGCAGAACGGGTATTAAAACCCCGCTTATCAGTTTTGGAACTTCAGGTGCTCTTGATACCGGATTTATTAGGTCGGCTTATGAAGCTGGCGTTAAAATGTTCTTTTCAGCCACTTACTACGGCGAAGGAAATAATGAGAAAATAGTTGGTGAAGGTCTTAAAGCCCTCCCGCGTGATTCATTTGTGGTTGGCACAGCTGTACCTCCTGATGGATTTGACAACCGGACAGGTACTTTTTCAAAACCTTTTAATCCTGAAGCATATATTAAAAAAGCTGAAGGCAGCCTGAGCCGATTTGGCCTTGATTATGTTGACTTTGTCCTTTTCCCGTATGCAGGCAAGCGATCAACAGTTCTTGACGATGGAGTTCTTAAAGCAATGGCACAGCTGAAAAAAGAGGGAAAAACACGTTATGTCGGCATAGCATCACACAGCGATACCGAAGAGGCCCTGAAGGCAGCGGCTGAATCGGGGATATACGATGTCGCAATGATTTCATACAACTACAAGATCAAGAATACGGAAGTGTTGAATTCGGCCATCTCCGTTGCTGTAAAAGCAGGTATGGGAATACTCGGGATGAAGACAACTGCAGGAGTCTACCGCGACAGGTCAGGTTCTCAGCCTAATTCTGATGCTGTCCTGAAATGGGTTTTGCAGAACCAGAATATCGCATCAATCGTTTCGGGGATGACATCGCTGGAACAGCTTCAGAAAAACCTTGCCATGATTCGTAATCTGAAAATGACAGACCAGGAACTAAAGGACCTGAATCTGGCAATGACTGATCCGGAAACAGGACTTTATTGCCAGCAGTGTGGGGACTGCCTGTCCCAGTGCCCACATAACCTTGATATTCCGACTATTATGAGAAGCTATATGTATGCTTACGGGTATAAGAACAGTACTCAGGCGTATCATAATTTGGCAAATGCCCGCATTCCTGAAAGACCATGCGATAATTGCGGATCATGCAATGTAAATTGCTCTTCCGGATTCGATGTCAGGAAGAAGATCACGGATATTGCCAGGCTTCAGGCTGTCCCGAAAGAGTTTCTGACAGCATAATAAAAAGGCCCGGGGTACGAGGTGTGGGGTGTCTTAGTTTTTTAATAAGATAAGTTTACAACTCCTGTTATCTTTTTTGACTGAACTGTGGAACTGAAAAGGGTAATAAGTTCATCCGCAGTAAGGTTTTGTGAGGGATTGAATTTACCCGATGACATATATTTCAGTATACTGCTGAATAGCTGACGTGCCTCAGGCTTATCCTGAACCGATCTCAGATCTGACATACAAACCAGCAATTTCCCCTTTCCGACAGCAAATTCAAAGACCAGTCCAAGCTTATGATTTCTTTCAATATTATCTACGACCTGCACTATTGGAAAATAATCTCTTGGTGCATTGTCAAGAATAAA
>DOTV01000038.1:0-2327 GCA_003520925.1 Bacteroidales bacterium | reverse complement strand
GTGAATAACGGATGATCAGGATTTGTAAGTATTGACATAGTTCCCGGGGAGACCGGCTTTTTGTTGTTTTCAGAAATTGATTTGAACATCCTGTAATTCCAGTAATCCGGAATGTATAATCCTCCTACCGATTGATCCAATACAGCTTTATGGTCAGGAAAGAACAATATTTTTGCTCCCGAGGACAACTCTTTCAGTTGCTGTCTGCCTAGTTTTTCGGTGACAATAATATCAGCCGGAATTGTTGTATCTGAATCTGCAGGATAGATCCACAGGGAATATGAATTTTCGTAAGGAGTGCCCCTAAGTTTTATTGACAGAGTTACCTTCTCAGCATTGGTAACAGCTGACAAGCCGGTATTCAGAGATAATATATCGGATAATCCTCCCTGCGTAATATCCATTCTTTGTTCACCTTCAGCAATTTTTTCACCCTTTGAATTCTTAATCTCCCATAAAATATCCTGATCCACAAGATTCCATTGCGAATAATTCGCTACCTGAATACCGGCTTTTAATGTTTCGTTGCTGGTCCAGCAATATTTTTCAATAATGAGCAGGGGAACAACCCTGTTGCAGAAATGGCTGAATTCTTCCGGTGTAATTAACCCTTTGCTGTCCATAAAGGCATCGAGGATGCCTATCAGGGCAGTTCCCTGGCCGGGAAAATCCTGAAGGTCGAGCAGATGAAATCCTCCGAACCCGGGTGTTCTTAAAGCCATTTCAATGTCAGCCCTGTAGCATACTACGCTTGAAGCCCCTGATGCTCTGAAGAAATCGGGTGCCTGACCGCTAAGATTATTCTCTTCAAGACGTTTTCTGAAGATTTCAAGGTTCCACGGCTTAAGTACCCCGGTATATTTTTTTATCTCATTATAATCAGGATAGATCTGATACTGTCCCACCTCAGTGCCAAGAGCCGGGACGGTGCAATTAGCAATTGCACCCGAATAATTTAATTTTGTTGAAGGGTATCTGCCATTGATATAGCCTCCATCATATGCATCAGCAAAAGAAAATGATGCACGTATATGGGTTTTATATGAATCGTCATTGTCGGGGCCTACCCTGCATCCGGCAAAATAATCCTCTCCCGGGGCCTGGCCTCTGTAGCCAAGGTAGTTATTTGATCCGTAAGCCATAAGCGGCCGGTTGTCGACAGACCTGTAATGATTGAGGAAATCATTCATTACAGTCTGATCGCCCGAAAGTTCATTCCCGAGGGCAAACATTACGAATGATGCATGATTTCCATATTTTTCAAGAATATTTTCTCCCTGTTTAAGGAGATAGGCATTCAGGTCAGGGTTTCTGTCTCTGCTGAAACTTCCCCAGAAAGAGAGCTCCGGCTGCATATAAATACCTTCAATATCGGCAGCCATGAATGCTGCTTCAGGAGGGGTCCAGGAATGAAATCTGTAAAAATTGATATTGTAGGATTTAGCTGTTCTGAAAACCTTTCTCCAGCTTTCGACATCCATCGGGGGATGGCCGGTAAGCGGGAAAACACATGCATCATGCTTGCCGCGTAAAAAAGTCTTTAATCCGTTTATTGTAAATTGAGTGCCACTTGTTGAAAACCTGCGCAGCCCGAAATCTGTTGTGACTACGTCGAGGGTACCATTTCCTTTCAAAGCTACATCCAGTTTATAGAGAACAGGGTCAAACTCGCTCCAGAGCTGTGCATTATTCCCTAAGTCGTAATCGAGCTCAATTCTGTTTTCTCCCTGCTTAAGAGTCATACTGAAGGATTTCTTTTCAGCAATAACCGGTTTTTCAGTATTCCATGATTCAGCTTTCATGACGATAAAAGATGTCCCTTTTTCTTCAGTGGAGCTGAAAACTACAAGCTTCACAAGAACTTTTTTTGCATCGGGATCAGGGAAAGTTTTAATTTCTTTAATATATGACCTGTTACCGGCTTCAAGACAAAACCTGCCGATTATTCCGTTCCAGTTGGTCTGTGTATGCTCGGTCCAGGCATGTGAACCGGTTATTCCACCGGGAACTGATCCGTTGCCATTGTTGACAAGAATTGTTATTATATGTTTTCCGGGTGCGAGAAAGCCCGATAATTCATAAACCTGCTGTGTCAGAATATCACTGTTTTCTCCGGCAAAATTTGAATCGACCCATACTTTAGTAGGCTTTGTCCGTTCCATTATCAGCCAGACGTTTTTGCCATCCCATTTATCAGGAATGATTATCTCTTTCTGATACCACGCCATACCCGAATACATTAATTCGCGTGAAAGCCTCATTGTTTCACCGGCATTAGTATTGAGCAGCCCTTTCCCGTTTTCATCCATTGTGCCTGGTAATGATAC
>DOTV01000002.1:8209-15402 GCA_003520925.1 Bacteroidales bacterium | reverse complement strand
TAAACCACGCCGGTCGGGCGGCACATTCAGCAAAAGGCTGCTGTTCCTTCCAACCGATGAATAATAGAGTTCCATTAGGTTTTCAGGAGTCCTGACCAGTGAATCCTGGCTCTGATGATAAAACCAACCCCGCCTGATTGATACATCAACCTCGGCAGGCACCCAGTAATTTCCATCTTCGTGTCCTTCACCAAGGATCTTTGCAAAATTGCCGCCGGGGTACAATTCATCCTTTTTCAGAAGGCACCAGTTTGTAAGGCTTCCCATACCGCTTTCATTTCCGACCCAACGGATATCGGGACCTGCATCGCTGAACATAATTGCTGAGGGCTGCAATTCCCGTACAATCTTATGGGTATTCGGCCAGTCATAATAAGTTTTATTGTCTATCCTCCGGGTCTCCCTTGCCCCACCATAGTATCCGTCGCCCCCATTTGCACCATCGAACCAGACCTCAAAAATATCACCGTAATTCCTAAGAAGTTCCCTGAGCTGGTTACGATAATAGGTTAGATATTCAGGTGTCCCGTACACTGCAGAGTTTCTGTCCCATGGTGAAAGATAGACACCCATTTTCAGCCCGTACTCATCGCATGCTTTCCGGAGATCCAGAAGAATATCTCCTTTTCCATCCTTCCATGGGGAGTTCTTGACAGAATGCTCCGTAAATCCGGAAGGCCAAAGACAGAAACCGTCGTGATGTTTTGCAGTTATTATTATTCCTTTCATTCCTGCCTCTTTTGCAGTTCTGGCCCACTGGCGACAGTCTAGTTCAGACGGGTCGAAAACAGATTCTTTTTCATCACCATAACCCCATTCCTTATCTGTGAATGTATTAACAGTAAAATGAACGAACATGTAATACTCAAGCTCGTGCCATGAAAGCTGACGATCGGACGGAACCGGACCGAACGGTTCGGGCGGTTTAACCTGTGCGCATGAGGAAATACCTGCAAATAAGAGCCCCAATAATAAAGTACTGATTTTCATATTGATAATATTTATTCTTAACTTCAATATCCTTAACCCTAAATCCCTTGAAAGGGACTTTAAAAGAGCCCCCTTTAGGGGGTTGGGGGTAACAAACAAAGATGAAAGATCAATTATTCTTTTGAAGAAAGGTCTTTAATTCTTATGTTTTTGAACCTGACAACTGATCCGTGGCCCAGGAATCCTATATGTCCGGTACTATTCTTCAATCCGGGATGTTCATTATGATCCATTGTTCCGTTATCCCTCGGACCTGCAATGTCACCATCGACAATTATAGTTCCGTTCAAGGTGATCCTTATCTGGGTTCCCTTGATATATACCTCCTCATAATTCCATTCCCCAAGCGGCTTAAGATATTCGCGTTTAGCCGGTATAACTCCATAAACTGATCCATGATACTGGTATGGCTGAAGATTGGCATACACATCAGCAGTATTATCAAGTATCTGAAGCTCCATACCAACATATGCAGCATCTCCTTCAAGCGGGGCCCTGATACCAAGACCATTATTTGCGGCAGGAGTCAGCTGAAATTCAAATCTGAAAACAAAATCTGAATACTCCTTTTCAGTATAAAGATTACCTCCGCTCCCATTCTCCGGCTTGATGACAATCATCCCCTCCTCGACTACATACGATTGTTTATTTCCAACCCAGTTATCCAGATTTCTGCCATTGAACAGGGAAACAAATCCCCCGGCTTTTTCCTCCGGAGTAAGGTTATAATCCTTTTCGTTGATCTCCCTGACATATATATCCCTGAATGCCAGATCAGTACCATGTGCCTGGAGTTCGATAGGTCCCTTTGGGAATATCGGGATCTTTCGATCCCAGTAGTTTTCCATCGTAACATTGTCAACAACAAGTTCACCATTGAGCCAGACTGAGACTTTTTCACCAACCATGATGATCCTGAATGTATTCCAGTCACCAACCGGATTATCAGCAACCTTAAGTGGTTTTGACGGATTGACCTGATTGTTATACAGGCCGCCGGAACCAACCTGTGCCCCGACATCGGTCCTTGATGTGTCCCATATCTGCACCTGAGGCGTTCCTCTGAGGTAAATACCGCTGTCACCGTCCTTTGTGATCTTCCAGTCAACGAGCATTTCGAAATCACCATACTGGACAACCGAACAGAGATTATCTCCTTTACCGTTGAACCAGATACAACCATCTTTCACGCTCCAGTTTGAAGGAACCATCATGTTAGCCTCTGCCTGTCTTCTTTCAAGATCGACGATTCTCATTTTAGACCGGACAAGAGGATTTTCGACCAGGCCTTGCCAACCTGTGAGATCCTTACCATTGAACATCGATTTAAAACCTGCATCGGGCGGCATGGCTGCCATGTATTTATTTACCATTTCCCTGTTATATTCACCTTCTGAGCCTGCAAGCTTTGGAACCGCCTTTGTCAGGATGTCGCGAACAAGAGTCCCGTATAATCCGACTGCCGATCCTCCTGACGGGAGTGCTATATACATTGCTGCAGAAGCGGCTGCAGCTGACGTTTCAGGATCATCGAGGTAATTACCCACCAGGAAAAGTGTCTGGTAGGTCTGGAGCCTGCTTAATTCCCTTAGTATCTGATTTTTCCTTTCGGAGCTGATTGCAAACGGCAAAATCTTCCGGAAAAGCAGCAGTTTCTGTTCGTCAGGCAGAGAGGCAGCTCTTACCTGCCTTATATATCCGTCAAATGCGGGTTCTTCAAAGGTTTTATTTCCTGAAGCACATATTTCATACAAGACTCTTGATGCTGTATAATCCTTCCATGAAGTAAGGGTCCTGAAACAGATATCCCTCATTCCGGAGTTTCCATTCTCAAACTCTTTAAGGACTATATCCAAAGCTTCTTTTCCACCGGTTTTTGCGAGAACCGGTATCATTTTTTCCTTTGCAGGACTCGTTCCGATTGCTTTAATTATCAGATCTGAACGCCTCTCCGGATCACTTATTTTTTCAGCTGCTGATGCAAGTGCAGATTGTACATCTTCAATTGAATTCTTATTGCCGGCAGATGAAAGGAGTTTAATAAGCTCCTCCTGGTCATCAGGACCGGCCAGGTCTGAAAGGGCTTTATATGCAGCAGTTTTTACCGACTCATCATCAGATGAAGTAAAAGGCAATACTTCCTTAAAATACTCATTGCCCCTGCTCCACGCCAGAAGTTCTATAATAGTTTTCTTTGCAGCGGGTGATCCTTCCTTCAACACAGGTTTCAGTAAAGCAACCTCTTTGTTTCCCGAAACTGTCATCAGGGCAGCTTTTACAGCGTCCTGATCTTCAGCGCCTGGCGAATTCCTCAGATATTCAATCAGTGACGGAACAGCTTTTAGGCCGCTGATACTGGCTAGTGCTGCTGCTGCCTCTATTCTTACTTTCTGATCGGAATTGGAAAGTGATGTGTTTATCAGCGTCAGGGCTGATTCGTCACCCCTTTCTCCAAGCATTCTGATTATCCCGGGTTTTGCTTCCGGCGTGGCTTTCGGGAAATAACCGATCCATTCCTGAACAATTTCCTTCCCCGGTATTGCCAGAGATGTCCTTAATGCAGCGTTCCTGTAGGTTTTATCGGAATTCTCGGCAGCCTTTTTAAGTACTGACATAGCATCGACCCCGTGAAAACCGACATAAATAGTCATCGCCTTTATCTTATTCTGAACAGTCAGCTTATCCTTGCATTTAGCCATAACAAGCGTGCAGATTTTGTCCATACTCTTAAGGTCGCCTTCCTGACCCCGGTTTTTTGCATAATCAAGCAAAGCAGATGTAGCGCCGCTGACCTCCCATCTGTACATGACATCCTTAGCAGCTTTTAAGAGTACCTGTTGTGCAAGAGGGCTTGAGCTCTGTGCAAGGGCATTAAAGGCTGATGCTCTTTTATTGACATTTAAATCCGCTGCAAACGCGATATATTCATTGACAGCCAGATTTGACTTCATAGTGGACAGGACATTCATAACTGCTGCAGCACATGGAAGTTCTTTATTCTTAAGTGATTCTGCCAAAGCCAGTTCTGCTGTTTTACCGCCTGCTGCCTGTATTGCAGCGAGAGCCGGATAACACATTTCCTTGTCATTGAGGTATGATTTCATTGCGGCAACTGTCGCATCACCGCCGACAATCTGGAGCTGTTTCATAAAGAAATCCCTGACACCGTTGTCTTTCTTTGCGGTTGCATAAACGATGCAGATCTTCTCCCAGGAAGCTTTTTCAGCCTCTTTTCCTTTTTGGGACAGGAATCTTGAAAGGCTTTCCACTGCAAACCTTGCACGGGTATCATCACCTGTGCCCGCAGGTATTATCTGATCACATATTATTTTTATTCCGGTTTCACCAAGCGAAAACATGTCACCCATAAGTTTATCGGTGTACCTGGTATCGTTTGCCGGAAGCTGGGCAAGAAGATCGGCAATCTTTGTTTCAAGGAGCCTTCTATCCTGGGAAAAGGAAGTTGCTGCTGAGGCAAAGAGCAGGGTTGCCGTAAATAATATTCTAATGATTTTCATATCCTGATTCTTAATATTTTCAAATTTTCAAATTTTCAAACCGGGCGTTTAATATCAGATCTTCCATTCGCCCCTCATAGGCTGATTGATAAGCCTGTTTGCGCCTTCATCATCAATAAACTGCTGTTTTACAGGATCATACTTCAGATTTCTTCCAAGCCGTACTGCAATGATCCCCAAATTGACAACTGAGCATGATCTGTGCCCGTTCATCTCATTCAGGGCGAATTTCTTTCTTGTAAGAACTGATTCGGTGAAAGTTGTAACCTGGGGTTCAGGATCAGGAAGTGATTCAATCAGTTTTTCCATGTCCTTAATATCGGATCTGAATCCTTTGTAAACTTTACCATTTGGGCCCTCTATGTAGGCAGCATCCTTATCCCGATTTTCGCCATCGAGTATAATCTGGCAGCCATCAGCATATGTATAAGTTATTCTTCGCCACGAACCAACAGCATCATAATGCTGCTGAGGAGCATCTATCTCTACCGAGACAGGACCTGTATCATCCTTACCCAGCATATACTGAACCGGATCGAGATAATGCTGGCCCATATCGCCAAGGCCACCTCCGTCATAATCCCAGTATCCACGGAATTTTGAATGAACTCGTTCCGCATTATAAGGTTTTAATGGAGCAGGTCCGAGCCAGAAATCATAATCGAGTTCCGGAGGGACAGGCTCAGGTTTCAGGTTATGAAGTCCGCTCCAGTAGAATTTCCAGTCATATCCTGTTATTCCGCTTACAGTAACTTTCAGGGGCCATCCAAGAACGCCGCTGTTAATGAGCTTCTTGAGCGGTTTCACTGTTGTACCGAGTCCATAAAATTCGTCCTTGAATCTGAACCAGGTATTGAGCCTGAACATCCGGCCGTTTTTCTGAACAGCCTCAACAACTTTTATCCCTTCTCCGATGGTTCTAGTCATAGGTTTTTCACACCATATATCCTTACCGGCTTCAGCAGCCATTTTTGAAATGATGCCATGCCAGTGAGGCGGTGTTGCAATATGCACAACATCAATGTCGGGTCTGGCGATAAGCTCCCTGAAATCGTGATATCCGGTTATCTTACCTCCTGCCAGTGCTATTGCCTGGTCGAGGTGGCTATTATCCACATCGCAGACAGCCAGGAGCCGTGTACCTTCATATTCAATATGTCCACGGCCCATTCCGCCAACGCCGATTATGCCTTTTGTGAGCTGGTTGCTGGGAGCTGTATAACCCTGTCCTCCAAGAACATGCCGCGGGACAATAGTAAATGCAAGCGTAGCAGTAGCGCTCTTCTTTAAGAAGTCACGCCTGGCAAGTTTTTCTTTTTTCATAATATGAAGTTTAAAATAAAGCTATTTTTTCAGGCAATACATCGAAACTGCCCAGAGATATATCATGCAGGCAATCAGGATTGTCATTCCAATTGCAATACTGGTCATATCACTTACCCATCCAACGAGAAGCGGTATAACAGCTCCCCCTGATATAGCCATCATAACCAGGCCTGAGATCTCATTGCTCTGATTAGAATATTTTTCAACAGCTAATGAAAATACAAGCGGCCAGATATTTGCAACTGCCATACCGATCAGAAATACAAGTCCCCAGGCAAGCACTGGCGATTTGATGAGTACAATTGCGGTGAGGCATAAGATTCCGAGGGCTGAGCTCCACATGAAGAATTTGCGTGAAGATATCTTTGTGAGCATTATTGCACCTGCAAAAGTCCCCAGCATACGTCCAAGAAAATATACACTGCGTCCCGATTCAGCTGCAGTCTGATCGATGCCGAACCTTTTAATAAGGAATTGTCCGGAATTTGAATTGAATCCTACATCCACACCGACAACAAGAAATATTGAAAGAACGAGTAGCAGAACATAACCGTTCCCCAGCAGTTTGAAGGAAGAAGCAAATGTGGCTTTATATCCTTCAATTCTGGTTTCATCAATTTTTGAAGTACCGAGCCATAATACAGACAGAATTGAAACTATTCCGAAGACAAGAAACAGAATCTTCCAGTCTCCAAACCGGGCTGCAAAAAATCCTGCAAGCGGAGCTCCGATCATCGACCCTATAGCCTTTACAAACTGGGAGAAACTGAGGAAGCTTGATGCCCTGTTTCCCGGAACCACATCGACCATCAGCGGATTTGCCGATACCTGAACTATTGTGTTCCCAATGCCTAGAAGTGCAAATCCGGTCAGAACCATAGGGAACGAATAAAAGGTGAAAGGAACCAGCAAACCGAGAGCCGTTACTCCCATCCCAATGTTAAGCATGTTCTTCTTACCAAGCCGCGACTGCATAACTCCGACGGGCACTGAAAGGATAAAGAACCAGAGAAATGCCGCTGAGGGAATAAGCTGAGCTACGGTTGCGCTCAGGCTCATATCCTTGCTTACACGGTCAACACCTATTCCGACAAGGTCGACAAAGCTCATGACGAAGAATGCCATAAGCACAGGTGCTATCTTTGAGATGTTTACTTTATCTGTGGCCATTTTAATTAAGTTTTAAGGGTTTATAGGTTTAAGCGTTTAAAGGTGTAAAATTCCCCCTTTGAAGGGGGTGAGGGGGATGTTATTTAATGTATATTTATTTACATCAAGGGAAGTGCGTGTTGTATATCTTTCCAGAAGGTCTCATCCAGGAGATACGCCGCACCAATAAAAGCCGCATCCTCTTTGAGT
>DOTV01000002.1:531-7892 GCA_003520925.1 Bacteroidales bacterium | reverse complement strand
CCCCCGAAAAGGTCATATGCATGAGAGATATTTCCACCCACGACAACTATTTCCGCTTTGAACTTCTTAAGCCACGGCGCAAGGAAGATTCCCAGATTCGTACCGAATTCGGTAAAAAGATCCATCACTATTTTATCAGTTCCGGCGAGCTTTGCAAATTCCTTCACTCCGCTCAGTTCCTTCCCTGTCAGTTTTTTATACTTCCCGATAAACCATCTTGTAGAGAAATAGTCGTCAGCGATATTGTCACCGTAAGGAAGGTGGTATACACAACCCAGCTTAGGTACTTCAGTACCGTCGACAATCGGGATCCTGTTTGAAATAAATGCCGAACCGAAACCAGTTCCAAGCGTTATCGAAATTGACCGTTCAGCTTTTGCCGCCTTTCCAACCAGGGCTTCACCGACAGCGAAGGTTGAAACATCATTCATAAACCTTATGGGGAAATCCCCGTGGAAACCCAGGCTATCGGATATTGCATTTTTCACATTGCAGCCATAAAGATTCTCATATTTAGCAACACCTTTAATATAGCTGATCCCCTTAACATAGTCAAAAGGCCCGGGCATTCCGAAACCTATCCCCTTCAATGAATCCGAAGGTATATTCTTAATGACATCTTTAAGGGCCTGCACCCATACCATTATTATCTGATTGGCTTCAGCTTTATTATCGACTGCTTTTTCGGTACGTGTTTCTTTCAGGACCCTGAATGAATTAAGGTCAACAGCAGCACAGCTGATATGACTACCGCCTATATCAACACCAATAGCAAGATTCTGTTTCATATGTATACAAGGTTGCTTAAGTTGGACAAAACCAATTAAAATAGAGATGCTGAAAGTATTGAATTTTACCGGCAAAGCAAAAAATATAGAGGTAAAAATGATCAGTCAAACCTAAATTATACTGATCTTCCTCATATTTAATACAGTTAATTTGTTGTACTTTAGATTCATTAAAACACAGCCAATGCCAAAAGTTACGAAGGAAGATGCGCTTCTCTACCATAGCAGAGGACGCCACGGAAAAATTGAGGTAATCCCTACAAAACCCTACTGTACGCAGTTTGACCTGAGTCTTGCATATACTCCCGGCGTGGCTTACCCCTGCCTGGAAATTGAAAAGTCGCCTGAGGAAGCCTACAATTTTACTGCCAAGGGAAATCTTGTTGCTGTTATCTCAAATGGTACGGCAGTGCTTGGTCTTGGAGACATCGGTGCTATGGCAGGAAAACCGGTAATGGAGGGGAAGGGCTTATTATTCAAGGTGTTTGCTGATGTTGATGTATTTGATATTGAAATTGATGAGAAAGATCCGGAAAAGCTTATTGAAATCTGTGCCAGGATTGCTCCTACCTTCGGCGGGATAAATCTTGAGGACATAAAGGCACCTGAATGCTTTGAAGTTGAGACCAGGCTTAAGAGCATGCTCGACATTCCAGTTTTCCATGATGACCAGCATGGAACAGCAATTATCTCAGGAGCCGGGCTTCTTAATTCGCTTGAAATCACCGGAAAAGCAATTGATAAAATAAAAATGGTTGTCTGCGGTGCCGGAGCAGCAGCAATTTCATGCTCAAGACTATATGTTAAGCTTGGAATCAGGAAAGAGAATATTGTAATGGTCGACAGCAAGGGGGTGATAAACAAAAAGAGAAAGGATCTTAACAAATACAAACAGGAATTTATAACTGAAAGGGATATTGATTCGCTGGCAGAAGCAGTAAAGGGCGCTGATCTCTTCCTTGGCCTTTCAACGGCGAATATGCTGTCGAAGGAGATGCTTGCTACAATGGCTGACAACCCAATAGTGTTTGCAATGGCAAATCCTGACCCTGAGATAACTTATGAGGATGCAATGGCAACTCGAAATGACCTGATTTTTGCAACGGGAAGGTCAGATTATCCCAATCAGATAAACAATGTTCTTGGATTTCCATATATTTTCAGAGGTGCTCTCGATGTTCGTGCAACCACAATTAATGAAGAAATGAAGCTGGCAGCGGCAAAGGCCCTTGCCTCTCTTGCAAAAGATCCGGTACCGGATGTGGTACTCATGGCTTATAATGTCAGCAAACTCGCTTTCGGAAAAGATTATATCATACCAAAACCCCTTGATCCGCGTCTTATATCTTGTGTGGCAGCATGTGTCGCAAAAGCGGCCATCGAAACTGGTGTGGCGCGCCGTCCTATTACCGACTGGGAGGCATACAAAAAGACCCTTGATAAAAGGTTAAGTATACATATAAAAAGGGTTGGTGAGCTCGGAGAGTTTTAAAGGACCGATTTTATCTTGTTCCTCTCGGCCATATGCTTAATAACTTTCTTCTCGTACATTGAGACTATAAGATCGGCTGTTACCGGAATGTCGAAAGAAAGCCTGTTTATTGTGACATCAAACAGACTCTCAACATTTTTAACCTTCTTATCCAGGAAAGTCTGAATTAGTTCATGCCGCTTTTCATCAGTTTCAATAACGAACTTTTCTGCAGTCTCAAGTCCCATTGACTTTTTCCTCATCACATTCTCGACTCTCCAGTAAAATGGAGCCACAAGCCTCACATGAAGTGCATCCTTTATATCACGGGCTATTGAAACACCCCCCCTCCCCACGAGTACAACATAACCCTCCTTGCAGATGGATAGCACAACATCTTTTATTGCCTTCTTTACCCTCAGATCGCTGACAAATCCGCCTGAAAAGGCCATGATCATCTCAGAAAGATTTGAAAGCTTGATCCCTTCATAGTAATTTTCAATCCGCTGGGTGTCGATATTCAATTCTTTGGCGATAGAATAGATTATATCCTTGTCGACCCACTTCCATTTTGTGATCCCGAACTTTGTATTCAGGTTTTCAGCAATACATGCTGCAGTTTCACGGGCATCGCATCCCGTGAGACGTGAGATTGTAATTACAGGACCATCTTCGGAAGCCGGATTATTTAATACAGATTCCCTGTATCTTTCATCAAAATAATCAAAGAATTTTTCCATCAGCCTGTCATTAAAATGAGAGTTAAAAGTTACAAAAAAAAACTGAATCAGGGAAATATTTTACTCCCGAACGAAAAATCGAACCATAACGGAACCGAAACTGTATTATTCCTGCTGTAATGTCATGTTTTTCCAATATCTTTACTAAATGCAAAACAAAATCTCAACTAATATCTTAAACTGAATAATTATGACATCTTTTTTTTCAAAACCCGAACTGGTCTGGTTTATAATAGGGCTTGCCCTTTTTCTTCTTGAACTTATTCTGCCCGGATTTGTGATTTTCTTTTTTGGAGTCGGTGCATGGATTACAGCACTTCTCTGCCTGATAGCCAATCCGGGAATAAATCTTCAGGTTATAGTATTTGCCGTTACCTCAGTTCTCTCTCTGCTGATGCTGAGGAAAATGATACAGAAACGCTTCTTCTACAGCAAACAGGAATTATCCGATCAGGTGGAAGACGAGTTTTCCGGAAAAGAAGCAATTGCAGTAATTGATTTCGAACCGGGAAAAACCGGTAAGGTAGAGTTTAAAGGCACCTCCTGGAAAGCAGAATCATCATCTCCAATTCATAAAGGAGACAGGGTCATTATAAAACAAAAGGAAAATTTCAAGCTAATTGTTGAACCTATAAAATAATTAATATGACAGAAGTAATTACATTGGCAGCAGCAGCATCAAGTACCACATTTATTTTGATTGGTATAATCATCCTTGCTTTCATCCTGATCTCCTCGATGGTAAAGGTAGTTCCCCAGAGAACAGCCATTATCGTCGAGAGGCTTGGAAAGTACAAGGCTACTTTTACAGCCGGTTTCCAAATCCTTATCCCATTCATTGATAAGATAAGATACAGGCATACCCTTAAAGAGCAGGCTATTGATGTAGCCCCTCAGATTTGCATCACACGCGACAATATTGCGGTTGAGGTTGACGGGATTCTCTATCTTCAGATACTGGACCCACAGAAAGCCTCGTATGGTATTGATAATTACAGGTTCGCTTCCATCCAGATCGCTCAGACAACCATGAGAAGCGTTATCGGCAAGCTTGAACTGGACAAGACATTCGAGGAACGGGAAACTATAAACGTATCAATTGTTGATGCTGTTGACAAAGCAAGCGAACCCTGGGGTGTAAAAGTAACCCGGTATGAAGTCAAGAATATTTCTCCTCCGCAGAGCATCCGCGATGCAATGGAAAAGCAGATGAGGGCTGAAAGGGAAAAAAGAGCTGTCATTGCCGAATCGGAAGGAACAAGACAGGCTAAGATAAATAATGCCGATGGTGATAAGCAGGAATTTATACTGAAATCGGAGGGAGAAAAACAAAGGCGTATAAACGAAGCTGCTGGCCGTGCATCAGAAATCGAACAGGTAGCTGTCGCAACCGCAAACGGCCTCAGGGCAATTGCCAAAGCTATTTCAGACGAAAACGGGCTCAATGCCGTCAACCTTCGTATCGCTGAACAATATCTGAACGGATTTGCAAACCTTGCTAAACTGAACAATACAATAATTCTTCCTTCAAACCTTACCGATGTTGCAGGTATCGTAGCTACAGCTACTTCGATGTTTAATGAGGTGAAGGATAAGAGGAAATAGTTGATTTCATGTACTCACCCCGCTACCCCCTCTCTGCTCTGCAAAGAGGGGGTTATTTTACTGTAAATCAATGTTTTCCCCCTCTTTAAGAAGTAGAGAGGGGGAATAAAAGGGGGTGAGTACTTGTAATTGGCCGGGATAATGTCAATATTCTTTGTGCTCTGTCCTCAGAATGATCTCATTCTGAAGATCTTCCCCGAGATCGTTGAAGTAATCGCTGTATCCGGCGACCCGGACAATAAGGTCCCTGTATAATTCCGGATGTTTCTGAGCCTCCCTCAGCGTATCGGCATTTACGACATTGAACTGAATATGATGCCCGTCGAGATTGAAATAACTCCTTATAATAGTAGTCAGGCATCTGTAACTCTCTTCGTCTTCAAAAAACTGGGGTGAGAATTTCTGATTCAATAGTGTTCCTCCTGTTCTGAGATGATCGATCTTTGATGCAGATTTAATTACAGCTGTCGGCCCCTGACTGTCAACACCCTGGCTTGGTGAAATTCCTTCTGATAAGGGTTTGAATGCCTGCCTGCCGTCAGCTGTAGCTCCTGTAACGCTTCCGAAATAAACATGCGAAGTTGTAGGCAGCATGTTTATCCTGTGCACTCCTCCCCTGGCAGAAGGTCTTCCGTTTACTGCATCGTAATAGATCTCAAAAACAGTAACAGCCTGCTGATCAGCATAATCATCATCATTACCGTATTTTGGGGTATTATAGATCAGATCGTACCTTAAATGCTCAAAACCTTTAAAATCGGATTCAATGGCTTTGTTCAGCACTGACCATGAATATTTTTTTTCATCATAAATATTATACCTGACCGATGTGAGAATATCTGTAATGCTTCCCAGTCCGACACCCTGAATATAGGTGGTATTATATCTGGCTCCGCCTGCATTGTAATCTCTGCCGTTCATAATACAATCCTCAACAAGCAGGGAAAGAAAGGGAACTGGCAGGAACTTCGAAAAGATACTTTCAATTACATTATTACCCCTGATCTTAATGTCAGCGAAATACCGAACCTGGATCCTGAATGCGTCAATAAGATCATCAAATGATTTGTAATCAGCTGAATAACCTGTCTGCGGACCGATCAGCTTACCGGTACGATTATCATAACCGTTATTCAGGGTAAGCTCAAGTATTTTTACCAGATTGAAATATCCGGTGAGCCAGTAAGCTTCGGTACCAAAAGCTCCCGTTTCAACACATCCCGAAGCTCCTCCGTTACGGGCATCAATAATATTCTTTCCCTGGCGTAAAAGCTCCTGTATGATTGCTTCTGTATTGAAACATGAGGGTTGTCCGAAACCGGTCCTGATTATATCAAGTGCTTTATGAATAAACCTGTCGGGGTTCTTTCTGCTTATCTGAACCATAGAACTTGGCTGCAGTATCCGCATATCTTTAATTACATCCAGAAGAATGTACGACATTTCATTAACTGCATCGGTACCGTCAGGTTTAACTCCCCCAAGATTGATAAGGCAGAAATCGGTATAGGTATTGCTTTCGCTTGCCGTAACTCCCATTTTAGGAGGTGAAGGGTGATTATTAAACTTGATCCAGAAGCACCCCAGAAGATCAAATAGTTGCTCATCAGTTAGTGATCCTTCCTCTTTTTCTTTCCTGTAAACAGGATATAGATGCTGATCGAGCCTTCCGGGATTGAATGAATCCCAGGGATTCAGCTCTGTTATAACACCAATATGAATAAACCAGTAATGCTGAAGCATTTCATGAACAGTCTCGGGAGGATTGGCCGGAACCTTCCTGCACACAGAAGCCATTTTTAAAAGCTCTGCTTTTCTTACCTCGTTTTTTTCGACGGCTGCAAGATTCTCAAGCTCATCAGCATGCCTTCCGGCGTACATTATTATTGCATCGCATGCAATATCCATTGCCTTGAGCTCCTCAGCCTTTTCGAAAGCTTCAGTATCATTATAATAATCAAGCCTGGAAATGCTTTCTTTTATCTCATCCTTTAACTGAATGAAACCTGTTTTGAACATTTTATAGCCAAGAACTGTATGCCCGGGGGCCCGCTGTTCCTGGAATTCAGTAAAAATACCTGCATTGTATGAATTGAGCCATTCAGGGGTCATCCTGCTCATTATCCTGTCGCGGTTGCTTTTACCCTTCCAGTAAGGGATTATCTCATTTTCATAAATCTTCCTGACCTCATCATCAACTTTAAAAAATACTTTTTCCCGTGAATCGAGTATTTCAAGATCCCTGAGTGAATGGAGGCTTATCTCCGGATAAGTAGGAACCGCCTTTGGAGCTGGTCCTCTCTCACCCACAATAAACTCTCCTTCATTTATACATATCTTTTTGTTCTTCAGAATGTATTCAAATGCTTTAGCTCTTAGTACGGGTGCCGATATTTCACGGGCATCGTCGCTTTTATAAAAACGGGTAACCAATACTGCACGTTCAGCCGAAATCCTTTCAACTGCGTTCAGGCTTTGTTCCCTCAGCTTTTTAACTCTTTCAGATAGTATCATATAAAAAAATTAATATCGTAAAACTTAATAATCCAATTTTGCCCCTAAATCCCGTGAAGGGGACTTTAAAGTAGCTCCTATTTAAACCCCCTTTAGGGGGAACGGGGCGGAAAATCAGCCACCAATCTTAACTTTTATTCCTGTTTCTGCAAAGAACTTCTTTAATTCCTTCATCCTTTCCTGCGACGGCTGTTCCGTTCCGTTCATCCTGTAAGGAAGGTTGAATTTATTATACTTCGATTT
>DOTV01000002.1:0-156 GCA_003520925.1 Bacteroidales bacterium | reverse complement strand
ACCGGTATCCTGACCATAATATCTTTACCGCTCTTAACAATCATTCTCAGATTATCCAGTATACTAATGTTTGAAACTCCCGTATATTCAATGTGTCTGTAAGCATCGAGATGTTTTAAATCGAAAAGAAACAGATCGGTATAAGGAATTATTGCA
>DOTV01000087.1 GCA_003520925.1 Bacteroidales bacterium | reverse complement strand
ATCGTCGGAAAAGCTATTTCAACAAGGACATCAAGAGTATTTATAAAAGATCATGTCCTTTATGTTCACCTGAATTCATCTGTTGCAAGGAACGAACTGATGATGCTGAAAGAGGCTCTCAGGGAAAAACTGAATGCCAGGTCGGGCCGGGAAGTAATAAAGGATATTGTTTTAAGATAGGTCGGTTACAATATAGTTAATACCCGAGATCGCAATGGACTTCCTGAATGATTTTGAAGAAACAAAAAAGTAATCCTCATTTTCGTAATTAAGTATTACATTCTCGTTCATTATTTCTATCACAAGCGACGCCTCAGAATTCTTCTGTACAACAAAATCAGCCAGCAGGAAAGCTTTTTCTATACCATCGCCACGCCTGAAATTCCAGACCTCGTCAGGAAGAGCAAGCCTGTTTCCCTCGTAAATCGATTCATTGACAAGTGAATTAAGAATCTCATATACCTTCTTTACTGAACTGCCATTCAGGTCTGTGAAGCTGACAGGATTCCTCTCCATTGAAGCTTTGACAAATGGCACCCAGTCTATTCGGTCCATCTGCCTGTAAACGTACATCGCGAGCAAAGCTGTTTCAGATTTATCAGCCAGATCATTTATTGTACCATTAATTTTTTCACGGCTTTGTTCCGGCGAAATGGATGGTATCTGCGGATTGAGGAAAACTTTATCAGTGCCGGGAATATCGGGTTCAGTATTAATGAAATTATGTAGATCACTTAACAATTCAATCAGAATGCTTTCGCTTATATCACCGGATGATTTCATGAACTCTGCCCTGAACTCATCCAGGTTTTTCTCTTTGCCGTTTGCGAAAATGTTTTCAATGTCATTCAGCATTATCTTTCCCGGAATGGGGCTCAGATTGAATTCATCACCTTCAATCTCATTGACCAGCAAAGCTCTTGATTCCAATGATACGTTGTGCTTGCTCGTATGTTCATATTCGAACATCTTTTCAAGTGCTATGTAACGCTTTTTGCCGGAACATTCGCACATATACTGGAAAAGGGTCTTGTATTTTGACTTGAAGCGGAGAAAATTTATGAATACAAGATCTGTGACAGGACTGATAAGAAATTCCCTGAGTTTTGATGAAAAATGATTGTAGGCATCTCTGTTTATTGTAGCCTCATTGTAAATGGTATGTATATATCCTGATATATGAGAAACAATTGTGACACGTTCATTTTCAAGAGCCCGCCTTGCCTTTTCAGATAATGATGTGCCATTGTACCACATGTTCCGGGTGACAATTCTCCTGTTGTTTGTTATAAGGCCCTCTTTTTCAATTATGAAGTTCTGGGAATGCAGAGGTGTTGCAATAAGGAATATTTTTTCGAGGGGTATTCTTCCTACAATAAACATTGCTGCCGCGTATAGTGAAGATAATGAAACACATTCACCTGCACCGGTCGAAAAGTTCTCCCTGAACCTGAAAGCAGTCATAGCTTCCACCGTTTCAGTCTTCCAGTATGGAATCACATCGGTTGTATACTTGTCAAGCCCGAAGTGCTTCCTGATATCTATATCAAAATAATACTTGTCTCCTTCATAGCCGAAAAGTGCATTAGATTGCTTCAGCAACTCCATGTCAAAGAATTCACTGAATCGCGCAATCTCCCTGGTTTTTGTTGTCAGGCCCCAGGTCGAGAGATCCAGGTTGAAGACATAGTTCTGGATTATATATTGTTTTATCCTGTTGACCTTATAAGTAAAGCTTTTTTTCTCAATATCTTTAAACCATGGGTCATCCCGCCATTGCCAGATTACCGGTGACATGATATTTGCCAGAACAAGGGGATAAAACAGCTCAGGGAAAATAAAAATCTCCATGTCGGAGAGTGTAAACGCTGATGAATACTTTTCAAGCTTTTTTTTCCCGGCAGGAGCGAGGGGCGTGTATGATGTCATTGATTTATCTGAATCTTTCAATATCCGAAAAGAAGAAATTGGATTCACGCACTGCGTTTTCATCACTGTCAGAACCATGGACAGCATTCATCTTTACCGAAACTGCAAATGTCTTCCTGATAGTACCTGGTTCAGCTTTATTCGGGTCGGTGGCCCCAATCAGTCTGCGGAACTCCTCAACTGCATTTTCGTGTTTCAGGATAAGTACTACAACAGGACCACTGGTCATGAATTCAACAAGCTCATCATAAAAAGGTTTGCCTTTGTGGACTTCATAAAATGTTTCAGCCTGAAGTAAAGTCATCTGTACCATTTTGATGGCTGTAATTTCAAATCCGCCTTCATTCATCATTGACAGGATCGGTCCGGTTTTACCGGTTCTAACAGCATTAGGCTTAATAATTGAAAATGTATACTTTCCGTTCATCAGCATCGTTTTATGATATTCTGCAATACAAATATGCCTAAAGGATTATTTTCTATCTTTAACCCCTTGATTTCGCAAAGATAAAATTGTTTGAACTGGCCAAATATACAAAAGAATTGTCGGAACTTCTGGATTCCGCAGATAATATCTTGATCATAAGTCATATCAATCCCGATGGTGATGCTATTGGATCTCAGTTAGCTCTATATCATTATCTCGAAGGCAAAGGCAAAAAGGTCAGTATGATGTGCCCGAATAACCTTCAGGAGTTTCTGAAATGGATGGACGGCTCAGATAAAATCAATGTATTTATCAGGAAAAGAAAGAGGTGCATCTCACTTATTGATTCGGCAGATTTGATTCTTATGATGGATTTCAATCAGCCTAACCGTCTTGGTGAAGCTGAGGAATATGT
>DOTV01000221.1:21374-31785 GCA_003520925.1 Bacteroidales bacterium | reverse complement strand
TCCTCTGCAACAGTGCTGGCAGTCATTAAAGAGAATCCGGGATTTTTCAAGGGGAAAAGGATCGGACTAATTATTTCAGGAGGGAACGTTGATTTAACCAGACTACCATTCCAACCAACCAGCAACCAGACTAGTTCTTCTTTCTGAAATAAGCAACAATAGGATAGTGATCAGAGTATTTTACTTTTAATATATCAAACTGACGGCACTCGATCGCATCGTCATAGAGTATATAGTCAATCCTGTTAGGGGGATAATTACCCCTGTATGTAAACCCTGCCCCGTATCCGGAAGTAACAAACGCATCATTCAGTCCTTTCCTGATTTTTCTGTATGAATATGAAACCGGGGTATCGTTAAAATCGCCCGCCACAATAACCGGGTATGGGGATTTGTCGATTCTTGCCTTAACAGCCTGAGCCTGTGATGCCCTTTTAACAAAACCTTTTCTCAGGCTCGAAGAAATACTTGCAATCTCATTAAGCGTCTCCTTGTCATCCGATGTCTCAACGATCTCATTCAAAAAGTTCCGTTCCATCCTGTGGAGGCGGAATGACTGCAGATGGTTATTGAAAACTCTTATTGTATCTTCCCCAACAAGGATATCTGAATATATTGAAAGGCTCGATGACTTGCTATGAACAATATCTCCGCGACCTGTTATAGGGAATCTGCTGAGTGTAGCTATCCCGTAATAACTGTTCTTTCCAGTACCGATCACTTTAAAATGTGAATAATATTTTCCTCCGAGAGCTGATTTTATTTGAAGCTCTTTAAATCCGGGATCTCCGATAATATAAACTTCCTGGAGGCATATTACATCGGCTTTCTGATTCTTTAACAGTTCAAGAATCCTTTTTTCCGAGATGCCGCTCTTCCTGCTTTCAAAATAATTAAATAACCTGACATTATAGCTCTGTACCTGGAAAGTCCCGGTCTTGTCGCCTGAGGGCTTCTGTATCTTAATGTAATTTGAAAAATGGGTAAAGCCTCCCGCGATGACAATAACAGAGATCAGGGCCTCCCATTTCAAAGCTATTGCCCAGATTATAGCAATTATGATATTAACAAGAAGAAGGTATGGATATCCAAGACCGAAAAGGGCGGGCAAAGCAATCGTATCCGGATTTATATGAACTGACAAGTATGAAAATACAAGTGCCAGTGCAAAAAGGATATTTACTCCAAGAAATGTTCTGTAAAAAAACTTTTTCAAGGTATTCTGACTTCTCATGGCGAATTTATCAGTATTCCTGAATAAACTGGGGTGAAGCTAATGATTTTTGATAAGACAGGATAAAGCATTTACGAAAGTAACCAATCTTTGGATCAGTTATTTTTCTGACTTTCCCTGAACAGGAGATCCTTTTCTTCTTTAGTCAGACAGTCATAGCCTCCCTTGGAGATCTTATCGAGTATTTTGTTAATCTGCTCCTGATGGTCAGCCCTGGCCTTGTTGTATTCATAATCAGTTTTTTTCTTTTTATAGGTGACCCTGAGCTTTTTTCTTGGCTTAAAAAGAGTGGCAAAGAAATCGAGGATTTTATTCAGGCCCTTTCCTGGATCATGTCCACGACGGAGACTTACAGTATAAATGTACCCGAAAGCAGCTCCTCCTATATGGGCAAGTTTTCCTCCTGAATTTACCGAGAAATCCATTACCGATGTAAGTATGAATATTGCAAGAGCCACCCACTTTATCTTTATCCGGCCAATCAGGAACAGGTTAACCGAATAATCAGGAACGTAAGCTGCTATTGCTACTACTATCGCCAGAACAGATGCCGAAGCTCCTATGGCTACCGATTCATTTACAACCTGATCGAAGGCCGGGAAAATATTGAATGAGATTATATATACAACAGCTCCGCAAATACCTCCGAGAAGGTAGACTGCAACAAGCTTTTTCTGATCGAGATATTCAAGAAATATGGTACCGAACCAGTAAAGCCACAGCATATTGAACAGGATATGGAGGATATCCTTGTGGGTAAACATATAAGTAATAAGGGTCCAGGGTCTTACAAGAAAGGCTTTGAATGAAGACGGAACTGAAAGCCAATTCAGTAAGTTAATCTGAAGAGTCTGATTATTAAGCAGATATGCAATAATAGAACCAATTGTGATAAGCAAGAAAACTGCAATGTTAACATAGATCAGTCTTGTCAGGCTGTTTCCGTTTTTGAAAGTTTTTCCGATATCGTCCCAGATTCTCATCAATACAGGGTTGTGGTCGTTTTTCTCCAGTACCTTATCAGGATATAGCCAAACAGCATACCTCCGAGGTGAGCAGCATGAGCAATATTGCTGCCGGGCTGGGTAAGTGCCAGATAGAGCTCAATAGCCCCGTAACCGATAACAAAATATTTTGCTTTTATGGGAATGGGAGGGAACAGAAGCATAAGCTGGGTATTTGGAAAGAGGACGCCAAATGCAAGAAGTACTCCGAAAATAGCACCTGAAGCCCCCACTGTAGGAGTATTAAGCAGCATCTGGAGATCTCTCATCGTTACATCAGCATACTGCTTCCCTTCATTTAAAACCTTGGCCCCGTTATCAATCACAATCTGAAGATTATCGGGTGAAACAGTATTTATAAGTTTATTGTACTCGAACATTATTACGGTTTCGTGGACGAGCGCCGCACCCAGGCCGCAAACCAGATAATAGATCAGGAACCTTTTGGGGCCCCACACATTTTCGAGGATGCCGCCAAACATATAGAGAGCAAACATGTTGAAAAAAAGATGCATGAAATTAGCATGCATGAACATGTGTGTAATTATCTGCAAAGGCATGAATTGATCCGACTTCGGAAAGTAAAGCCCGAGTACTGCAGTAAGATCAACTCCGAAAACACTTTTTGCAGTAAAGTCTGCAATAAGCATAAAGACGTTTATCAGGATGAGATTCTTTACCACAGGCGGTAATGCCATTAAACCTCTGCCGTATCCGTTCATTTATAAGCTTTTATTTATACAATCAATTTAATTACGGGCAAATATACTATTATCGGAGTCTTTTATCAATCTCTTCAAGCGTTAAAATGTTGATGACAGCTTTCCCTTTTGGTGAGTAATTAGGTGCTTTGCACAGGAAGAGTGTATCGAACAGATCCTCCATTTCACTTTTCATAAGCGCTTTTCCATAGGGGATTGCTGAGGCACCTGCCATGGCGGAGGCTACCTTTTCTCTTATCCCGGTTGAGGGATCCGACTGTGTCTTCTTAAACTCTTCAAGCAGAATCTCAATCATCATCGCCGGGTCAGATGAACCTATTTCAGAAGGACGTCCGGTTATTGAAATCATGTTTTTTCCCGAAAAGCTGAAAGCAAAACCAAGCAGCCTGATATCTACTTCAATTTCTTTAAGTACAAGAATATCTGCCGGATTCAGCTCTACACTGACTGGAAACAACTCCGACTGGCTGAGGCTTCTGTTATTGTTAAGGTTTTCAAGGAACTTTTCATAAAGGATCCTTTCATGAGCCCTTTTCTGGTCAATAAGCATAAGGCCCGATTTAACCGGACAAACAATGTATTTGTTCTTTATCTGAAAAAACTTCCTGTCTGTCCCGTTCACAGCAGGTTCCGGAACTTCATGTTCAAGAGCGGTATAAAGTTTTTCCCAACCCGAATTATTTTCTCTTTCGAACCTCTCGATAAGTCTGTTCTGATTGGAAACTTTATCATCACCGGCAAAGGGATCGTAACGCGGGTCAATTTCAATAGAGGGAGGATCAGGAATACTCTTAAATGCCGATCTGACAGGGATATCTATCAGACCTTCATCATTAAAATCGAGAGAAGGTACAATATTAAACCTTCCGAGAGCCTCTCTGACAGACGCCATAAGTATCTGCCAGATCGATCGTTCATCTTCAAATTTGATCTCTGTTTTTGTAGGATGAATATTTATATCTATCGAGGCAGGATCCGTTTCCATAAAAATGAAATACGAAGGAATTGCCTCAGGCGGAAGTATATTCTGGTATGCTTCAATAACTGCTTTATGAAAATATGGATGTTTCATGAACCTGTTATTGACAAAAAAGAACTGCTCCCCATATGTCCGTCTGGCATTCTCAGGCTTCCCAATAAATCCTTTAATACCTATTAGTGTTGTGGCAGTTTCGAGAGTAATCAGGTCGTTGTTTATCTGCTTGCCGAATACACCTATTATCCTTTGGCGCAGATTAGCTGATCCAAGCGTATATATTTCATTATCATTATGATGCAGAGTAAACCTGATTCCGGGATGAGCAATAGAGATCTTCTGAAACTCTGTAATTATATGCCTCATTTCAGTATTGTCCGACTTCAGAAATCGTCTCCGGGCCGGGATATTGTAGAAAAGGTTCTTTACAGAAAAGTTCGAACCGGAGGGGCAGCTGCATGGCTCCTGTGTTTCGACCTTTGAACCGTTTATTATGATCAGAGTTCCTGAATCATCTTCATGTTTTCTGGTTCTGAGCTCAACCATCGAAACAGCTGCTATTGAAGCCAGTGCCTCACCTCTGAAACCCTTGGTAGTAATTGCAAAGAGATCGTGGGCTGAGGTTATCTTTGAAGTTGCATGTCTTTCAAATGAGAGCCTTGCATCGGTCTCCGACATCCCTGAGCCATTGTCGATTACCTGAACAAGAGTTCTTCCTGAGTCTTTAATAATGACATCAATGGAACCAGCTTTCGCATCTACTGCATTTTCCATCAGTTCTTTTACAACTGATGCCGGCCGCTGAATAACTTCTCCTGCAGCGATCTGGTTTGCAACCGAATCGGGTAAAAGCTTAATAATATCAGGCATCAGCGAAGAAATATGTTCAACAAGTAGTTATTAATCAATTTGTTGGTTTTCTTTTGCGGGTGTCAATTCACCCTTTGTCGAACCTCCTGCAAATATAAGTATATTTGCATCATTACTTTTAAAGGGGAAATTCACATTTCAAATTGCTCATCTTTCATTATTTTTGTTTTCGGGGTACCTGATTTTCAGATTAAATTCAATCGTATGAAGAGATTCTTCCTTGTTTCTGCAGTTCTCATTCTGGTTCTTATGCAGGGATGTAAAAAAAGATCGGATGAGGATATTCTAAAGGTTATGACTTTCAATATAAGGTATGATAATCCAAGGGACAGTGCAAATGCATGGCCTAACAGGGCAGGGTTCCTTTGCCGGTTCCTGAAGAATGAAAAACCCGACCTGATAGGTATGCAGGAAGTTCTGATCAGGCAGTATGATTATCTCGATTCGGTGATGACTGATTATAACTCTATCGGGGTTGGGCGAAATGACGGAGCAAAAGGTGGTGAAATGAATCCGGTCTTTTACAGGAAGGAGAGGTTTGATCTGATAAGGACTAGGACTTTCTGGTTGTCAGAGACTCCTGAAGTGGCGGGTTCAAAGGCATGGGGAGCCGGGCTTCCGCGTATTGTAACCTGGGTGGAACTTTCAGAAAAGTCTACATCAGAACACTTTTATTTTTTCAATACACATTTTGCTCATGATTCTGATTCTGCGAGAATTATGAGCTCCGGATTGTTGCTTGGCAAAGTTGACAGCATAGCTTCAGGTTTCCCTTTTGTGATCACAGGTGATTTAAATATGCTGATTTCAGGCAAAGGATATAAAATACTTACAGGACCTTATGAAAGCGTTCCTTTGTTAAGCGATACTTACGCTGTAACTGAGAAGAGACCAATGGGTCCGGCTTATACATTTAACGGTTTCTCGGATAGCACAAGCTCCGGAAGAATTGATTATATATTTGTAAGAAACGGGATGAAAGTTCTTGAACATAAGACATTTATCAAGAAAGAACGGGGGATTTACATCTCCGACCACTGGCCTGTAATGGCAACAATATTGCTCAAATAATTTATTTTCAGAAGATAAGCAGATCACGAGACAGCAGGTAAATCGATCTGCAACAACAGTAATCCGCGGGAAATCTTTTTTATGCTGTTTTTCTGTAGCGCTTTACTGCCAGCGCTGTAAAGATTATTGCAATTATAATCAGTGAATATATATCTCTGCTGATATCATGAATCGTTGAACCCTTGAGCATAACCATCCTGTTGATTTTCATTATATAAGCCACGGGATTCACAAGATCGATCTTCCTTGCCCACCACGGCATGCTCTCAAGGGGAGTGAAAATGCCGCTCATAAGAATGAAAATTATCATAAAGAAGAAGGCAATGAACATAAATTGCTGCTGGGTACCCGAAAAAGTTGAAATGAAAAGCGCAAAACCAAGTACGGCAATCAGAAATATTGAAGCGCTAAAGAAAAGAAGGGCTATGCTGCCTTCAAAAGGAATATTGAAAGCCAGCTTACCGATTAAAAGACCCAGTACAAGATCAGCAAGTCCGATTAACAGGAACGGGACCATTTTTGCAATTATAAACTGATGTTTTCTGACAGGCGTTACATTGATCTGTTCAATGGTGCCCACCTCCTTTTCCCTGACAAGATTCAGCCCTGCGAGCAAAAATCCGATTGCGGTGACAAGAATACCCAGAATGCCAGGAAGCATATAGAATTTGTAGTTGAGGAGTTCATTATACCAGTAACGGTTCCGGATATCAATCTGCGAGATAGCTGAAACGGCGCTTCTGTTGATATTTTGTTTTGCCTGGTCCAGGTTGTAATCCCGCAGAACTCCGTTAAGGTAGGCCCATGAGAGCTGCGCAGTTGTTGCATTGATTGCGTTAATGGAGGACATCAATTTAACTGGTTTCCCGTTTCCAATATCCTTGCCGAAATCCGACGGGATCTGAAGCACCATGATGCATTTGTTTTTAAGCAGGAGACTCTCAGCCTCCTTCTCCGAAAATGTTGAATTCGTAATCCTGAAGAATTTTGATCCCTCCAACTGGCTGATCAGGCTACGGGAAGCAGAAGACATATCCCTGTCGATTATGCATAATTTAATGTCCCTGATCTCAAAGGTCACCGCGGGAACAAGTATAAGCATCTGAATTATCGGAACGCCAAAGATTGCCCTGCCGATAAACTTGTTCCGGAAGATCTGGATGAATTCTTTTCTTATTAGATAAAAGATAGTTCTCATCAGTTTATCATTTTAACCACGGCGTTACACTGAGTAATACTGAGCTACACGTAAGAATTGACATCGCCTGTAATACATAATACATAATACATTTATTGTAACCTTATCTTAAAATTTCTGACACTAAGCCCGATAAATGCAACTGTAAACAGAACCAAAATGAGTGTCTCCTTCCATACATAAAAGAAGCCGGTACCTTTTATCATGATGTTTTTTAAAATTACGAGAAAATATCCCGGAGGAAGAACAGAGCTGATCCAACGGTATGCTACCGGCATATTTTCAATCGGGAAAATAAATCCTGAAAGCAACACTGTCGGCAGCATCATTCCCACAAGAGAAATAAAAATTGCCTGTTGCATTGTACCTGAGACTGTTGAAATAAGTATCCCCAGGGAAAGGCTCATCATAATATATAGCATGCTTTCGGAAAGTAAAAGGACCAGACTGCCCTTTACCGGCAGGTCAAAAACAAGCCACGAGAGCAGCAAAATTATTATCACATCAATAAATGAAAGAAAGAAATAGGGCATTACCTTGCCAAGGATTATCTGAACAGGCTTAAGCGGGGATACCATAAGGACCTCCATAGTACCGAATTCTTTCTCACGGGTTATTGTCACCGAGGTCATGAGTGCACATATAAGGATCATAATGAGTGTAATAACACCCGGGACAAACATATAATGACCCTTCAATCCCGGGTTATAAAACATCCTTACTTCGGACTGTACTGACAAGGACAGCGATGCAGATGAACCGGAAAATTCCCTGTTGAAATCAGTTATAATTGCTGTAAGATAATTCGTTACCAGGGTAGCTGTGTTTGGTTCCGACCCGTCAGCAATAATAGATATTTCAGCTTTCCCTTCGCTCATCAGGTTGCGACCGAAATCATTTTCAAAAACGATAACTGCTTTTGTGTTCCCCATTTTCATTACCCTGTCAATATCATTGTAATCAATAAGGTCTCCGGTTCTTTTAAAGAATCCTGAGGAACAAATCTTATCAGAGATTTTAACTGTGATTTCATCTTTTGACAGATCAAGAAAAGCAACCCCCGCATTTTTAATGTCGGTGCTGACGACATAACCGAACAGCATGATCTGTGCTGCAGGCAAACCGAACAGGATGATAAGGGTCCGGTAATCCCTGAAAATGTGCAGGAACTCTTTTCTTACAAACCCAAGGAAGCGATTCATATAGTAAGTAATGTTTTTATTCCTCTTGTTTAAGTACAAATTTATGCGGGATAGGGGGCCTTGCAATCTTAACAAACACCTCCTCCACTGACTCTGCATCATATTGTTTCTTAAGGTTCGCAGGAGTATCCAGTGCTACTATACTGCCCTCGTTCATTATTGATATCCTGTCGCAATACTCAGCTTCATCCATGTAATGTGTTGTAACAAAAACAGTGATACCCCTTGAAGCGGTTTCATATATCATTTCCCAGAACTGCCGGCGGGTAACAGGATCAACCCCTCCCGTAGGTTCATCGAGAAAAACTATTTCGGGTTCATGCAGAACCGCAACTGAAAATGCAAGCTTCTGTTTCAGTCCCAGCGGGAGGGAGGCAATCAGCTTATTGCCGTATGCACCGAAATTAAGCTTCTCCAGGAGGTCATTTGTCCTCTCTTTTATGAGCTTCCTGTTCAAACCGTATATTCCACCATAAAGCATGATATTCTCCCTGACGGTCAGATCTTCATAAAGGGAGAATTTCTGACACATATATCCAATTATCTTTTTAATTTCTTCAGGCTGATGTAACGCGCTGAATCCTGCAACCAGTGCATCTCCCGAAGTAGGCACTGACAAACCCGAAAGGATTCTGATTGTTGTTGTCTTGCCAGCACCATTGGCACCAAGGAATCCGAAGATCTCACCTTTGAAAACTTCAAAATTCAGGTTGTCGTTGGCGGTGAAATTACCGAACTTCTTCACAAGATTGCGGACTGATATTACTGTGTTATTTGTCATTATTTAGATTTACCATTTGCATCCCCCTGCCCCCTTCAAAGGGGGAATTTTACCGTCGCGCCGTTATGCCCTTATGCCGTTATCCCTTCACGCCTCCATAAGTTCAAGAAACCTGTCCTCGATTCCGGCTTTTGTTTCTTCAATAATTACATTTTCAATTCCTTCAGATCTAAATATGTTAATCAATGAATCATCATAGCTGTCATTTCTGAAAGTTACATGGACCGAATCTCCGAATGGATATGCAGTTATGGTTTCAGAGTATTTTCTCAGGGCAAGCATCAGCCTGTACTTGTCGGCTGCCATAAATCTGAACAGTCTGCTTTTAAATCCGTTCCTGATATTCTGAGGCTTATCGACCGAAAGGATTTTGCCGTCCTGTATGAGCGCGACCCTGTCGCACTTCATTGCTTCATCCATATAGGGGGTTGAAACCAGAATTGTTATATTATGCTGTCGCAACTTTCTGAGCATTTCCCAGAACTCTGATCTTGAAACCGCATCAACTCCTGTTGTTGGTTCATCCAGAATTAGCAACGGGGGTTTATGAATGAGGGCGCATGATAATGCAAGTTTCTGCTTCATTCCGCCTGAAAGCTTTCCTGCAAGCCTTTTACTGAAAGGCTCAATATGTGAATAGATGTCTGCTATAAGTTCGTAATTCTCGCTTACCGTAGTTCCGAAAACCGTGGCATAAAAGTTAAGATTCTCTTCAACTGTCAGGTCCTGGTAGAGGCTGAACCTTCCCGGCATATAGCCAATATTTTTCCTGAGGTCCCTGAATCCCGTCCTGCAATCTGATCCAAGCACATTCAGCTCCCCTTCATCAGGTAACAACAGGGTAGCAATTATCCTGAAGAGGGTTGTTTTTCCGCCACCGTCGGGACCAATAAATCCGAATACCTCTCCATTAATAACCTCAAATGAAATATCCTTCAAAGCCTGTGTGGCTCCAAATTTTTTCCCGATACCCGATGCCCTGATTATTTCGTTCATCTTAAAATATTGCTTCTCCCGGCATTCCTGATTTCATTGAGCCGTCATTAATGACATCTATTGTCACGGCATATACGAATGTGACCCGCTCTTCTTTGGTCTGTATAATCTTTGGTGTGAATTCAGCCTTGCCGGAGATGTAGCTAACTTTGCCTGCAAATGAGGAATAATCTTTTTCCCCTTTGTCAATTCTTACTGTGACCTCCTGGCCTGTTTTAATCTTTCCCAGCTGAGCACCACTGACGTAAACTTTCAATCTGATCAATGACAGGTCGGCTATTTTCGCCAGGGGCTTTCCGGCCGCAGCCAACTCCCCGGCTTCGGAATACTTCTCAATCAGAGTTCCGTTCAGCGGGC